>JBIHZV010000048.1:0-8294 GCA_044240275.1 Ilumatobacteraceae bacterium | reverse complement strand
GATATTTGCTTGTGACCTATTCGGGCTGAGGGCCTGCGCCGATGAGCGCAAGTGTGTGCACCGTGCCGATTGAACCCGGTCGTGGAGACTGGGCTGGCACAGATGTGTCAACAAACTGAGGATCAACAAAGACGACATCGAATGGCATGTTCTTCGTCAACTGAGTAGTTGATCTGCGAATCGACTTGTCAACGAACGAAATGACAACACCCTTCTCGCCTGCTCGACCCGTGCGACCAGAGCGGTGAATGTAATCCTTCGGATCTTCCGGCAAGTCAAAGTGCACAACCACGGGTACTGCATCGATGTGAATACCGCGGGCTGCAACATCGGTCGCAACCATCACTGTTGCTTTGCCACGTCGGAATTGCTCTAGTGCTCGTTCGCGCTGAGCCTGACTGCGATTTCCGTGAATCACGCAAGTTTCAACTCCCAGCGACTCAAGGTTGCCAGCAAGGCGATCTGATCCATGCTTGGTGCGGCAGAACACGATTGCACGCTCGTAATGATTGGCTATTTCAGCAACCATACGTGTGCGTTCATCGCGATTGACGTTCCAGAACAAATGCTCGATCTCGCCACCATTTTCGGCAGCGGCAACCTGATGCTTCTTAGGATCGCGCTGAAATTCGCGAATCAAGTTGTCGACATCGCCATCCAAGGTCGCCGAGAACAACAAGGTCTGACGTCCACCAGGAATAGTACGCATGATGCGCTTTACAGCAGGCATGAAACCCATGTCGGCCATGCGGTCTGCTTCGTCGATAACAACAAGTGCAACTGCACCTAAGTCAAGGTCGCGTCGCTTCATCAAGTCTTCTAGGCGGCCAGGAGTTGCAACCACGATGCTTGCAGCTCGTGCAGCCTTCACTTGTGGGCCATAACCTGCGCCACCGTAAACAGCAGCGACAGTAATGCCACCACCCGCACACAGCATCGCGACTTCTTTTGCGACCTGAGCGGCAAGCTCACGAGTCGGTACAAGCACTAAACCGTGTGGGCGTCCTGGCTTGGACTTAACAACTTTGACGGCCAGCGCGATGCCGAAAGCAAGAGTCTTGCCAGATCCAGTTGGTGCTTTGCCACAAATATCTAGACCCATCAATGATTCTGGGATTGTTGCAGCCTGCACAGGAAATGGCTCTGCGATACCACGTTTTAAAAGTCCTGCAACGATTCTCTCGGGTACGCCGAGCGCGGTCCAGCTCTTAGTCATGAAATTCTCCTCAATTACCTAGGGGGTTTATTTACGGTTGAGGCGAACTAGCGACCCAACACACGACGCAAATAGTCGTTTGTGAACACACCCTCGGGATCGAGACGGTTCCGAACTTCGATATAACGCTTCCATTCAGGATACAGGTGCTCAAGCTCAACCGCTGACTTGAAATGAATCTTTCCCCAGTGAGGTCGACCGTCGTAATCACTCATGATCGCTTCAACTTCTCGGAAATATGGCTCGTACTTCATGCCCTTAAACACATGTACCGCAATGTACGCATTATCTCTTCCACTGCCAGTCGAGAGTGGGATATCGTCGCCAGCGGTAAATCGAACCTCTACTGGAAAGTTAAGCAAAAAACCCTTTTCGTCGACCATTCTGCGCACTCGGTTGAGTGCCTCAACTACTGCATCTCGCCGAATTGAATATTCCATCTCATAAAATCGCACAAGTCGCTTGCTTGCAAAAATACGGTGACTCGCATTGACATATTGCGTCCTACCCGAGCTTGGCAATGCTTTCGAGAGACGAGGAATAAACCGCGGGAACAACCTACCCACGTAACAAAGTGCTCCAAAGGCAATATTCTCGATAAACATCTTGTTGAACCAAGTTTTGAAACGCGTAGGTGGATCTGCAGGCAGTTGAGTCACGTTATTACGTTTCGTGAGAGCCCAACCCGTGTGAGGGATCCAGTAAAACTCGAAAAAGTCATTGTCTGCAATATGTCGTTCGATGTCTGCGAGCAACACGTCTACACGCATTGGCTCTTCTACTGCCTGCAAGCGAAATGCCGGAACAATTCGCAACGTAATTGTGCTCAAAATTCCTAACGCGCCAAGACCAACACGACCACAGTGGAATACTTCTGTGTTTTCTGTCTGACTACAAATCAACACCTCGCCACTTGCGACAACGAGTCGAAAAGCAGTGATCTGTGCCGCAAGTCCGGTACGTAAAGCACCAGTTCCGTGGGTTGAAGTTGACAATGCTCCCGAAATAGTTTGATACGTCACGTCGCCAAGGTTTGGCATAGCAAATCCAGCATTGGCAAGGTATTTGTTCAGATCGCTAATCACGATTCCTGACTCAACAGTCACTTCCAACTTGTCGGCATCAATCGAAATCACCTTGTTGTAGCGAGTCATCTTGACGAGGTGATCTGGCGCCACAGCAATTGCAGTAAAACTATGCCCTGAACCGACAACCTTTACCCGTTGCCGCAAGGCCGTCGCGTAACCGACGACCGCAACGATGTCGGTTTCGCACTCTGGTTCGTGAATCTTTAACGGAAATGCGCGCTCATTACCCGCCCAGTTCTTCCACGTGCTCACGAACCGACAACTTCTCTTGATTTACCAGACTTCTTCCACATCACAATCACCAACAAGACACCAGCCAAAAGTGTGCCGATATTGGACAGCACGTGATATCCAACAGCCTTGCGTATGAACCCACTCGAAAAACCAGCGAGACCACCGCAGAAACTCATCATCAAATCTGCTGCCCCTTGCACCCTCACCCGAATCTGCTGATCGATTGAATCCACAAGAAGACTCGAACCTCCGATTAATCCAAAACTCCACCCAACACCGAGCAGCCACAGAGCTGGAAATAGAAGTATCGGCGAATCTCCGGCAAGCGACGAGAGCACCGTTGCACCCATCAACACCAAAGCGCCCACCTGAATCGTTGTCAGCCGACCACGTTTATCCGCAAATCTTCCCACCAGCGGACTAAACGCGTACATGCCTGCAATGTGCAGTGAAATTATGTAGGCACTCACCGTCTCGTGATCGTGCAGTCTGAGATGCACTGGAGTCATTGTCATCACTGCAACCATCGCCATTTGAGAGATCACCATTGCAATCACGGCGATCTGCGCGTCGCCAGACATTCGTATGGCTTTGAAAGCATCCGAAAAGAGTCGCGCCGGTGCCCCATCTTCTGCTTGTCGATTGAGTCTGCCAGCAACCTCGAGCGGGTCTGGTCGCAAACGAAGTGTTGTGTTGATGAGCGAGGTGAGAAAGAAAGCACCAGCAAAAATCCATGGACCGGTGTACTGACCCCAGCCAAACCATTGCACGCCTGCTTGCTCTGCCGGCTTTATCAGCAAAGGACCAAACACGGCACCAAACGTTGAGGCAAACAAAATACGACTCATCGCACGACCACGTTCATCTGATGTAGCCAAATCGGCAGCGGCGTAGCGTGAAAGTAAATTCGACGCCTGTCCATTGCCAAAAACAAACAACCCGACGAGAAAGATCCACAGCGTCTTCGTCTCGGCTCCATAACCAGCAATGAAGCCTCCAAATATTGCCAGCAAATATCCAGCTTGTAGACCATTACGCCGACCACGCACATTCATCAACCGAGCGAGCATCTGCGACATAAATGCAGTACCCATCGTCACTGTTGCCGATGCAATACCACCCCAAGCAGTTGTCTGTCCAAGGATGTCTTGAATAACAAATGCGCCAACTGTGACTGCTGCAGCAAGTGCTGCGGAACCAGCAATCTGGCTCATCACCAAGACGCGCAATGTGCGCTTCTGAATTATTGCGATCTCGCTAGGTGTGTAGTGCGTAACTATCTACTTATCGTAGGTGATCACTCACCAGGACCTGCGACCAAACTCTTGTGTCGAAGAGGGGACTTGAACCCCTACGCCCTTTCGAGCGCCAGCCCCTCAAGCTGGTGCGTCTGCCATTTCGCCACTCCGACGTGGTACTACTAATTCTGCTTTTCGTAATCCGTTCTTTATGCGAGAAGCAATGCCAACGCCACAACCGTAAACACCCACACAAGTGCGAACACGGTGGTGATGCGGTTGAGGTTGCGCTCCGCTGCGGCACTACCTAATGCAGCGGAACCTCCACCACCAAACATGTCGCTGAGACCGCCGCCGCGACCACTATGGAGTAACACTCCAACAATCATGGCGAGCATGGAAACCACGTTGACAACGATGGTGATGACTTTGATGAACTCTCTCACGGGCTAAATCCTACCGTTGCGACCCAGGAAAATGGCAGGCCGAATGTTGTCCCGTGGGGCGAACACCAATTGCGGCTTGGAACTTTCGCACAATTCAGCAGCCATCCAACAACACGATCCAAAACGACAACATGACGCGCTCCTAGCAAGTCGTGGGCAATTGACACCTACGACTCACCGAGTCGCTTCTCAAGAATGCTTAAGAGCGGTGAAGCCTAAATTGCACGATGCGAGCAAACTCTGCTGGGTCGAGACTTGCACCACCCACTAGCGCCCCATCAATATCCGGCTGAGCCATCAACTCGGCAATGTTGGCCGCTTTGACGCTGCCACCATATTGCAGGCGCACCGAATCGGATGCCTTTGGTCCACAGATCTCATTGACCTGAGCCCGTATCGCTCCAATGACTGCCTGCGCATCAGACGAAGTGGCGGTACGACCAGTGCCAATTGCCCAAATTGGTTCATAAGCAATCACCATCGATGAAACTTGATCTGCTGTTCGCCCTGCAAGCGCCGATCGCACCTGCCCCATCACTTTGCTAGTTGTTAGACCTGCCTCGCGCTCCGCAAGAGTTTCGCCAACGCAAACAATCGGTGTCATCCGATTCTTCTGAATTGCTGTGACCTTTTTTGCAACGTCTTCATCGGACTCACCAAAGATCTCACGTCTCTCACTATGTCCACAGATCACGTATTGCACATTGAGTTTGCTCAAAAACAACGGACTGACCTCTCCGGTAAATGCTCCCTTATCTTCCCAATGGCAGTGTTGGGCACCCAATGAAACTTTCAATTCATCTGCGTCGATAAGTGTTTGAACACTACGAATATCGGTGAAAGGTGGATGCACGCTCACATCGCAAGCCGCATAGTCATCTTTAGTTAACAGATACGCAAGCTTCTGTAGACACTGAATTGCTTCAAAATGATTGTGATGCATCTTCCAGTTACCGCTAATAAGCGGTCTTCGTACTTGTTCATTTGACACGTGGTGCTCCTCGCAACGCTTCAAGACCAGGAAGGTCGCCTAACTCTAGATACTCAAGCGACGCGCCGCCACCTGTTGAAACATGATCTACTTCATCATCCAGTTTGAATTGTGCGAGCGCAGCAGCGGAGTCGCCTCCACCAACGACAGTAAAAGCTTTTGTGTCTGCCATCGCTTGGGCAACAGTTCTTGTGCCGTTTGCAAACCTCGCGTCTTCAAACATGCCCATTGGTCCATTCCAAAAAACTGAGCGTGCATCCATGATGATGTCCGTGAACGCGGCCGCAGATCCTGGACCGATATCAAGTCCTTTTGAACCCTTTGGCAAACGAATTCCATAAGTCGCGTAAACGCCATCTGCATCCAAGCCAACAATGTCTTCTGGTAAATGAATGGGCACTTTGCCCTCCAACAATTTCTTGCAGACATCAATCAATTCTGGTTGGCAGATTGAGTCGCCAACCGGATAGCCCTTTGCCGCCAAAAATGTAAAGCACATTCCCCCGCCAATAATGAAAGCATCCACGCGCTCCTGGAGTGCCTCGATAACACCAATTTTGTCACTCACCTTCGCGCCACCAAGCACCGCAACAAAGGGTCGACTGGGCTTTTCGCGCAACGCACCCAACACTTCAATTTCTCGCTGCAACAATCTTCCAGCCGCTGACGGCAAAGTTTTTGGAGGACCAACTATTGATGCATGCGCTCGATGAGTTGCACCAAACGCATCATCTACATAGAGATCGAACCCCGCAACAAGTTCGGCCACAAACTTGGGTTCGTTGGATTCTTCGCCTGGATTAAAACGCAAATTCTCGAGGAGTTCCACACCAGGTGCGAGTTCTGCCAGTCTTTTTTTTACCGGAGCCATCGAATATTTGGCAGACGGCGCGCCTTTGGGTCTTCCTAAGTGGCTTGCACAAACAACAGTTGCACCACGGTCAGTCAAATATTGGATTGTTGGAAGAGCCGAAACTATTCGAAAATCGTCAACAATTACACGAGCATCATCGGCGCCAGACATAGGCACGTTGAAGTCGGTACGCACGAGCACTCGCTTGCCACGCACATCTCCCAAATCCTCCAAGAGAGGCAGTGTTGTCATGAACAACGAACTATTTTGCCGAACCGACATGGCGGGTCAAATCGACCAAGCGATTCGAATAGCCCCACTCATTGTCATACCATCCGAGCACCTTCACAAGTGTGCCCATACTCATCGTCAAATCGCTATCGAAAACACAACTGTGTGGATTGGTCACAACGTCGCTCGAAACGATTGGTGCCTCGGTGTACTCGAGCACGCCCTTCAACTCACCTGCTGCAGCTTTCTTAAATGCTGCATTGATCTCGTCCTTTGTCGCTGCCTTCTTGAGCACTGCAACGAAATCGGTGATCGAGCCAGTCGGGACAGGAACACGTAATGATGTTCCATCCAATTTGCCCTTCATTGATTCGAGCACAAGCGCTGTTGCTCGAGCTGCTCCAGTGCCAGTTGGCGTGATGTTGATTGCTGCACCGCGCGCGCGACGCAGATCACTGTGCGGTCCGTCAACCAATTGCTGGTCACCCGTGTAAGCGTGCACTGTCGTCATCAAGCCTTGCTCGATACCAAAGGCGTCATCAAGCACTTTCACCATTGGCACAAAGCAGTTGGTAGTGCAACTTGCATTCGAGATCACCTTATGTTTGGTGCGATCAAACTCTTTGTGATTCACCCCATAGACAAACGTAGCGTCGGCGCCAGTAGACGGTGCGGAAACAATAACTAAAGGCGCACCAGCGTCCAAATGTGCTGCTGCTTTGTCGCGGTCGGTGAAAAAACCAGTCGACTCAATAACAACATCAACACCAAGCGACTTCCACGGAAGATCCTTCGGATCACGAAACTGCAAGACCTTCAGCACCTTGCCATCAACCGAAATGCCGTCTTCAACTGGAATGATCTCGTTCGGCAAAATACCGAGTACCGAGTCATACTTCAAGAGGTGAGCCATCGTCTTGATGGAACCAAGATCGTTAACCGCAACAATCTCGATCGGTGCATTCGCTGCATTCACTGCACGAAAAAAGTTGCGACCAATTCGTCCAAATCCGTTAATACCAACTCGTATAGGTGTCTGTGCCATAGCGACCGATATTAGCGCACGACGTTAACGCACGAACCAATTACGTGAGCCTCAATACCTACCTGAAGATGTCACGGTGGGTAATGCGCGGTCGCAGACCATTCGCTGCCAGCCATAACCCGATGGCCTCTGTCACAGCAACAGACCGGTGCCGGCCACCTGTACAACCAATGGCAATAGTCAAATAGCTCTTGCCCTCAGCTTTGTACGCAGGCAACAAAAATTCCAGCATGTCCTGCGATTTGACGAGGAATTCTTGCGCCAAGGGTTGATCAATGGTGAATGATTTAACCGCCTCATCCAGCCCCGACAATTCACGTAGGTGCTCTTCCCAATGCGGGTTCGGCAGAAACCGGACGTCCCACACCATGTCAACATCAAGCGGAATGCCATGTTTAAAACCAAACGACACCAGCGAAAGCTGCATCACATCCCTGTCACCACCTGGTGCAAACAACTCAACAATCTGTGACTTCAATTGATGGATATTGAGGCTCGAAGTGTCAATAACCAAATCAGCAGCCCCCTTCACCGTCTCAAGAATCGACCGTTCTTCGTGAATTGCTTCTTCCACGCTCGAGAATCGACTGGCTAGTGGATGCTTTCTTTTTGTGGCTCCATAACGTCTGACCAATTCGGGTGTTGACGCATCTAAGAATAAGACCCGTACTCGGTGGCCAGCTTCACGCAATCGGTGCACGACAACAACAGCATCCGTTTGATGAGTTGCAGATCCGACCACCAGAGCAAGTTGGGATTGCTCTCCCGTTGCAGCGAGTTCAACCACTTTGTCAATTAATGCGATCGGCATATTGTCAACAACGAACCAACCAACATCTTCGAGATCATCTGCAGCCTGAGAACGACCAGCGCCAGAGAGACCAGCAATTAAGAGGATGTCAGCCACTGATGATCAGGCTAGCGAACAACAGACCGTTTCAAGATTGATGCA
>JBIHZV010000119.1:0-2647 GCA_044240275.1 Ilumatobacteraceae bacterium | reverse complement strand
ATCGCAAGCATTTTGGATCTTGAAACCATTTTTGTTTAAGACGATCCACTAAACCTGTACCTATGCCAATTCTTCACGCAATCATCCTCGGGTTGGTGCAAGGGCTTTCCGAATTTTTGCCCATCTCGTCTAGCGGGCACTTGGCGTTGGTGCCTTGGTTGTTTGGGTGGAATGACTTTGGCAATCTGGCCAATGGCGCAGCTGTTGAAAAAGCATTCGATACTTCATTGCATTTGGGCACTTTGCTTGCCGTGTTGTTTTACTTGCGAAAAGATCTCGTTGGTTATGTGCGTGAAGGTTTGCGTTTGGTCGTGGCACCCAAGCGTGCAGACAAACAGATGGGCCGAAGGGCGTGGCTCTTTGTTGCATCAGCGATTCCTGCTGGAATTGCAGGCGCAATTGGCGAACAATGGGTGACCGACAAACTCGGTTCGCCAGTAATGATTGCTATTTCGCTCATCGTTTTTGGACTTGTGTTGTTGTGGGCCGATCGCCTGGCTGGCGAGCGCACAGAAAGCTCGTTTACCGCTCGTGATGCAATGCTGATCGGTCTTGCCCAAGTGCTCGCCCTCAATCCGGGCACCTCGCGCTCGGGCATCACTATTACTGCAGCGCGCAAGTTTGGTTTTTCTCGCGATGCCGCTGCACGAGTGAGTTTTTTGATGAGCGTGCCGGTGATTGGTGGAGCAGTGGTGTTTGAGTTGGCAAAACTTGCCAATGACGGCATACCTGAGGGCTTGCTCACACCAATGATTGTTGGCATTGTTGCTGCAGGCATCTCTGGTTGGGTAGCCATGTGGGGAATGATGCGCATGTTGCGCAGCCGCAACTTCAACGGATTCGTTGTTTATCGAGTACTTCTTGGCACAGGCGTGTTGTTGCTTGCTGCTAGCTCAATCCGTTAGACAAGCTCGCTAACTCGATACCACCAACGTTGCATCGCCTATTGCTGCAGCGCTTGCGACTGCCGCAGACAATTCTGCTGGCACAGCGACTATTACACCAATGACTGCTCCAGTGACCGTGCCAGTTTTGTTTTCCATCAGGCTCAGCACGAGTGCGTCGGCAGCTAGCACTACGCCATTGGCGATGATGTCGACGTGATCTCCAACTTGCATTGGTGGAAGTGCCGCAGGCGGCACGATAGCCACTGATCGCAAACCAATTGGAAGTTGTAATTGCGTAGAAGCGGTCATGCCGGTGTTTGTGGTGGTGAGTAATTCGCCAATCGAGATTGATTGTTGAGCGACTAAACCAAATTGCAGATCGTGCAGTGCGGTTGGGGAAACTGCAGAGCGAGGAAGCGTGCGCAGACTAAACAACTGTGTCGAGATGGTGTCGCCCGGCTCGATGCTGCTTGTGGCAATGAGCACTGGTGTGGTGAGTCCGAGAGATGCGGTTGCTGATTGCATGCGTGACAACGTCACAAAGAATGTCAACCCAGCACAACACACGAGACCTGCAATGACTTGTTGTCGACGACGATTGTTTCGGCACAACGCCAAGTAGTTGGCTGCGCTCATTTCGCGAAAGCGTGTAATGACAGGAGCGATGGCGACTACAAGTTTGTGCAGCGATGCTGGTACCAGTTTGTTGTTCATGCATTGTTGTGTGCGCGAGGCACACACTAAATGCGGGGAATTAAAACTGTGTTACGAAGCGGGCGTGCTGGCTGGTGCTGCAGGCGTTGCAGCAGGTGCTGCTGCTGGCGCAGCAGTCGTGCTCTCAGATGACGCTGGGGTCGAGGAGCTCGTTGACGAAGTTGATGCTGGGGTTGTGCTGCTCGAAGTCGATTTGCTGTCGGTCTTGTAAAAGCCGCCGCCCTTAAAGGAAACGCCAACAGGGGTGAATACCTTTTTGACTGGCTTCACGACACCGTCTTGGGGGTGGGCCAACTCGGTCAATGGGTCGTCGGTGAAAGCCTGATAGACCTCAATCGTCTCGCCAGAATCAATGAATTTGTAGACATACGTTGGCATCAGGTCAACAATTCTAGGATGCAAGGGTGGCAATGCACACCGCTGTTATCCCCGCTGCTGGGTTGGGAACCAGATTTTTGCCTGCGACCAAGGCGGTGCCAAAAGAATTAATGCCCATCTTTGACACGCCTGCCCTCCAACTCGTGATGGATGAAGCAATTGGCGCTGGGTGTGACCACATCGTTGTGGTGTCAAACAAAGCCAAGAGCGGCATCGAGGCCTACTTGGTGCCTTCTCCCGATGTGGTGAAGCGAGTGCGCGACAGTGGTCGCACCGAACTGGCGGATCGACTTTCACTCATTGGAACCGATGTCAAGATCACCGTCGCATATCAAGATGTGCCGCGTGGTCTCGGGCATGCAGTTGCGTGCGCGCGTCAAGCTGTTGGCAACGAATCATTCGCCGTATTGTTGCCCGACGAATTGATGGGCGATGCATCGTTGCTGACACAGATGTGGAAGATGCACGATGCGGGTAGCAAGCATGTGGTGGGTCTTAAGCAAGTGCCGATGAGCGACGTGAGCGCATATGGTTGCGTAAAGACCACGGGTGCTCCCGACAAACAGGGTGTTGTCACAGTTACTGGCGTTGTAGAAAAACCTGCGATCAATGAAGCACCAAGCGATCTCATTTTGATCGGTCGTTATGTTTTGGGCGCCGACATGTTT
>JBIHZV010000118.1:0-2674 GCA_044240275.1 Ilumatobacteraceae bacterium | reverse complement strand
CGCAGTCAAGTGCCTCACGTCTTCAACTCACCTCAGATGATCACTGGCTCGTCTGCATCCCGGTTTCTCATGTAGGCGGATTTTCAGTACTTGTCCGTGCTCTACACACAGGTGCCAAACTCACGCTTCATCCAACCTTTGATGCAACAGAGGTACAAGCTGCATCAAAAAATGGCATCACGCATACTTCGCTGGTGGCAACTGCACTTTCACGCATCGACACTTCCCTATTTAAAACCATCTTGCTTGGCGGCAGTAGCGCACCAGCCAATTTGCCGACCAATGTGATCACAACCTATGGAATGACCGAAACCGGCGGCGGTGTTGTGTACAACGGTCAGCCACTCAATAATGTCGAAGTCAGAATCACTGAAGAAGAGATTTTTTTGCGCTGTCCAATGCTGATGCGCGCGTATTGTGATGGTCAAACCATCTCAATGGAAGACGGCTGGTATGCAACTGGCGATATAGGCGAGATCCTTGACGACGGCAAACTTATCGTTCACGGCAGACGATCCGACATGATCATCACTGGAGGCGAGAATGTCTGGCCTTCTGTAATCGAGAAATCTCTTTCTTCTCATGTAGCCGTCAATCAGGTCGTCGTGCGCGGCACGCAAGATGCAACGTGGGGTCAACGAGTCGTTGCCTACGTAGTCCTCAATGATTCGACTCACATTTCTAACGAAAAGTTGCTGTCCGATTTGCGCGAACACGTCAAGCAGAGCCTCCCTGCATTTTGTGCACCACAACAAGTTATGGTGCTTTCGCAGATTCCTCGAACAAGTCTCGGAAAAGTTGACGTACAAGCATTGCTAAGCCTCGACAGTTAAACAACTACATTCCGCCCGAAGACACTCCTGCTCCACCATCGATCAAATAAGTTTCTCCGGTCATCCAACTCGCTAGATCCGAGGCCAAAAATGTTGCAAGGTTTGCAATGTCTTGGGGAACTCCAAGTCGTTTGGTCGGCAAGCGTTTGGCAAGTGCATCACCATAATTATCAACCAACATCTGTGCAAAGTCAGTTTGCACCAACCCAGGAGCAATTCCGACCACCCGAGTCAGTCCAAGCTCGCCAGCGAGCTGCTTTGTTAAATGGATGAGAGCTGCCTTTGTTAGGTTGTACACACCGAGATTTCCTTCGGCACGCAACCCGCCAACAGATGCAATGTTGATGATGACTCCGGGGTGATCAATCATCCAAGCCTCCCAAACCGCCTGACACCAAAACAAAGGGCCACGCAGGTTGACCTGAAAAGTTTTGTCATATCGTGCGGGGTCAATGCCTAAGGTCGGTCCCGCATACGGATTGGTCGCAGCGTTGTTGACAAAGATGTCAATCTGTCCAAACTTTTTAATCGTCGCGGCAACACATATTTGCGCGGTTTCAATTTCGCCAGCATTACCTGCAAAAATTGCAGTGTCTCCACCAATCTCATCAGCTGTGGCTCGTAAAGCATCTTCCTTTCGCGACATCAGCATGACCTTTGCGCCAGCTTCTACGTAAGACTTCGCGATTGCCTTGCCAATACCACGCGATGCACCCGTTACCAGCGCAACTTTGCCTTCTAGTGAAATTTCCATGAACGCGACAATAGTCGTCATTCAGTAATTGTGCTGACCCGCACCTTCTGCACTCGTCGTCCGTCCAATTCTTCGGTTGAGAACTTCCATCCCTGATGTTCGACAGAGTCCCCTACGGCGGGCACGCGACCAAGCATTCCGAAGATAAATCCGCCAATGGTGTCGTACTCGGTTTCAGGGATCTTCGTAGAAATCTCATCGTTCAAGCGACCAATTGACATTGATCCGTCGACAAGCAAGTCACCGTTGGGCAACAACCTCAACGAATCGTCCTCCTCATCGTGTTCATCCACAATCTCGCCCACTAGTTCTTCCAAGCAATCTTCCAATGTTGCAAGCCCAGTCACTGTGCCATATTCGTCGGCAACGATCACCATATGGAATTTCTTTGCTTGCATTCCCCGCATCAAGTCTGCAACAAGTTTTGTCTCTGGTACTACCTCAACCGAGCGCACCAAATCGCGCAAAATATTTACACCCTTGCCCGAGCGCTCCGCAATCACCAAATCTTTGACATACACAATTCCAACGACGTCATCCACGTCATCATCGTCTTTTCTGAACACTGGCAAACGACTGAAGCCTTCAACCACCGCTTTGTCAAGGGCCGCCGTGACTGTCATGTCATCGTCGAGGAACACCACGTCGTGACGTGGAACCATAATCTCTCGTACCATCGTGTCGCCAAACTCAATAACGGATTCAATGAGCTCACGCTCTTCGTGTTCGATGACACTGTCATGAGCGGCTGCTTCAACTATCCCCAAAAACTCTTGTTCGCCAATAAAGGGACCCTGCGCAAGACCCTTGCCCTTGACAATGACGTTCGTAAGACGAATCAGCAAACCCGATGTGATGCGCAGTGGCCAAAATCGAACAACAAACTCGATTGGTCGCGCAGTGATCGTCGCGCCCTTAATCGGGTTAAGCAGTGCATACGTTTTTGGCACGGCCTCTGCCAGCACAAAAAACAACACGACGTTGAGCGCAACACCAACCGCTACACCGGCAGGGCCAAACAAACTATTGGCCACAATGCCGGTCAGTGTTGCCTGCACAGTTTGTGAAACGTTGATGAGGAGCAACA
>JBIHZV010000044.1:0-9529 GCA_044240275.1 Ilumatobacteraceae bacterium | reverse complement strand
ACATGCGACCTGCGGTTCCGGAAACCGACGCTCTATCCACTGAGCTACGAGGGCAATTGCACATATCGTAGTGTTGGCGAATGAGTGAACTTTCGCCGTGCCCAAAATGTGCCTGTGTCTATACATACGAGTTAGGTGAGTTGCTCGCGTGCCCAGAATGTGGACATGAGTGGGCAGCTATTTCGTCTGATCAAGATTCGTCTGAGGCGACAAGTGATGAACTCTCGGTGATCAAAGACACCGCGGGCAACATTCTGCAAGATGGCGACACGGTCACTGTGGTCAAAGACCTCAAGGTCAAGGGCAGGCCAGTGTCGATCAAAGTTGGCACGAAGGTACGAAATATTCGTTTGGTGCGCGACAACGGCGATCACGATATTGACTGCAAAGTCGACGGCTTTGGTGCGATGTACCTCAAATCGAGCGTGGTTCGAAAGGTATAGGGCAAGAGACCCTCGGGTCGGCAACAATAGAAGGACTATGGCCGATCCGATAATTACCATCGCGCAGCGGCTGAAGCCGACTTTTGCTCGTATTGGTGGTATCTCGGAAGCTGATGCTGATGCGGTCGTTCGCAGAAGTGATCGTGCAGATGCTCAAGTCAACGGATCGTTGGCTCTTGCAAAGCAATTGGGTAAGACCCCGCGTGAGGTCGCGCAACTTGTTCTTGATGACGCCGACTTGTCGAGTGTGTGCAGCAGTTTTGAGATTGCAGGGCCAGGCTTTATCAACATCACTTTTGCTCCCGAGTTTTTAGCAGCCGAACTCGCCCGTGCTGCGGCCGACCCACGACTGGGTGTTTCGAGCGCGACCAAAACACAAACTGTTGTGATCGATTATTCGGCGCCAAACGTGGCCAAAGAAATGCATGTTGGGCACTTGCGATCAACAGTGATCGGTGACGCAATTGTGCGCATGCTCGAGTTTGTTGGTCACAAAGTGATTCGCGAAAACCATATTGGCGACTGGGGCACGCCCTTTGGAATGCTGATCGAACACTTGATTGACCTCGGCGAGACCGAGGCAGCAAACGAACTTTCAGTTGGTGATCTCGATTCGTTCTACAAGCAAGCTCGTGCCAAATTTGAAGCCGACGAAACCTTTAAAGATCGCGCACGTGCACGAGTAGTGCTGTTGCAAGGTGGCGACGCAGAGACATTGCGCATGTGGAAGTTGTTGGTGGGCGAGAGCACTCGCTATTTCGATCGCGTGTACAGGTCGCTTGACGTCTTGCTCACATCTGATGACATCATGGGTGAGAGTGCATACAACAATCTGTTGTCAGAAGTTGTTGAGCGCTTAAACAAAGCAAAGATGCTTGAGACGAGTGACGGTGCAGAAGTTGTATTTGTCGATGGTTTTGTCAACCGCGACAATGAACCGTTGCCGCTCATCATTCGTAAAACAGATGGTGGCTACAACTACGCGACAAGCGATTTGGCGTGCGTGATCGATCGTGTCGAACGACTCGGTGCAACAGTTATTTTGTATATCGTTGGCGCACCACAAGCCCAACATCTCGAGATGGTTGGAGTTGTCTCGCGCAAGGCTGGATGGGTGCCTGAAACGACGCAGATGGTGCACGTTGCATTTGGAAACGTGCTGGGTAGTGACCGCAAGATTTTGAAGAGCCGCAGTGGTGAAGTTGTCAAGCTTGATGCTCTTCTGACGGAAGCTGTTGAGCGCGCAAAAGATGCGGTGCGCGAAAAGAATCCAGATTGGTCGGATGCTCAACACAGTGCAATTGCCAAGCAGGTGGGTATAGGAGCGATTAAATACGCCGACTTGTCGACGGATCGGATCAAGGATTATGTGTTTGATTGGGAGCGCATGCTCTCGTTTGATGGCAATACATCTCCGTATTTGCAATATGCGCATGCCCGTATTTGCAGCATTTTTCGCAAGGCTGGTGTGGATCGCGCGAGTGTCCGTGGTGTCACACCGCTTGTTGAGCACGAAGCCGAGCGCGCACTCGTGTTGCGGTTATTGCAGTTTGATACTGCGGTGTGGGACACGCTCGACAAATACAGTCCGCACCGGTTGTGCACATATTTGTATGATTTGGCCAGTGAATTCAGCGCCTTCTACGAGCATTGCCCAGTGATGCGCGCTTCCAATGACGAGCAGCGCACGAGCCGCCTTGCATTGTGCGATTTTACGGCGCGCGTAATGTCGCAAGGTCTTGCGTTGTTGGGCATCGAAACTCCGGAGCAAATGTGACCGTAATTGCAAAACACTTGTTGCCAGATAATGCTGTCATTGACTCCGATGGTCGGATGAGTGTTGGTGGATGCGAACTGACAGATGTTGCAGCCGAGTTTGGCACGCCAGTGTTTGTGTATGACGAAGAGCATCTGCGTGCTCGTTGTCGTGAAGCGGTAGCAGGGTTTGGGCGCGAGCGAGTGGTGTACGCAACGAAGGCATTTTTGTGCACTGCAATGGCGCGCCTTGCACACGAAGAAGGTTTGTTGCTCGATGTTGCAACAGGTGGCGAGTTGTTTGTGGCTCTCAATGCTGGAGTGCCAGCTAGTCACTGTGTGATGCACGGCAACAATAAGACTGTCGAAGAATTGCGAACCGCAATTGAGGCAGGGGTTCGACACATTGTTGTTGACAACTTTGACGAACTCGATCGTTTGGATGCATTGCATGCGCAAGGCCTGCCAGCACCGCGAGTTCAGTTGCGAATTACTCCCGGCGTGTATGTGCACACGCACGAGTTTGTGTCGACAGGGCAAGACGACTCAAAGTTTGGTTTCAATCTTGGCAATGGTGACGCTCGCAAGGCTGCGCAACGCGCACGCGATTCTTCGTCGGTGCAACTCGTGGGCATTCATTGCCACATCGGGTCAAATGTGTTTGCTGCCGAAAACTTTACGCTCGCCGCAAAAATCATGGTCGACCTTGCAAATGAACTTGCCGTAGATGAAGTCACTCTTGGCGGTGGCCTTGGTGTCGCATACGTTGCATCCGAGCAAGCACCAACAATTACCGAATGGGCTGGTCACTTGCACAGCGCAACGGCTCATCTCAACAAAGGCATCACGGTGTTTGTCGAGCCGGGTAGATCGATCGTTGCGTCTGCCGCTGTCACGTTGTATTCAGTCGGCACGATTAAGAACATTCCTGGTGTGCGCATGTATGTTGCTGTCGATGGCGGCATGAGCGACAATCCGCGACCAGTGATGTACGGCAGCGGGTATGAAGCATTTTTGCCAGCACGAGCCAATGCCGATCGCACCGAAGTTGTGCGACTTGTTGGCAAGCATTGCGAGAGCGGCGATGTGTTGATCAACGAGGCACTTGTGCCTTCTGGGCTTGCTATCGGCGATGTGCTCGCAACTCCGGTCACGGGTGCATATGGACATTCGATGGGTTCCAACTACAACAAAGTGACTCGGCCGCCAGTGGTGTTTGTGAGCAATGGCAACGCTCGTCTTGTTGTGCGCCGTGAAACCAATGAAGATCTGACCAGGCTCGATATTCGCTAGAAATCAAGGCCGTAGAGCCAATAGCGTGAAGGCATGGCTGCAATTCAAGTTCGCATCGGAGTGATTGGTCATGGCACGGTTGGTGCCGCATTTGTCCGGCTCGTTAAGCAGCAAGCTGACACGATTGCGGCCCGCAGTGGCGTGCAACTTGTGATTGCACGCGTGGCAGTTCGCAACATTGACGCGCATAAAGATTCGCTTGCTGCCGATGTGTTGACAACCGATGCAGAGTTTGTAGTCAATGACCCAACAGTCGACCTCGTTGTCGAAGTGATGGGTGGCATCGATCAGGCTCGCGGTTTGATCCTGAAGGCATTGGCAAATGGCAAACCAGTCGTGACCGCCAACAAGGCGTTGATCGCGACTCATGGCGCAGAGTTGTTTGCGGCGGCCGACAATGCAGGCATCGACTTGTTGTTTGAGGCTGCAGTGTGCGGTGGCATTCCTCTCATTCGTCCATTGCGCGAAAGTTTGCGTGGCGAGCCAATCAGGCGAGTGCTCGGCATTGTCAATGGAACAACAAATTACATTCTCACCAAGATGAGCGAAGACGGCGCAAGTTATGAAGACGCACTAGCTGGCGCACAACAACTTGGTTATGCAGAAAGTGACCCGACGGCCGATGTCGAGGGGCTAGATGCCGCGGCAAAGATTTCGATCATCGCGAGTATCGCATTTGGTTGCAACGTTGTTGCGGGCGACGTGTATAGCGAAGGCATCACCAAGATCACGGCAGCCGACATTGCAATTGCAAAGCGCTTGGGTTATGCAGTCAAGTTGTTGGGCGTCACCGAATTCGACAAAGCATCTGGCGCGGTGTCGGTGCGCGTGCACCCTGCAATGGTCTCGATGCAGCATCCACTTGCGTCGGTGCGCGAAGCATTCAATGCAGTTGTGGTTGACGGCGAAGCATCGGGCTCGCTCATGTTTTATGGTCGCGGTGCGGGTGGAGACCCAACTGCATCTTCGATACTTGGCGACGTCATCGACGCATCGATCAATCTCAACAAGGGTGCACATGCAACGCTCGGAGTGTTGAGTGCGCCAAAGTTGCAATCAATGTCCGACACATCATGTGAGTATTTGTTGCCACTTGAGGTGGCAGACAAGCCCGGTGTATTGCACGCAGTTACCGGCGTTTTTGCTCGTCACGATGTGAGCATCCGTGCAGCTGAGCAAGACGGAATTGGCGACGGTGCGCGCCTTGTGTTTTTGACGCACAATGCACATGAGGCTGCAATGCAAGCTTGCATCAGCGAATTAAAAAAACTCGATGTGGTCACGCATGTGGGTGGCCTCCTGCGGGTCATCGCCGACTAAAATATTTTTCGTATGCGTTACATCTCCACACGAGGTCGTGCCCCAGAGTTGGGTTTTTGTGACGCGCTTCTTGCTGGCCTTGCTACTGACGGCGGTTTGTATGTGCCTCAGACATGGCCAACTGTAAATGCACCAACTACTGGCAGCTATGCCGACCGTGCAGCAGCAATCATGCAGCCATTTATTGGTACCGAGATCGATGCGCCAACCATGTTGCGCCTCAGCCGCGAAGCGTATTCGTCATTTAGGCATCCAGATGTTGTGCCACTCGTGCAAATTGCGCCGGAACATTATTTGCTCGAGCTGTTTCACGGCCCAACACTTGCGTTTAAAGATGTGGCGCTGCAACTCATTGGCAAATTGTTTGATCACGTACTCAGCCAACGCAACGAGCGTGTGATGATCGTTGGTGCAACCAGTGGAGACACAGGAAGCGCAGCAATCGATGGCGTCAAGTCGTGCAACAACGTCGACATTGTGATTTTGTATCCGCGTGGTCGGGTGAGCGATGTGCAACGTAGACAAATGACCACAGTGAATGCACCAAATGTGCACACCGTTGCCATCGATGGCACGTTTGATGATTGTCAAGATTTGGTCAAGGCCATGTTTAATGACGCTCCATTTCGCGAAGCCAACAATTTGTCTGCCGTCAACTCCATCAACTGGGCACGCGTTATGGCTCAGACCGTCTATTACTTCACTGCGCTTCAAGCGTTAGGTCGTAGCGCATCATTTAGCGTGCCTACCGGCAACTTCGGCAACGTGCTTGCCGGTTGGATTGCCAAACAGATGGGCGCACCGATCGAAAAACTTATTGTCGGATCAAACAGCAACGATATTCTCACCCGATTCTTTGATACGCATGCAATGCAGATGACATCTGTTGTGCCAACACTGAGCCCAAGCATGGACATTCAAGTGTCTTCCAACTTTGAGCGTTTGTTGTTCGAGATGAACGATCGCGATGGGGGAGCAACTGCGCAACAACTTGATGCATTTCGCGCTAAGGGCAAGATGTCGGTTGAGCCCGATCAATACGCATCGTGGATAGCTCCGATGTTCCGTGCGCACCGAAGTGATGATGCCGAAACTTTGTCGGTGATGAAGCGCATGCACCGCGACCACGGCATGTTTGTTGATCCACACACCGCAGTTGGCATTGCTTCAGCAGAGCATTGCGCCGAGCCTGGTGTACCCACAATTACCTTGGCAACTGCACACCCCGCCAAGTTTCCTGATGCGGTCAAGTTGGCAACGGGAGTAGAGCCGCCGTTACCAGAGCACCTGTCCGACCTGATGCAAAGAGCCGAGCAAATTGTTGACCTGCCCAATGATCTGCATGCAGTTGAGGCTTTTGTCGCCGCACGCCAGCGTGCCTAACAAGCCCTTTAACGAGCCACTTCAACACTTCATGTTGTAAATAGCAAGCGAATGGGGCTACTCTGAATATGGCTCGGATTCCCGAGTGAAGCCCCCGCAAACCTGCGACGTTGATTTTCGCGTGACGCATCTGCGGTCAGATGGGCAAATCACATTTGTGTGAACGCCCTTGAAAGTAGGACCAATGGCCAGTGGAGCCCTTGAAAAATCAGCATTAGAAGCTAAAGATCGCGAGCAACTGACAGCAATTGCGTCAGCACTCGGCGTCAAGTCGGCTTCGCGTGCAAAAAAGTCAGAGCTCATTGACATGATCCTTGAGCAAACAAGGCCTGCAGCACCAACACCGGTTGCAGCCAAGCCAACATCGCGAGTTGCTGCAAAGACCGCAGCTCCAGCAGCTACACAAGCAGCACTCGGGGCTGACGGTGAGCCGCTTGCCGATTGGGAAATTGAATTAGCCGAACACGAAGGAACGCCAGTTGCGCCAGATGCACGTCGTGCGAGCGAGCGTCCATCTGGTTCGGATCGTGGCTCTGATCGCGGAAATGATCGAAATAGTGAACGTGGTCCAAATCGCAATCCAAACAATGATCGCAATCAAGATCGCGGTCCAAACCGCAACCCAAACAGCGATCGCAATCCGGATCGTCAAAATAGTTTTCAGCGCGATGGAGCCGAAGGCGGCCCAAACCGCAATCGCAACCGCAACCGGCGACGTCGTGGAAAAGGTCCACGCGATGAAGGTCCACAGGGCAGTGATCGCTACGAGTCGTTCGAGCAAGAGGTCAGCAACGAACCAATTTCTACCGAACCAGTTTCAGTTTCCGGTTATCTTGATCTGCGCGACGAGGGCTACGGCTTCTTGCGTGTCAACGGTTACTTGGCGAGTGCAGGCGACGCATATGTGGCCGTTCGTTTGACACGTCAATATGGTCTTCGCAAGGGTGATCATGTCACCGGTATGTGCAAGCCAGCTGGACGCAATGAAAAGAACCCAGCAATGCTCGATGTTGCAACGATCAATGGTGTTGCTGCCGACAAAGTCAAGGCACGCCCGCGTTTCGAAGATCTCACCGCGCTGTTTCCCGATTCCAAACTTGGACTCGAAAACTCTGCAGACCCAAACAACATGACCGCACGCATCATCGACTTGATCTCGCCAATCGGCAAAGGTCAACGTGGAATGATCGTGTCGCCTCCAAAGGCCGGTAAAACGACGATCATGAAAACGATCGCAACATCGATCGAACGCAATCACCCAGAAGTGAAATTGATCGTTCTATTGATTGACGAGCGTCCTGAAGAAGTGACCGACATGAAACGCACGGTGAAGGGCGAAGTTATTGCTTCAACTTTCGATCGTCCGTCCGAAGAGCACACTCAAGTTGCCGAGCTCGTGCTTGAAAAAGCAAAGCGCATGGTCGAGATGGGCGAAGACGTCGTCATTATTCTCGACGGCATCACTCGATTGTCGCGCGCATACAACTTGTCGGCACCAGCTACTGGGCGCATCATGTCCGGTGGTATCGATGCGGGCGCTCTGTACCCACCAAAGAAGTTCTTTGGTTCGGCTCGCAACGTTGAAGAAGGCGGCAGTCTCACGATCCTTGCAACAGCATTGGTCGAGACAAACAGCCGCATGGACGATGCAATTTTCGAAGAGTTCAAGGGCACAGGCAACATGGAGCTTCGCCTCGATCGCAAGATCTCGGAACGCCGTATTTACCCAGCTATTGACGTTGATGCATCAAGCACGCGACACGAAGAGTTGTTGTTTGATCGCAAACAGTTGCAGATGGTTTGGAAACTACGCCGAGTGTTGAGCGGTTTGGCCGAGGGTGGCAACGCTGCTCCTGGTCTCGAATTGTTGATTGACCGATTGAAGACGTTTAAGAACAACGATGAGTTCTTGTCCGAAATCGCCAAGCAACCAAACGCCTAAATCAGTAACTCTTCGTCGACTTTCTCTCGCATGAGTGAAAACATCAATCAAAAATCACGCGTTGCACAGCTTGCACTGCGTAATGCAATGGCAAGTATCGGTATTACCGAGCAGCCAGATTTTGCCGAGTTTGCACTTGGCGCAGGTGCCGTAAGTGGAAACAATGCTTGGGTTGTGGTGCTCGAACAATGCGATCGCTCGCTTGGCCCGGTGTTGTTGTGGGCGCAAAAGTTTGATGCCGCATCTCTTGACATTTTTGTTGCATCTGATGCGGGTCTTGTAGCGCGACGTGCACAGTTGTTTGATCTAGATATTCGTGTGTGGCTCATGGCCGACAAGAACATCGCTCGTGCAGAAGCAGATGTGGTGCTTGCAATGTCGTATGTAGCCGAATCGCATGAACAGTTTGCTGCTCTCATTGCACAGTCTGGCGCAGAAGTAGTGCGCGAGCATGGAGTGTTGAGTGGCGAAGTGATGGGCCTTGAAGTGTGCAGGGTCGTTGTTGATGAAAATGACAACGCACCTCGTCTCGAGATTGGTGTTGGCGCACATGACCGCGAAACATTCCAAATGTTGCACGGCAAAGTTGCCACACTTGAGTCACTTGTCAAGGTTGTCGACATTGTGCGCGGACACCGTCAAAGTGGTTCAGAGCATCATCCGCTCAACAGGCTTGCCGCTGAGCGTTTGCTACGGCATCGAATAGTTGTAGAGCCACAACTCGTGGGTGCATCAGCATTGCAAGTCGTTGAGCCACCAGTCATGCGTCTCAATGTGAAGGATGCAGTGCCGTGTTGCGCGGTGGGTGTATCTGAACAAGGTCAACAAATTGTGGCGGTGTGCACTGCATCGGTAGATGTAGACGTTGTTGCATTTGCGGCAGATGCTCGTGCTCGCATTGCTCCAGATGCACAGCTTGTAATCGCAACCCACACCAATAACGTGACACCGTCGTTGGCAAAGTTGGCGAAATCGCTGCGTATTCCAGCACGATTCGTTGAAGTCGCACCTGTAGTGCGCTAAAAAAGTCGTAGCCTAAGTGTCGTGTTAGACAGACTCGTTCAAATCGATGCCGATTACCGGGCACTTGAAGAGAGTTTGGCCAGCCAAGAAGTATTGAGCGATCAAGCAAAATTGCGTGATGCATCGCGTCGCTACAAGCAACAAACACCGTTGGTGTTGTGCATCCGTGAGTATCTCGATGCCGAAGGCAACACCGAGGCAGCGCGTGAGTTGTTGGCAGATGCTGATGGTTCAGAACGCGAACAACTACAAGCAGAAATAGATTCCGGTATTGCCAAATTGTCCGAACTTGAAGAGCGCCTCAAGGTGTTGCTCTTGCCGGCCGACCCTAATGATGGCAAGAACATCATCATTGAAATTCGTGGCGCAG
>JBIHZV010000117.1:0-2692 GCA_044240275.1 Ilumatobacteraceae bacterium | reverse complement strand
ATGCGCGTGCCAACAAAAAGTCGCCCGCCACAATCGCTTGTAGGTTGCCCCACTTGGCATTAACGGTGTCAACACCTCTGCGCATTGTTGACTCATCCATCACATCGTCGTGGTACAGCGAACCAAGATGGACGAGCTCGCAAGCAATCGCACCTTGAATAACGTCCTCAGACACTTCGGCCTTGCCACCTACCTGCGCTGCCGCAATTGTCATCACCGGTCGCAGCCGTTTTCCACCAGCAACGATGAGGTGCGACGCAAGTTCGGTCAAATATGCATCTCGGGTGCGCACCGCGGCAAGTAATGCGGCTTCTACGCGTTCGCGATCACCATCCATAGACCGCAGGGCAAGAAGGGGCGAGGCAAGAGCCATACCACAAGGCTACGCAGGGTCGCTTGTGAAATGGCGAACGTGGCGCCCACTGTCACAGCATGACTGGAGCACACTTCGCAGATACACTTCTCCACAAGTTCACAAGTTTCATCTAGACGTGAAAAGGCGGTCTATTCAGTGTTCGAACGCTTTACCGATAGGGCCCGCAGGGTCGTAGTGCTGGCTCAAGAAGAAGCCCGCTTGCTCAATCATTCGTACATCGGCACCGAGCACATTTTGCTCGGACTAATTCATGAAGGCGAAGGCGTTGCAGCCAAAGCTCTCGAGTCGCTCAACATTTCGCTCGAAGCAGTGCGCGCTCAAGTCGAAGAGATCATCGGTCAAGGTGGCTCGTCGCCATCTGGCCACATTCCATTTACACCTCGCGCCAAAAAGGTGCTCGAGTTGTCATTGCGCGAAGCTCTGCAGTTGGGTCACAACTACATCGGCACAGAGCACATCTTGCTCGGCCTCATTCGCGAAGGCGAAGGAGTTGCGGCACAAGTGCTCGTCAAGTTGGGCGCCGACCTCAGTCGCGTTCGTCAACAAGTCATTCAGTTGTTGTCCGGTTACCAAGGACCTGCAGGTAAGGGCGAAGGCCAACCTGCTGGTGCCAAAGAAGAGCCGCAAGAAAAAGGTGGCAGCCAGATTCTTGATCAGTTCGGTCGCAACCTGACGCAACTTGCTCGCGACAACAAACTCGATCCTGTTATCGGTCGACAAAAAGAGATGGAGCGTGTGATGCAGATTTTGTCACGCCGCACCAAAAACAATCCTGTGCTCATCGGCGAGCCAGGTGTTGGTAAGACAGCAATCGTTGAAGGTCTTGCACAAAAGATCGTGCGAAACGACGTGCCCGAGACTCTCACTGGCAAGCAGCTCTACACTCTCGATCTCGGTGCACTTGTTGCAGGCAGTCGTTATCGCGGAGACTTTGAAGAGCGTTTGAAGAAAGTGCTCAAAGAAATCAAAACTCGTGGAGACATCATCTTGTTCATCGACGAGATCCACACGCTTGTCGGTGCAGGTGCAGCAGAAGGCGCAATCGATGCAGCATCAATTCTTAAGCCGATGCTTGCACGTGGCGAATTGCAAACCATCGGTGCAACAACACTCGACGAGTTTCGCAAGCACTTCGAAAAAGATGCAGCACTCGAGCGTCGCTTCCAGCCGGTCAAAGTTGAAGAGCCAGAGGTTGCTCACACCATCGAAATCTTGAAGGGCTTGCGCGACAAGTACGAAGCGCACCACCGCGTCACGATCACCGATCAGGCACTTGTGGCTGCAGCCAACTTGTCGGACCGCTACATCGCTGACCGTCACCTGCCAGACAAGGCAATCGACCTCATCGATGAAGCTGGTAGCCGCTTGCGCATCAAACGCATGGCCACGCCTCCCGACTTGAAGGAAATCGAAGCAAAGATCAACGACGTGCAAGAAGCCAAGAAGAAGGCTGTTGAAGAACAGCGCTTCGAAGAAGCTGGCCGTTTGCGCGATCAAGAGCGTGCACTGCTCGAAGAGCGTCTCGAAAAAGAGACTGCTGTAAAAGCAAGCGGCATCGACTTGTTTGATGAAGTAGACGAAGAAGCAATTGCCGAAGTGTTGAGCATGTGGACAGGCATTCCTGTGTACAAACTCACCGAAGAAGAAACGGCCAAGTTGCTCAACATGGAAGCCGAGTTGCACAAGCGAATCATTTCGCAAAACGATGCAATCAAAGCTGTCAGCCAAAGCATTCGTCGCACACGTGCGGGCCTCAAAGACCCGAAGCGTCCAAGCGGCTCGTTCATCTTCCTCGGCCCAACCGGCGTAGGCAAGACCGAGCTCGCAAAAACGCTTGCCAACTTCTTGTTTGGTGATGACGATGCACTTATCTCGCTCGACATGAGCGAATACATGGAGAAGCACACGGTCAGCCGCTTGGTTGGTTCGCCTCCTGGATACGTGGGTTACGAAGAAGGCGGTCAACTTACCGAGGCCGTGCGTCGTAAGCCGTTCTCAGTCGTGCTGTTTGACGAAATCGAAAAGGCTCACCCAGACGTGTTCAACACGCTTCTGCAGATCCTTGAAGAAGGTCGACTCACCGACGCGCAAGGTCGCAGTACAGACTTCCGCAACACCGTGTTGATCATGACATCCAACTTGGGTACGCAAGATTTGCGCAAGGCCAATGTCGGCTTTGGCAAAAACGACGAGGCACTGTCATACCAGCGCATGCGCGACAAGGTCAATGAAGCACTCAAGGGTCACTTCCGACCAGAGTTCCTCAACCGCATCGACGAAGTCATCGTGTTCCACGAACTTGGCATGGAAGAAGTT
>JBIHZV010000006.1:0-29007 GCA_044240275.1 Ilumatobacteraceae bacterium | reverse complement strand
TTGCACTATTCGCATTTCACGATTCGATGCGAGTTTTCAATTCTTTCAATGTGTTCAAAATTCGCATTTCCGCACGACGCTTGACAAAACCAGGAAGTGGAATCACAAGTTCGACAGCCAAGTCATAAGTAATGCGCGTACCTGTTCCTACTGTTTCAAATGTGTAAGAACCAATAATTGATCGCATGATGTCGCCATCTGACATATGCCACGACAGTTTGTTTGGTGCATGTGCGTAGTCGTACTCAAGCGTGTAATGCGTGCTACGACCTAGCGCCGACGCACGAAACTCAACAACAGTTGGACGTCCATCTGCGTCACGCGTGAGCACTGTTGTCTGCTTCACGTCATGTGCCCAAACTGGATACTTCTCGAAGTCGATCGTCATGGCAAAGCACGCGTCAAGACCGGCCGCCACGACTACGGATTCAGACCCAGAATCAACCATGTCCTCTATCCTTGCCGATCGGGCTGCTCGCGAGGGGTAAAGGTTCCAAATTGGCTGGCCCACAAGCCGTTCAGGCCGAGACCGAGCAACGGCACCAACACCCCAAAAGCCAGGGTGCTTCCTGCCTTGCCATCGGTTGATGAGCGCGCAATCGCACCAGCAAGACCAATGACCAATTGAGCAATCAGGCAACCATTCATAATCTTTTGTACTTGCTTCTTTGCAACTTGACCACTCAGAAAATACAACGACGCCACCGAGATTTCGTCAACACGGCTTCGTTGCACCGCCGAAAAATAACCCCAGATAAACGCGGCTACACCGATACTGAACAACACAAGGTCTACAACAACACCAGCCGTTCGTGTGGCTGGCGAAAACACAACTGCGGCAACGGCAGTCACAACCAAAAATAGCGCGGTCAGCAAAATATTGATGCGTGGCAAGTTCTTCATCGTGCATCCACTTTAAGCACTTGAGCTAACGATTTTGCAAGCACGTTGTAATCAAAGGTGTTCAGCGCGCGTTCCCGCGATGCAACACTCATCAAACTTCTCAAGAACGAATCGTCGAGTAGTTGAGACACGGTGCTTGCCACTTGAGCGACATCGCTTGGGTTTTGTGCAACCTTGCCAGTAAGGCCATCCAGTACTGCATCTGCCGCACCACCACTATTGCCAGCAATTTGGGGCACGCCACAAGACGCGGCTTCCGAAAACACAATGCCAAAGCCCTCTTGTTCGAGCCCACCCCACCGCGATCTACACAACATTGCCGAGACATCTGCACATCCGTACAACCGGGGCAACTGCTCGTCAGTCACACGCCCAAGCATGCGAACAGGCGCGTCGAGTTTGTCAATAAGTTTCTGCAATCTCTTCGCATCACGACCACCGCCACCAATCAGCACTTGCAAGCGTGGCCGACTGGTGCGAAGTGCTGCAGCGACTTCGATCAGCGTGTCAAAACCTTTGCGTGGCACCAATCGGCTGACTCCTACGATCAACTCTGTATCGGCGCTCACCCAAAATTCGCTACGAGATATTTTTCGCTCTTCATCATTGAGAGGCCGAAATCTCTGCGTATCAACGCCAGGAGGAATCACTGTGATCGGCAGAGAGATTCCACCAGCGCGACGAGCTTCTGCGGCCGGATACTCGCCCGCTGCAATGATGTGCATCGCATTTTTTAGTACACGTGACAATACATATTTCGACAACGGCAATCTTCCGGGCACAGTTACTTCCGCACCATGCAATATAACCATGTAGGGCAACTCGAGTTTTGGCCCGACAATGCCAAGAGGTACTGCGGGATCAAGCACAACAAAGTCGGCGCCGATTTCTCTGGCCATCTGATTGATGCGCTTCACCATGAGCGGATGCGGCAACAGCCACGGCTCACGTACTCTTCTGATCTCAAATGCCTGAGCGGCATCAAAACTTTCGGCACCTTCGTGTGGAGATGTCAATACGGCAAACGAATCAGGCGGCAATCTTCTCCACCACTCCCACAACAAGTTTTGGATTCCACCAATCTTTGGGGGGAAATCATTGGTGACAAGTAGATGTTTCATGGTTACGCAACAGCCAATCTAGATCGCTTACTGTCGCGCCAACGGCAAGTTTTGCAATTCGTCAACCACCAATGGTGCAGTGTCATGCGCAGGAATCAGACTGAACAAGTTGAGCCGTGCAGCCGACCACACCGCATGGGCTCGCAACATTGGGTCTGGGTGTTCGAGATAGCGAGTAATTGCGGTCACAACTCTTCTGTCAGAGCTCTCACCGATGTTGCCCAGTACGAGCAATGCATTACGCCTCACCCAATCTGGATTGCGCTCGGCGATATACCACTGAGCAACGTGAGCAAGCAACGTTTCGTCGTCCATATCGAGCAACTCGAGCACGTTGATCCATGGTTGTGCATCAATCCGAAGTGGTTTTGACAAACTTAACCGAGTAGTCGGTGGACACACTTCTTGGCAATCGTCACATCCATAGAGTCGGTCGCCCAATGCTTCTCGATACCTACGATCAAACACTCCGGGTTTTTGAATAAGCCACGCAAGGCACTTCGCAGCATCAACAGTGCCTGGCTCGATAATCGCCCCCGTCGGACAAGCATCAATGCATCGGCTGCATGCACCACATCCGTCGGCAACTGGCTTGTCGTTAATCACAAGTGGTGCAGTCGTGATCACGCTACCCAACACAAAGAAACTGCCGGCACCCTCAATGAGTATGTTTGCATTTTTTCCAAACCAACCAAGACCCGCCAGGTAAGCGGCCTCGCGATCAACCATCGAATTGTCGTCGGCAAAAACAACTGCCTTAAATCCATCGTCACGTAGTGCATCGCGCATCGCGAACAAACCGACTTTGAGCGATTCGTAATATTCTGTCCACGCGTATCGAGCGACCCGTGCGCTTGGAGTTGACCGTGGGTCTGGCAACGGTGATGCATACGAATACGCACCGACAATCATTGCCTTGGCATCAGCAACCGCCGACTGAGGATCAGTTGATCTTGCAGGATTGCGATACGTGAACTGCATCGTGTCGTGCAAGCCAGCCGCCTTGCGCTCAACAAGAGCTTGGTGCGCCCGTTGCATCACCTGTGCTGGGGCAACACCAACGCGGTCCAAGCCGCCAGCGGTGCCGATTGACAACACATGCTCGGTGTAGGCCACGCGTGCTGCGTGATCGACCAAGTCAATCTTTGGAGGTTTTTTAGATAACCGCACGATGCCGAAGCGTAGGCACCATTCCGGCATTTGCGAGCAAGCGAACTGCCCGCTGTTCGGCAAGATCAAAGACAACGGCTGTTTCATGCGGATCGCCGCACAAAAACGACATGAAGCAGTCGTCGCATGCAGGCGTCTTTTGCATAACGCAGGTATCGCAACTGATGATCAGTGGCTGTAGGGATTGGTTGGTATCACTCATGATGGGTTCCTCGTTTCACCTGCATGTGTACGCCAACTACGTACATAGTGAAGTTTGCCCAATGGGTGTTACACGGATACGACCCCGTAGCTTCCCCGCTTACACTGTTCCCACAGACCCAACCCAACGCCAGAAAGCCCATGTACATGAGCAGCCCAACAACATCCCGCGCATTTACCGTCGGCAAAGTCAACGACGTATGGACACAACAGATCACCGAGGTGTCGGTAGACAATCTGGGAGAAGGCGATGTGTTGATTGCTGTGGAGTACTCCTGCATCAACTACAAAGACGGTCTAGCAACAAGCGAAAAGGGTCGCGTTGCACGCATCGATCCGTTGATTGCAGGCGTTGATCTTGCCGGTACGGTTCTAGAGTCGGCAAGCCCAGACTTTCTCGTTGGCCAACAGGTCATCGCTCATGGTTACGACATTGGTGTTGCGCGCCATGGTGGGTACAGCGCTCTAGCCCGCATACCAGCACAATTCTTGGTTGCAGTACCAACAGGCATGACCACTCGCACTGCGATGATGATCGGAACAGCCGGCTTCACCGCAGCACTATCGGTCGATGCACTCGAGCGCGCTGGTCTCATCGTTGGTTCTGGCCCAGTGTTGGTCACTGGCGCAACAGGTGGCGTCGGATCAGTTGCGGTTGGCATGTTGGCAGCGCGTGGCTATGAAGTCGTCGCGTCCACAGGCAAAGCAGCCTCGAGCGATTGGCTGAAGTCGATTGGTGCAAGTGACATCATTTTGCGCGAAGAAACCAGTGCAGAGTCGCCAAAGCCACTCGAACGCGAGCGATGGGCCGGTTCGGTCGACTGTGTTGGTGGATCAACACTCGCCTACGTGTTGCGCACCCTCAAGTACGGAGCATCGGTAGCGGCAAGCGGTCTTACCGGCGGCAATGGATTGGCAACCACAGTGCTGCCGTTTATCTTGCGCGGCGTCAATCTGCTCGGTATTGACAGCGTGCAAACACCCATCGCTATCCGTCGCGCAATGTGGACACGCATTGCTACCGACTTGCGACCATCGTGGATTGACACCGAGCAGGCTCAAATTATTGGTCTTGCCGATCTACCGGCACAACTGGAGAACATTCTTGCGGGCAAGATGCAAGGACGAGTTCTCGTCGATCCCAATCTCTAGATAATTACTGCGCCGTGTTGATCGATAGCCAACTCGAGCACTTCACCAGACTGTGGTAACTGCGATGCAATGTGCTTTGCATCCGATTTGGCGCACATCACTGCAACTGTTGGCCCCGACCCAGACAACCACGCACACCACGCGGTAGAGCTCAAGGCTGCATCAAGAGCAGCTTTGGATGTTGGTGCATGCGCCAATCGAATGTCTTGATGAATACGGTCCTGTGTTGCGATACGTAACAATGAAATGTCACCAGTGGCGAGAGCACCCATAAGTAGTGCCGTATGACCGATGTTGACTACTGCATCACTTAGTGAAAGTGTTGCAGATAATGCGGTACGAGATTTTTCGGTACTGGTCTGTGTGTCGGGCACCCACGCAAGAATTGTCGGATCAAAAGCAAGCGGCAAACGCACAACTTCACCCGATGCGCTCGCAGTGACACCGCCAACCAGTGAGGCGGCAACGTTGTCAGGATGCCCTTCAAGTTGTGTGCATGCATGGAGCAAATCTTTACGCGCTGCAACGAGAGCTTCAATACTCAAACCATGCTGCTGAGCGTGAGCCGCAACGACCCCCGCCACTCTCGCAGCTCCGCTGAAACCTAGGCCACGACCCATGGGAATTTTCGAGCGCACCCACACGTCTCCGACTCCGCCGTAACTGCGAAAAGCAATACTCCCTGGGTGATACTCATCAATCACCTTTGCACCTGCTGGTACTTGACCGTTGAATACAGGACCCATCTCGAGATGCACCGAGAGCGCCATCCCGAGCGCATCAAAACCAGGACCGAGATTTGCGGAACTTGCTGGCACGCGAACGAAGAACGATTGCGTGGTCATAGCAAACTATTTTGCCACAGTGTTACTAATTTTGGTGAGCGCATCAACAACATTATTTGCTGCACCGGAATCGATGCTCGCTTGAGCGCGCTCGACGCCATCTGCCATATGCGCTGCTACACCAGCTACCACCAAACCTGCCGCGGCATTAAACACCACAATGTCGCGAACTGCTCCGCGCGTGCCAGAAAATGTGTCTCGAATGACTTGTGCATTGTGCGCAGGATCTCCACCACGAACCGCCGTGACATCGGCTGGTTGTAGACCAAAATCTTTTGCGTTGAGCACAAACTCAGACATGTTTCCGTGATTGATTTCAACAACTGAACAGTCACCGCTCAGCGACAACTCATCCAGCCCACCATGACCATGCACCACCCATGCTCGCTGCACACCACGACCGGCAATTGCGTGTGCCATTTTGTGCGCCATGCTCGGGTCGCCGACACCGACCACCATGTATGCAACTTGTGCAGGGTTGGCCATAGGGCCGAGCAAATTAAATGCAGTCGGAACACCCAACTCTTTTCGCGTCGGTCCAGCATGTCGGAATGCTGGATGAAACTTTGGTGCAAAGCAAAAGCCCATGCCTGCATGTTCGACGCAGTGCGCCACCCCTGCTCCATCTAGATCGATCTTGATACCTAGAGCCTCGAGCACATCAGCTGTTCCACACTGTGAAGATGCCGCGCGGTTGCCGTGCTTGCATACAGGCACTCCTGCTCCAGCGACCACAAAAGCCGCCATGGTCGAGATGTTGACTGAATGCGACTTGTCTCCCCCAGTGCCAACAATGTCAATTGCACGCGATGACAACTTTGCGCTCAATGGCACAGATTCGGATGCGTCAAGTACCGCTGCCAACATGCCTTGCAGTTCGTCGGCAGTTTCTCCCTTTGAACGAAGCGCCATCACAAATGCGGCGATTTGGGCAGAAGAGGCTTCCCCGAGCAACACTGCATTCATTGCAACTTGCGCATCGTTGGCTTGCAAGTCTTCGCCACGCAGCAATGTCGCCAACAATTGCGACCATCCACCGATGCGATCTATTGCGCTCATCGCGCGACCTCGTTATGCGGTCTGTTTACGCTGGCGCAGCATCCGCCGTCTTTCGCGGGCTGTGGTTGCACCCCAGATTCCCTGCTGTTCACGATTATCAAGCGCATAATCCAAACACGCTATGCGAACCTCGCACTCAGAACACACTGATATTGCAAAGTCTGCATGATCTTCGTTATCTGGATAGAAAATCTCGGCGTCCAGCCCTTGGCAAGCGCCTTTGGTTCTCCAAACAACATCTGCAACCGACATCTAGGCCCCCCTGGTGCTCAGCATTGAGCCCAATTTTCCTAGACATGACTGTAGAACCGAGGGTCATCCCCGTGCCAATCCAAAGCACCAAAAAGGTACGGCTTTCCCTTTATCCAACAAGGGTCAGAGGTGCCCCTAAAAATTAATTGCGAAGATCAGTAAGCAATTCGTCGGTCACAAACTTGGGCAACAGAGCAACCTCTACGTATGCCGGGTGCACGCAAAGAATCTCCACATCGCCAGAAGCAAATGCTTCCACCTGTTGTGGCGTAAATTCGAAACGGATGTAGTGCACTGCTGCAGTCACGTTGTCGCGCGTCAATGTTTCTGCATGACCTTCTTCGGTAATTGCAGTGACAGTCGAGCCATCGCTCAAGTTGAACACAATTGAACGCTCAATATTGACGAGTTTTGGCAGCCACTCGAGCATCTGCTCTGGTGTCGTGAGCTCGATAAACAAGGTGGCAGAGAGTTGCCCTGCTTCTGGGATCAACGGGTTGTATGCGTGAAGTTCTTCAAGAATTTGTTCATCGCGTACAACTTTCTCGGCGCGCATCATTTCATGGATTTGCGACTGCATTGTTGCCCGGTTTTCAAACATCAGTGTCACCACTGTGCCAAGTTGTACTCGGCGCCGGCGCTTGAGCTCGATGATCTCTTCTCGACGCTCGTCGCGAATGCGCTCATAGGCGCGTAGATCCAAAATGTCAGTCAGTTGCAACTTGCGGGATGTAGTCATCATTATTTCTTCTCCTCTGGTTGAATGCCGTAGGCGCGCGCAACAACTTGAAGCGGGTGTACGGCTTGTTTGCCTGTTTGTTCATTAATTGCGGTGTTGGCGAGATGGCAATCCCCTGTCACTACATCTCCCTGCGCATCATTGATCATTTGACCCAACTTTTCGGCAATTGGAATCGACAAATGCGCATTTTCTGCACGCAGACCCCACATGCCGTCGATACCACTGCACTGCTGAACAAGTTTGATTTTTGCGCCAGTGAGCTTCATCAAATCTCGGCTCTTGAGTCCGATATTTTGAGCACGCAAGTGGCATGGCGTGTGATACGTGATCGTCTCAGGAATTTCTCCAATGAAATTGAGATCAAGTGATTTGCCCTCAGTTTTGTGCAAACGAATCAGATACTCGGCTGCGTCGTAAGTGTTCTCAGCAACAAGCGTTGCATCGGCGCCACCTACGTAATCGAGATAGTCCTTCTTTAAGACATAACCACAAGTTGGTTGTGGAACGACAATCTCGTTGCCGGCACGTACTTCATCTGCCAACATTTTGACGTTGTTTTTTGCAACCTTGGTAAAGCTGTCCACATCACCACTGTGCAAGAACGGTGCACCGCAGCAAGCCACATCTCCTACGAGGGAACACTCAACACCGTTTCGCTCGTACACCTTGATGAGATCTTGACCAATTGCTGGATCCTGATACTCGACTAAGCATGTTGGAAACAATGCGACTTTGCCTTGACGATTGAGCAGCGTTGTCTTTGGGCGATTTTTGAACCAGGTCGAAAAGCGACTCCGTGCAAACGGTGGCAACACTCGAACACTCGAAATTCCGGCTGTTTTCTCGACAATTTTGCGCACGACCGAGCCTGGTTTTGCACCCATCACCAGGTTGGTCACTACGCCCATCGACGTGGCTACTTTGCCAATCGCATCAGTGCGACCCATGACCGCTGTAGTGAGTTTGTTGCGGACCGACATCTGCCCATTTTCGCGACGCATTGCGTCTGCGCGCAGCATAAGTCGCGGAAAATCGAGCGCCCATTCATGTTGGTTCGGCGTATACGGGCAGTTGATGTAACAAAGTTTGCATTGGAAACATTCGTCAATCACGTGGTCTTGCTGTGCGGGTGTCATCTTGCCCGCATCTTGGTCATCGTGAACGTCGATGTAAGAAAAAAGTGTTGGAAACGAGGGGCAAAACTTGAAGCACAAACGACATCCGTGACAGAGGTCGTACACACGCTCGAGCTCGTGACGAGTGTCTGCCTCGTCAAGGTACATCGGGTGGTTTGGATCGTATGTGATTGTCATTGGGGGGCTTTCAAAAACTCGAGAAACTTACGGGACATTTACGGGAATTTACGGGAATTGACACAGAATAACTTGCATTGAGTGGCTGTGCGACAGAGCACACAGCCACTCGCTGCTTATAACTATGAATTAATTAAGCGAGGCTCTTGAGCCCGTCAGAGAAACGACCAGCGTGACTCTTTTCGGCGCGTGCAAGTGTCTCGAACCATTCTGCGATTTCCGAAAAACCTTCATCGCGTGCAGTCTTAGCGAAGCCTGGGTACATCTGTGTGTACTCGTAGGTCTCACCAGCAATTGACGCTTTGAGGTTCTGCTCGGTGTCACCGATTGGCTCACCAGAAGCAGGGTCGCCAACTTCGGCGAGGTACTCGAGGTGTCCGTGTGCGTGACCGGTCTCGCCGTCTGCAACGTTTTTGAACAACGATGCAACGTCTGGAAGACCTTCGATGTCTGCCTTCTGTGCGAACCACAAGTAGCGGCGATTGGCTTGGCTCTCGCCAGCAAACGCTTCCTTGAGATTCTCATGTGTTTTTGTGCCATTTAATCCGGCCATGATGATTCTCGCTTTCTGTTTTGTTGTTGGACTTTTTTTATTCGTATTTGTATTTCTATTTCTATTTCTTGCTTACTTTCGCCTGCAGAACAGGAGATCTTTTTACGGCACGTGACTCGCAGTCAGAGCACTTGCCTCTAAACACGACGCCTACGTCAGAAACCATGAAGTCGCTTGCGTCATTCGGCTTGAGAGCAGCAGCACCTTTTACATGTACGTCACGAATCTTGCCGCACATGCTGCAAACAGCGTGATGATGATCGTCAACATTGGGGTCAAAACGCATGCCACCCTCGCCAAGATCGATCAATTGCAGCTCGCCCATCTCGGCAAGTTCATTCAGTGTTTGATACACCGTGCGTAGCGAAATGCCAGGCATCTGTGCACTTGCTATGCCATAGAGGTTCTCTGCGGTTGGATGAGTTTCGTTGTTGTGCAACAACGAAAAAATCAGCTGTCGTTGCGGGGTGAGTTTGCGGCCCATCGAACGAAACTGAATGGCCAACTCGGCTGGTGAATGCATGGACGTAACAGTAATCAATTGTGCATCTAATTTGCAAGTATTGCTAACTAACAATGGTTGTGACTTATGGCAATATCGCAGCTTCAAAGTCCTCTGGGTAGCGGGCATTCATTCCCATTGATTTAGGCTTTCGCCGTGTACTTCGACCGAGAACTCAATCTGGAGCGATTGCGCACCGAGCAATTTGATGTACTGGTTGTAGGTGGAGGCATCACTGGTGTTGGGGTTGCCCTCGATGCCGCCGCCCGTGGGTTTCGCACCGCCCTTGTAGAACGCGAAGACTTTGCTTCGGGCACATCTTCAAAGAGCAGCAAACTTATTCATGGAGGCTTGCGCTATCTGCAACAGGGCGAGGTTGGGCTGGTGTACGAGGCACTACATGAACGTCAGCGTTTGCGACGCAATGCCCCACACTTGGTCAGCATCTTGCCGTTCATGATCCCGATCCTCACACGCGATGGAGTAATTTCTAAAAAAATTGCACGAGCACTCGGTAGCGCGTTGTGGATGTACGACCTCACAGGTGGATGGCGCATCGGCAAATTGCACAAGCGCCTTAAGGCCGCACAAGCAAACACGCACTTGCCAACTATTAATACAGACAGAATGTCGTCGGCGTATCTTTACTACGACGCAGCGGCAGACGATGCTCGCCTGTGCGTCACGATTGCTCGAACTGCTGCTCAACACGGTGCAGTTGTTGCAAATCAGTGCCCTGTACAACAAATACTTCACAACGAACACGGCAAGGTGTGCGGCGCAAGAGTTGCACCCGTCGGTTTCGAACCCTTCGAGATTCAGGCTCGCTGCGTTATCAACGCTGCAGGCGTATGGGCAGACAACGTTCGCGAAACAGATGAGGGCGTTCATCCCAACAGCATTCGCCCCGCCAAGGGCATCCACATCACCATTCCGTGGAAGATGGTGCGCAATGACATCGCAGTTGTCATCCCTGTCAAGGTTGACAAGCGCAGCCTCTTTGTTGTGCCATGGATTTCGAATCATGACGGCACATTTCAGTACACCTACGTAGGCACAACCGACACAGACTTTGTTGGCGGTGTAGATGAATCACAATGCTCTACAGACGACATTGACTATGTGCTCACTGCACTCAACGCGGCCATCAATACCAACATCACACGCGACGACATCACTGCGGTGTGGTCAGGTCTGCGTCCACTTGTGCGCAATACCGATGGCACGACTGCGAAGGGCAAAACGAGCGACCTTTCTCGCAAACACCAGGTCCGCATTTCCGACGCCGGAATGATCTCGATCACTGGCGGCAAACTCACTACCTATCGCAAGATGGCAGAGCATGCTGTCGATGCAGCGTGCAAGCAGCTTGATTCAAAACCTCGCTGTCGCACAAAACGCTTGGCATTCGTTGGCGCTCGCGGATTTCGCCAATCAATGCTCATCGGCAAAAACGCCAGTCTTGCCGAGAGATTTGGCGCCGAGTACCCACAGATCAACGAACTCGTCGCACAAAACCCGCGCCTGAGCGAACCCCTCATTAGTGGTCTCCCCTACATCAAAGCCGAGGCAATTTTTGCAGTACGCAACGAAATGGCGCGCACGCTTGACGACGTACTTACACGACGTACACGAGCACGCATCATCAACAGACCGGCGGCGCTCGCAAGTGCTCGCAGCGTTGCCGAGTTGATCGCACCAGAATTGAAGTGGTCGCTCACCGAAATCACACAACAAGTCGCCGACTTTGTCGACTCGTGTGCTCGCGAGCAAGATGCCGCGATGGTCAGTGAGCTTGAGTTCGTGCAGTCAACTACAGTTAGTTGACGCATCATGACACACGCAACTGATCCAATCGAGTTTGTGGGCTTGACCTCGCCGATTCAAGAGCGCTTCACCGAAACAAGTACAACAACTCTTTCACCAGACCTCATTGCACAACTCGCTGCAATCTGTGCAGTATCAACCGAAGACCAAGATCTGGCTGATCATGGTCGCGACTGGTGGCCACTTGCAATGCACTGGGCAATGCAGGGTAAAACTCCGCGCAAACCTCACGCAGTCTGTCGTCCCATGACCACCGAGCAAGTTGTATCCATCGTTAAATTGTGCAATGAGAATCGAATCCCACTCACCGTCTCTGCCGGGCGCAGTGGCGTATGCGGTGCAGCAATTCCCGTTTATGGCGGCGTAGTGCTTGACACCTGCTTGCTTGCGAGCATCGTCAGCGTCGACAAAGTGTCGGGTGTTGTTGAAGTTCTACCTGGCATGTTTGGTCCAGATTTTGAAAACGAATTGCGCAACATGCATGGCGTAACTGTTGGGCACTTCCCACAGTCGTTTGATATTTCGACCGTAGGTGGATGGGTTGCATGTCGAGGAGCTGGTCAGTATTCGACGCGTTACGGAAAAATTGAAGACATGGTTGTTGGCCTGGAAGTCGTGCTTGCAAATGGCACAGTTGTTTACACCGGCACCGAACCAGCAGGCGCAAACGGCCCAGATTTGACTTCGCTATTCGTTGGTAGCGAAGGCACACTCGGAGTTATTACTCGCGTATGGCTCCGCTCTCACCCATTGCCAACCTCTCAGCGACGCGCCGCTTATCTTTTTCCAACATTCATTGATGGCATTAATACCTGTCGCACTGCGGTGCAACACGGTGCGACCCCTGCAGTGTTGCGTTTGTATGATGCCGATGAATCAAAAAGGTCGCACGGCACCGACGGCAAGCAATGCACGCTGCTCGTGCTTGACGAAGGTGACGAGCGCATCGTTGCAGCAACCCTGTCGGTCGTGCACGACACCGCAATTGCAAATGGTGCCCAAGTTGGAGATGTCGAATTGGTCGAAAAGTGGATGCATCACCGCAATAACACGAGCGGATTGCAAGAAGCAACTCGTCGGGGCTTCATCGTTGACACCATGGAAGTTGCAGCTCAATGGAGCGCACTAGAAGCGATCTTTACAAACGTTCGCGCTTCGCTTATGGCCGTTGAGGGCGCTGTGAGCGCTACATGCCACTTATCGCACAGTTACCTTGATGGAGCATGCCTCTATTTCACGTTTGCTGCAAAACCAACACCCGAATTTGAGCAGCGATATGTGCAGTTGTGGAATGCATGTCAAAGAGCAGCTCTTGACGCGGGTGCAAACGTCTCACATCACCATGGTGTTGGTCTCAATCGAGGACGTTTTTTGCCTGAGTCACTCGGCACTGGAATGGATGTTTTGCAGTCGATTAAGAACACACTTGACCCACGCAATATTTTCAACCCAGGCAAACTTGGGTTCAACCCTGACACAGACACATCCAAGCGAAAGCCCGTTTGGCCTTGAGCATTCTCGTCATTGATGTTGGCACCAGCGGACTTCGCGCATCCGTTGTGCGGTCAACGGGCAAGGTCGATCATCTCTTTTACGAATCACTCGCACCAAACTCTCCCGTTCCTGGTCTTGTCGAGTTTGACGCAGCCACGATGCGTGACGCAGTGTTGCGAGTCGCCAATGCTTCACTGAGTGCAGCAGGAAAAGTGGACGCGGTTGGTATCACCAATCAGCGCGCATCCGCTTTGGCATGGGACAAGAACACAGGAATTCCTATCGGGCCTGCGCTTGGTTGGCAAGATTTGCGCACCGTAATGGAATGCATCACTGCACGTGCAGAGCACGGTTTGTTTCTGGCGCCGAATCAAACAGCAACCAAGGCTTCGTGGATGCTTAAGAACTATTCGATCCCTCCCAACGCAAAGATCTGTATTGGAACGGTCGATACATGGGTTGCGTTTGTACTTTCCCAAGGTCAACTTTTCGTTACCGACGACACCAACGCTGCAGTGACAGGTTTGTGGACGTTGCAAGATCAATCGTGGTCACCACGTATTCTCAATATTTTTGGCATTGACATCGAGATGATGCCGACGATCGTGCGGTCCTCTGGTGTCGTTGGCAATGCAACTGCGCTACCTGGTGCTCCGCCGATAGCGAGTTTGGTTGGCGACCAACAGGGTTCTCTTGTCGGCCAAGGTTGCATCACGCCTGGCAAAACCAAAATCACGTTTGGCACTGGAGGCATGCTCGACACAGTCACTGGTACGACCCCACCGAGCGAAAATCGTCGCTCAACGGGCGGCACGTTTCCAATTGTCGCATTTAGCGATGCGACCGGCATCACCTGGGGCGCAGAAGCCATCATGCTTTCTGCTGGCACCAACATCGAATGGCTGTGCAGCGACATGCAACTCATCGACACGCCACAACAAAGTCATGACGTCGCGTCACAAGTAGATACATCTGATGGCGTTGTTTATGTTCCCGCACTGTTTGGTCTTGGTACACCAAAATGGGATTACGGCGCGCGCGGAACATTGATCGGAATTACTCGAGGAACTACGCGCGCACATGTTGTTCGTGCTGTGCTCGAAGGTATTGCTCATCGTGGTGCCGACCTCATGGAAGCAACCATCGCCGACTCGGGTTTGCCAATTGACACGTTGCGCATTGACGGCGGAATGAGCAAAAACCCCACCTTCGTTCAGGCGCTCGCCAGTGCAACACAGCGACCAGTCGAAGTGTCTCCCGTCACCGAGGCAACCACACTTGGCGCAGCATTTCTCGCTGGTGTTGCTGTTGGTACGTGGAAATCCCTTGAAGAAGCCTGTTCCACCTGGAAACCAGCCTCGGTCGTTGAGCCATCTGCGCCACTCAATCGGGCTCAATGGAATGAAGCAGTTCAGCGCTCTAGCGGTTGGATACCCGAACTATCGGGGCTTGACTTCTAGATTGTTATGGCATTGATTTAGCAATGGCAACAATAAGAACAGATAAGGAATTTTCATGACTACGAAGACTTCGGATGCTGCATCGCCAGCGCCACCCAAGATGCCAACAAACTCCGACAAGCAACTGTTGGACTTTGCCCTGTCAGCCGAATTGTCAGTGCACGATCTCTATGTCAATGCGATCGATTCAGGAATGCTCTCGGCCGACGAAAAGTTGATGATGCAATTGTTTTCAGATCACCACAAGGCATACGCACAGTCGCTCAACGGCTTACTTGGAAAAGCAGCAAGCAATACTCGCAATGAAGCGCTGTATTCGACATATGCCGGACAATTGACTTCTGCCCAGGCAATGAGCCGAGTACTGCAGTCAGTCGAAAACACAATGGTTGCAACCCACACCGACATTCTTTCCAGCCTCGAAGGACTTGATGGTGCAACACTCGTTGCCTCAATCATCACTGTCGAAGCGCGTCATGCTGCAGTATTCGGCACTCTTCCAAACTCAAATCTCAGTAGCGCACTAAACAGCGCGGCTAGTTCACTCGCACCAAATGCCGCACCTGCGGCAACAACCACAGAGACGACGGTGGCACCATGAACAACCTAGAAAACCTGACTCGACGCGAACTGCTTAAGATCAGCGGGCTCTCTATCGCCGGCATCACATTTCTCGCTGCATGCGGCGCACAATCTGGCGTTGTCGAAAGCTCAAACGTCGCTAGTGCTGGCACAGTGCCACCGACTACTGCTCTGAGTCAAGTCGTTATCTCTGACACCGTGTTGTTGCGCACAGCAGCATCACTCGAGTACAACGCAATTGACACATATACAAAGGTGTTGGACGGTGGACTCCTCACGGGCGACTATGCATCGCTCAAAGATGCTGTCAAGCGCTTTCGCGATGATCACATCAGTCACGCTGCAGCAATCAACGCACTTGTCGTTGGCTACGGCGGCAAAGCTCACGAGTGTGCCAATACACGTGTAAGCAGTCTCTATGTTGACCCAGCACTCAAACTCATTACTGCTGACGGCAATTCCGATGCTGCACGAGATGTAGTGACGCTTGCACATGCACTTGAAAACTTGGCCGCACAGACATACCAAGGTGTTGTTGCCCTATTGGCTGAGCCAAAACTTCGTGGCAGCGCAATGCGAGTTGGTCAAGACGAAGCCCGTCACGCAGTTGTTCTTGCACAAGTACTCAACCCTGGCTACTTGGCTATCGGCCCAACCACCGATGAAGCAACCGGCAAAGCAAAGGTTGCATCAGTGCCATCGGCATTTGGCAGCCTCTCTAGCATTCAGTTTTCACTTGGAGCGCCAAACTCGGAAGGCGTCAAGACCAACCTTTCAATGGAAACCCCAAGCCTGAATGGTCTCGTCTATGACGAGATCTCCTGCTAAACAAACCGCCCACAGCACTATTTTTCTCGCCCGTAGACTCAACATCGACGGTGAGTCGTTCGGATGATCGCGGCTAATCAATGTTCGCATTGAGAGGCTGAGGAAAGTCGGGGCTTCACAGGACAGAGTGCTGGCGCGAGCCAGGTCGGGGCGACTTGACGAATGGTGCAACAGAGAACAAACCGCCGATGGACAGTGACCGCAAGGTCATCGTCACAGGTAAGGCTGAAACGGTGCGGTAAGAGCGCACCAGCGTACGAAGCAATTTGTGCGGCTTGGTATCAACACTCGAAGCAAGACCATGCAGAGGGCATGAACGGTCCGTTCGTTGGCTACTTGTAGCCAACAACCCTCGGGTAGGTTGCACAGAGGGATGGTCATCGGTTGGCGCGAGAAATTGCGACGACTACAGAACCCCGCTTATAGATCGACTCACCGTCACTCAATCTCTTCGCACCTCAAGTAGATTCATTCGGTGCCAAAGAACCAGCGTGTCATCGGAACGCTTTTCGTGTTTCTTTCCTCTACCGGTTTTGCAACAGTGCCCACCTTTACGATGAAGATATACGAACACGACACCAATGCAATGGGCGTCATGAGTGTGCGTTTTACTCTTGCGGCAGCGTTGATGTTTATAGTTCGCGCAGTCATGGTGCGCGACACACCTTGGCCAAGCGTCAAAAACACAGCAAAGTTGCTGGTGTGGGGCGTCTGCATCACGGGCATCTCGCTCACCTATTTCATAGCGATCAACGACATCGATACTGGTCTCGCAATCGTGCTGTTTTATGCAAACCCATTGTTTATTGTTTTTGGATCTTGGATCATCTGGAAGAAACGACCGAGCAAAAATGTTCTGATCTCGTTGGTTTTTACAATGATCGGAGTTTTCATCACCGTCGGGCAAATAGGCAATGCAAGCCTTGGTGCCGTAGTGCTTGTTCTGCTCTCGGCAATCTTCTTCACGATCTATTTACTGGGACTCTCGCATTCGCTTGAACAAACCGATGTCATTACGAGCGTCGTTCTTGTAAATGCGGGCGGAGCAATCTCGTACTGGTTGTTGCATGTAACTTCGCCGGGTTCATTGACTTCAGAGTTTCCCCATGATTCAGTCGCATGGCTGTATGTCGCGGGGCTAGTAATTTTTGGAACAGTCACCCCGATCCTTGCGGGGTTTGCTGGCCTCAAGCGTGTTGGCCCAAACATGGTTTCTGTGCTCACAACTCTTGAACCAGTTCTCGCCATCGCTGCAGGCGTCATCTTTCTTGCCGAAGACCTCACTGTCAATCGAGTCATTGGTGCAAGTTTCGTTATCGGTGCACTCATTGCACTTTCCGTGCTGGAAGCCCGAACTGAAACGTCAGCGGGTCTCGGGGTAACTTCCCCATGAGCGCCAGCCTCTGCCATGGCGAACAAGGCCCTCTACGTAAATAGCCTGAGCTGCCCTAAATTGGGTTTCGGGTTCAAAGAGCTCGTCACAAGTGGTCAAAACCCCTTGGTGCTGCAAGAAGCCCTGCTCGTAGTGCTTGCTCGGACGGCACCAGAAAGCGTTGATCTGGAAGAGCGAATAGCTGGGTTTGCCATTGGTGTCTTTGGGATTAAGAGCCTGCAAATCACACCTGGACTCTCGGTAGAGCAGAAAGTCGATGGTGTCCCATTCGGCTGGGGGGAAAAACCGCATCGCTAGGGCGTGCCACTGCGGACACGCTGAGCCAAATGGTGTTGGGGGCACAAGATCAGGGCCGTCGATGATCACCTGAGAAACAAGCTCGGCTGACACGCTCTGGGTGATTACCGGATCTTTTGGCGAGTTGTCCGTCGATTCATCAACCGATTTGGCCATGGCCAAGGTACTGGACATGAAGCCAAAGATGACCACGGCAGTGAATACGCGCCGAATGAGGGATAAACGATGGGGGTACGAAGGGATAAACTCTCGCTTTCGTGAAGTAAATTAAGTTTACCCCCCAAAATTGGGTCTTGCTGACTTTTGCGAACATCTGTTCGTAGGTCAAACAAGCGCCATCATCCCCTGAATATGGCTCAAAGTAGGGGTTTAATCTGCCTTTTTGTCCACAAGACGAGACCTAGACCAACAATTTCAAAAGGAATGTTGAGGAAACCACGTTCTACAAGCGGTATCTCGTACCCGTCCAGAGACAGTCCAGCTAACGGCCACCAAAACATCTTGGTGTTCAAAAACGCTCCATCGAATACCAGATGCATAAACAGACCGATATTTAGCGCTAGAAAGTTCTTTCGTACTGCTCTCTTGCTGGCATTTTTGCCGATCGTCAACAGCATCACAGCGACAAGAACACCCACCACGGTCACAACGCTAAAAACGGGTATGAGCGCCCCAATAATCACCCAGCGATAGGCAAACTTTGGATCACGAAACACGCTCCACACCGATGCAACCGACGTGCCGATGAACCAAAACAACATAAACGATCCCTACAACGCGATAAAGCAACCGCAATGCGGACACTCGGGGTTTTCATCGGCGGGAAGTTTGTGCAGGCGATCAATTTCACTTGTTGGCAAGTCGAGGTGGCACCCGCTGCAAGTGGGACCATTCAGCTTTGAAACTGCCCCATCTGGGCGGTGCTTGCGTTTGGCATCGTAGATCGAGAGCAGTGATGGAGCCACCACAAGACTTTGGGCACTTCGTTGTTCGACAAGCTGTGCAATCTCGGCGTTGACTGTGGCGCGAGCGGCACGTAATGCTTGCTCTGCTCCCGCAAGAGCTACGCGAGTCAATTCAACATGAGAACCAAGCGCAACCGATGCTTTGTCGCATTGCTCAACTATTTCAAGTAACTCCAGTTCGCTGTCGTCAAGGGCGCTGCGGTTCGTTGTGCATGTTGCAATCTCATGCTGCAAAGCCTCGGCTTCTCTCGGCGCAATAATCGTCTTCATCTGCTTGTTGAGACGCGCGAGTGTCGAATCAATCTCGTGTGCCTGTTTTTCAAGTCCGGCAATCTCTGCTCCAGCATCTGCGCTTCGTTTGTCGAGTGCAGCTAATTCCGTGATTGCATTTGCTGAAGCAGATTTTGCAAGTTGATAAGTAGCTGATTCTGGCAAATGAGCAAGTCGATGCTGAGCTTGCGAAATTGCAATATCGCTCAGTTGCACCGCGTAAAGATCGTGAAGAACGCCCATGAGTTGCCTACGGCACCGTCTGCACAGCAGGAGAAAATGGTTGTGCGCATTCGTAAACCCAATAGCTGCCGATAGCCACGGTGTTGACCGGAGAAAATGGGTTGGTATCCGTAGGCGCGATCGTAGTTCCTGGATCGACAACCCTCACTACGACAGTATTTAAGGGATTCGTCAGATCAATCGGTACGGTCGTAGTCGTTGTTGTCGCTCTACCCGGTTTGATACTTGTTGTAGTCGTTGTTGACGGAATGGTGCCCGATACAACTTGCGCCAAACACTCATTTCCTGGCAGATAAATGCGCATCGGGTTTGGGTCAGGTCGTGTTTCGCTTGCAACAGGAGCGGGCGCAGCTTCCCAATCCAAAGACGGCAAGCCTTCATGTGCCGCATCCATGTACTGCTTCCAAATACGTGCGGGATACATCGATCCCTGTACTCGCGTAATGCCGTCTTGTTCTATAAATTCTGGGATGTTGACCATCGGCGTATACGCCTTTGGGTCTCCAACCCACACCGCCGTAGTGAGTTGCTTGGTGTAACCAACGAACCACGCATTGGTGTTGTCGTCTTGTGTGCCCGTCTTGCCGGCTGCTGGACGCGGCTTATCGCCGATTGGCGCAGCAGGCTCAAGCGCGGTGCGACGGGCGGTACCAAACTGAATAACACCTTTCATCGTGTCGACAGTCCTCAGTGCAACTTCGGTACTCAAAACTCTGCATGGCTCTACATCTAATGGTGCAACGCAAAGTTGTTCGTGTGCAAACAGCACTCCATTAGCGTCTTCGATTTTGTCAATGAAATATGGCCTCAAGTGCACTCCGCCGTTTGCAATCGTTTGCGCCCCAGTTGCCATGTCGAGCGGGCTGAGTTCGTTTGCACCCGTGGCGAGCGACGCATAGGGCTGAATTTGATAAGTCTCCGGATTGGTAAATTCAGAATCCAACATCTTGTACATCAATGCGACTACACGTTCAAGCCCAACAACTTGCGACAATTTGGCGTACGCACAGTTGATCGACAATGCGGTCATGATGCGCAACGGTGCAACTTGGTAACTCACACCCTTCGAAATATAAAACGGTTCTTCTGGCTTGCCTGGGTTTGGCAACGTGCAAGGCAGCGTCCCATCTATTACGTCGTCTGGGAGTATTCCGGCCTGCAGAGCAGCCGCCAAGATAAACATCTTGACACTCGACCCAGTTTGACGCCTTCGTAGCGCAAGGTTGATCTCGTTGCCGACCGGAACAAAGCCTGTGCCGCCAACCATCGCGCGCACTCCCCCTGTTGCATTGTCGATTGATACGACAGCTGCCTGAATGCCCGTCTTGTTTTCGGGAAGTTGTGCAGCAGCTGCGGCTTCGGCAGCAATTTGGTCTTTCTTGTTCAAGGTTGTGTAGATCTTGAGACCACCGCGAAAGAGTTTGTTATAGCGATCTTGATATGTAGCACCCAACACTGTCGAACGATTGAGCAAATAATCCTTCACTTCTTCAGTGAAGTACGAGCGATTTACATCTTGCTGTGGAACGGTCTCAACTTGCTCAGGTATCACGCACTCTGCATCCACAAGCGTGCGCACCTTAGGATTCTCCCAGCCCGCGCATGTCGCAGTTGCTACATCTTTTGTAATCAACCCAACATCGACTAATCGCGCAAGCACAATTTTGTAGCGCGTGCGCGATGAGTCTGGTCGCCTAATTGGGTCATAACTTGAAGGGGCTTGAATAAGCCCTGCAAGAAAAGCACCTTGGGTTACGGTCAGTGCCGAAACAGGCGCACCAAAATACACCTCGGCTGCCGCTTGCAAACCGTACGCATTGTTACCAAAAAATACTGTGTTTAAATAGCGCTCAAGAATGAGTTTCTTTGGTACTTGCTTTTCCAGCATCACGGCATAGCGAGACTGCAACACCTTGTATCGACCGTCTCTATCAAGACCAGCAAGAAAATCGTTTTTCACAACCTGCTGGGTGATGGTTGAAGCGCCTTGACGAGTCGACCCTTGTGTGTTGGCCAAAGTTGCGCGCACGACGGCACGCAGGTTGACACCCTCGTGGCTATAAAAAACAGCATCCTCAACAGCCAAGATCGATGCAATCACGTCTACCGGCACGCTGTCGACAGGCGTCTTTTGAGTGTTCTCTTTTTGAAAGACACCGATCTGCTCGCCAGCAACATCAAACAGCACGCTTCGTTGCGACAAGCCCGCAAAACCTGGAAGTTGCACTGGTATTTGGCTGTGCGCGTTGAGGATTCCCCACACCTGCGGAGCCATGCCAGTGACCAAAGCAGTAATGCTTAAGGCACCTGCCAACATCACGATGAGGAGGCGCTGGATCGTCCTGAGTTGGGGATTCACGGCACCTCCCACGATACTCTTTGCCCGTGACTTCTTCCCGACAGTTCCCCATCAAGCCTTTCCGATTCGGCGTTCAGGCGTCATCTCAACCCGACCGCAAGTCGTGGATCGATATTGCCAAGCGCACAGAGGCAGCAGGTTTTGACGTGCTGACCATGCCCGATCACTTCACCGATCAACTCGCACCGGTACCAGCACTGATGAGCGTGGCCGATGCAACAACCAAACTTCGTGTTGGCGCACTTGTGTGGGACAACGACTACAAACATCCTGTTGTCTTGGCCAAAGAACTTGCAACAATGGACTTGTTGTCCGACGGACGACTTGAACTGGGCATTGGCGCTGGCTGGATGATCAGTGACTACGAGCAATCGGGCATTCCATACGAGCGCGCAGGTTTGCGCATTGATCGCATGATCGAAGGTATTGATGTCATGAAGGGTTGCTTCGCCGAAGGTGCATTTTCTTACGCTGGCAAGCACTACACCATCACTAACTACGACGGACTTCCAAAACCGTTACAAGCACCATGCCCACCAATCCTCATCGGTGGTGGTGGCAAACGAGTGCTGACGTATGCAGCCCAAGTTGCCGACATCATTGGCATCAATGCGACCATGAGCGCAGGTGCAGTCGGACCTGAAGCAATTTCCACAATGACCGCCGAAGCTGTTGATGGCAAAGTTGATATCATTCGCGATGCCGCAGGAGATCGTTTTAATCACGTCGAGATGAATATCCGTGCATTTCTTGTCAACATCACCGATGATGCTGCAGGCGCAATCTCGCGACTCGCTGCTGGCATTGGTGTCGAAGAATCCATGGTTGCCGAAACTCCGTTTGCTCTCATGGGACCTCCTTCAAAACTGATTGAAGATCTGATTGCTCGTCGCGAGCGCTGGGGTTTTTCGTATGTCATCGTCGGCGGCGAAGATGTCGAGAAGTTTGCGCCAGTGGTTGCTGCACTCTCTGGCAAATAGTTGCCACTGCAGATCTAGCGAACCATTTCCTCCACGATCCCCCAACTGCTAGCGAACTGACAATTTGCTCTAACAGAGTCGGTTTCGAATGAAATTATTTTCCTGACCCCTTCGATTTCGGCCGTTTGCATCACCTGCAGTTGCTCACCACGCCAACATCCAACCATCGCCAAGATGTAGCAAACCCTTGCAGCGAGCGAGCCAGAGCCAAATACTTGGTTCCTCTCAGCACCCGATGCCTGCATTCAAGGCATGACCCTCGAGCCATCAGCTAATTTGCCCAACTTGCACAAATATGTGCTATCTGCCACAAAATCTCATAGTCTTAATAAGGGATTTGCCACCTAGGCAAGTTCGTATTTATAACAAATCAAAACAAAACAAATCAAAAGAAAAGAAAAGAGAAAATCCAATGCGAGGTACCGTTAAATTTTTCAACGCTGAGAAGGGTTATGGCTTCATCTCACGTGATGGTGGCGAAGACGTATTCGTACACTTTTCCAACATCAAGGGCGAAGGCTACAAGTCTTTGTTCGAGGGGCAAGCCGTAGAGTTCGACGTTGCACCGGGCCGCAAGGGTGAAGAAGCCCAGAACGTCGTTGTTGTCTGACGATCAGAGGCTCTAAGAACTAGTTGATCGGATCGATCGGCGTGTCTAAACCGCACGCCGATTCGATCTGCTCAGCGATTGATAAGCAACGCAAGTCGGTGTAACGAGCACCAATCACCTGCACTCCAACTGGAAGCGAGTCGGCCATTCCGCCCGGCACCACCACTGCAGGAAGTCCAAGCAAATTTGCTGGCAACACAGGTCGCATCAACTCAACAGTTGCTAGTGCACTGGCTTCGTTTTCAATATCGAAGTCGTACACAAACGGTGGCTGTGTCCATGTTGGACAAAGCAAGATCGGGTACTCGTCAAACCACAGACCCCACTTGCGCCCAAGACTATTTCGCTGCAGTTGCGCGTTAACCCACGCTGCAAAATCCACTTTTGCACGTTTGAGTGTGGTGAAATCAACAAACTTTCGACCGCCCTCTCCCATCACCATCTCGAGCAACGGGCGCTGCAACTCAAGCTCTCCATACAGCTGTGTCTTCCACACTTCGCATGCAAGTTCGAAATCTGGTGGAGTTGCTTGGACGACATCATGCCCAGCATTCGACAAAGCGTCAGCCGTTTTGCGCACGATGTCGGCGACACCGGCATGCGTGCTGCCGCCCGGTGGTGTTGCCATCACTGCAATGCGCAGTTTCTGACCAGGCTGTAAATCGGTAAGCACTGCAGGAACACTGATTGGATCTCGAGAGTGTTGGCCTGCAACAACCATGAGCCCAGCACGCACATCTGCAATCGTGCGCGCCATCACACCTTGATTGAGCATTAACTGCGAACTCAGTCCCATATCTTCGATTGGAAACTGATTTGCATCTGGGATTACGCCAGTCGATGGCTTGATTGACGCAATGCCACAACAGTGTGCAGGGTTACGTAGCGAGCCACCAATGTCGTTGCCGAGACCAATTGGCGACATTCCACTTGCAAGTGCAGCACCTTCTCCACCGCTCGAGCCTCCAACCGTGCGGTCAGACTTCCATGGGTTTTTTGTTCGGCCGTACAGTGTCGAATCGGTGTGAATGCGCAGACCCAAGTCGGGCAAGTTTGTGCGACCAATTGGTATCGCACCAGCGCTCAGCATGCGGTCGACTGCAGGTGCATTGAGCGACGGAATAGCCTCGGCAAGTGCCGGAATGCCCTGCGTGGTTGGGCAACCAACGACATCGATGTTTTCTTTGATCGTAAATGGCACGCCATGAAACACGCCAAGTTGATCGCCAGCCTTGACTGCAACGTCAGCAGCATCTGCGCCAGCGCGAGCCTCTTCAGCAAGCACGCGCACGACTGCGTTGACGTGTGGATTGACTTGTGCGATGCGCTCAAGGTGCGCATCTACAACCTCACGGCTTGAAATCTTCTTAGTGCGGATATCGGCTGCTAATTCGAGAGCCGATTTACGCCATAGTTCCTGAGCCATTTGCTCTCCTTTGTCGATACCAATTTAGTCTCGCCACCCATTGCCGATCCCATCGCAGACCCCATCGCAACTAGATTTGAGCAATGCTCAAGAACCAGCGCGCGCTCGGCTTCGCGTTAGTTTTCCTCTCCAGCTTGGGCTTCTCAATGGCACCAACATTTTCAAAACGTGCTTACGAGAGCGGTGCAAATACGGTCGGTGTATTAATTGTCAGGTTCACCATTGCGGCAGTGTTGATGCTCCTCATTCGTCAGTTTTCAAGCGGCAAACGTGTCTGGCCAAAGCCCCGCTTGATGTTTGACCTGTTTCTGCTCGGAGCAATCGGCTACTCAGGTGCTGCATTTTTCTATTTCACCGCCATCGAAAACATGTCGACTGGAGTCTCCATCGTCATTTGGTATATCTACCCAGTTTTTGTTGTGCTCATTGGTTGGGCTGTGTTCAAGACAAAACCAAAACGGCATACAATTTTTTCGCTCATTTCAGCAATGATCGGTGTTGCTATCACTGCTGGCCAACCAGGCAATGCCACGACCAAAGGTGTCATCCTGGTACTTCTCTCATCGCTCACCTACACGTTTTACACACTCAGCGGATCGCGTGCGTTTAAAAAAACCGACCTCTACACCGGTGTAACTTTTGTGATGACCGGTGCTGCTACAGCATTTTGGCTGTATTGGATTCTTGCCCCATCTTCCACCCCAGTCACGTTTCCACAACAGACAATCGGTTGGATATGGATAGTTGCTCTTGCCATTTTTTCGACCGTACTGAGCACCTCAACTCTGTTTGCCGGACTCAAAATTCTTGGTCCAAATACCACCTCGGTCGTCAACACCGTTGAGCCTGTGCTCAATATCGTTGCTGGAATCCTGTTCCTCAATGAAGTGTTTAGTTTGCAGCAAGGAGTAGGTGCCGTTTTTGTAGTCGGCGCCCTCGTGTATCTAGGCGTGCATGAAACGCGCTCACAGCCACCAGTCATTTTGCAATGAGTATGCTCACGGCACAAACACCCAAAAATGTGATCGTGTTGTTGCTCGACAGTCTCAATCGCCACGAACTCGGTGCTTACGGTGGCACATCATTTGACACCCCAAATATCGATCGACTCGCAGCTCGCTCGCTCAAGTTCACCAATCATCACACTGGGTCGCTTCCGTGCATACCCGCTCGTCACGACATCTTGGTTGGAGCATGGGATTTTTTGTGGAAGCCGTGGGGCTCTATCGAAATCTGGGAAGAAGCAATCACTGTTGCGCTGCGTCGTGCTGGAGTTGTCACAAACCTCATCACAGATCATCCTCATCTGTTTGAAGTTGGAGGCGAAAATTTTCACACCGATTTCACTGCTTGGTCATATGAACGCGGTCATGAGAGCGACGCATGGAAAACAAGACCCGATGCGAGCTGGATTGGTGCTCCGACATTTGGAAGAGGACACACTCATTACGACACATCACGCGGATGGTTTAAAGGCGAATCCGACTACCCCGGCCCACGCACCATGCAGGCCGCTACGAAGTGGTTGATTGAGGATTCTCCACATCACCGCACAAACGGTGAACGCTTCATGTTGTTCGTTGACGAGTTTGATCCACATGAACCATTTGACACGCCAGAAGAATGGGCGATGCGATACGACGATACGTGGGAAGGCCAACACATGATTTGGCCACCGTATGCCGTCAATGCCCAGGCCGATGGTGTGATCACCAACCGCGAAGCACACCAAATTCGTTCGCAATACGGTTCAAAGCTTTCAATGATCGACCACTGGCTTGGCAAAGTTCTTGATGCACTTGATACCACCAATGCCTGGGCGGACACTGCGGTAATACTCTGTACAGACCACGGTCACTACCTTGGCGACATCGACGAAAAGGGTCGCGACGTGTGGGGCAAACCATCGGTGCCTGTACACAAACCGCTCGGTCATATTCCACTGATAGTTGCGTGGCCAGGTGCCGCACCAACCAATATCGATGCACTCACCACCTCAACCGACATTCACGCCACGATTGCCGACGTGTTTGGTGCGACCATCAATCACCGCACACATGGTTCTTCACTCGTTCCCCTTATAAAAGGTGCAACAAAGTCGGTGCGAGATTGGCTGCTCACCGGAGTGTGGGGTCGCGAAGTACAACTCGTGACGGATCAGTGGCGCTACACGCGAGGTCCAGTTGGCGCAAACACTCCGCTCTCCATGTGGTCCAACCGGTGGAGCACCATGCCGATTTCCAAGTATCCAAATTTGCGTTTGCCAGTGCCCGATGAGCGGGCGTTCCTCGACAAAATGCCCGGCTCAACGATTCCTGTTATTCGCCAGCCCTTCCAAGAAGGTGACCTCTTGCCGTTTTGGGCGATGGGCAAAGATTTCGGACACTTGTTGTTTGACCGCCGCGAAGATGCTGCTGAGCAATTCAATCGAGTTGATGGCAAAGCTGAGCGCGACTCGGCAGAGTTACTGCGAGAAGCGCTCAACAGTGTTGATGCACCACAAGATCAATTAATTCGACTCGGCCTCAATTAAAGATTTAGCCAAGCGCTTCTTTTTGAGCCGCTGTCAAATTTGCCTTGAACTCTGCCTTTAATGCAGCTTTCTGCGCATCAGTAAATTCAGCCAACTGCTCTTCAGTGAATCCAGCAGCTGCAGCAGCTTTCAGTGACGCCAACTGTTTCGATGTCATCGCACCAATCGCATCTGCCGTCATTTCGCCAATCTGCGCTGGCTTCAGCGCACCAACCGATGCTGGTTGCATCTTGTTGACCTGTTCTGGTTCTAATCCCCCAGTCGCAGTAGGCGACATGTTTGCAACTTGAGTTGGCTTCAATGCACCAACAGCAGTTGGCGACATTTCTTTGACCTGCTCTGAGTTAAGAGCACCCATAGCCTGCGGCGAAATTGCTCCCACTTGAGTCGGTTTCATCGCACCAAACGCTTCAGGCGACATTGCTCCAACCTGATTCGGCTTCATCGATGCAACAGCAGCAGCGGTAAATGCAGCGGCCTGTTCTGGAAACAGTTTTGCAAAAGCCTCAGGCGATAGCACTGTTACTTGACCAGGCTTCATTCCACCCATCGCGCTCGGTGGCATTGCACCCATTTGTTCTGGTGACATCGCACCAAACGCTTGGGGTGACATCGCACCAATCTGGCTCGGCTTCATCGCACCAAAAGCTTGCGGCGGCATTGCGCCAATCTGATTCGGCTTCATCGCACCAAACGCCTGCGGTGGCATCGAACCAAACTGTGCTGGCTTCATCGCACCAAACGCTTCAGGTGACATCCCACCAATTTGAGCAGGCTTCATCGCACCAAAAGCTTGTGGTGACATCGCACCCATTTGTTCTGGAGACATCGCACCAAAAGCCTGCGGTGACATTGCACCCATCTGCGCAGGCTTCATCGCACCAAACGCTTCAGGCGACATCGCACCAATCTGATTTGGTTTCATCGCACCAAAAGCTAGAGGCGGCAGCGAACCTATCTGTGCAGGATTCATCGCACCAAAAGCCTGCGGTGACATTCCACCGATTTGGGCAGGCTTCATCGCACCAAAAGCCTGAGGCGACATCGCACCCATTTGCTCCGGCGACATCGCACCAAAAGCCTGCGGTGACATCGCACCTAATTGCGCAGGTTTCATCGCGCCAAACGCCTCTGGTGGCATCTGACCCAACTGAGCTGGTTTTAAACCACCAAATGCTTGCGGTGGCATCGCACCAACCTGTGCGGAATTCATTGCACCAAACGCCTCGGGAGGCATCTGACCCAACTGTGTTGGCTTCATACCACCAAAAGCTTGCGGTGGCATCGCGCCAACTTGATTTGGGTTAAAGCCAGCAAACGCATTCGGTGGCATCTGACCCAACTGTGTTGGCTTCATCGCACCAAACGCCTCTGGTGGCATCGCACCAACCTGGTTCGGTTTAAAACCAGCAAAAGCATTCGGTGGCATTAATCCAACTTGCTGCTGGTTCATCCCACCCATTGCCTCAGGCGAAAGAGCACCCATCTGATTTGGTTTCATCCCACTGAATGCTTGCGGTGGCATCGCACCAATCTGATCAGGCTTAAACCCTGCCATTGCGTTTGGAGAAATCGCTTTGAACTGATCGGGCTTCATGCCAGCCATCGCCTCAGGAGGAAGCGCGCCCATTTGTTGCTGATTGAATCCAGACATCGCCGACGGAGGCAAAGCACCAAGTTGAGTTGGCTTGAAGTTGCCGAGAGCATCATTCGAAATCTGGCCTACCTGATTTGGATTGAAATTATTGAATGTTGAAGGAGGTAGGGCACCAACGTTCCCGCCGTTCATCGAGCCTGGTTGAGGTTGACCGCCTTGTTGACCGCCTTGTTGACCGCCTTGTTGACCGCCTTGTTGACCGCCTTGTTGACCGCCTTGTTGACCGCCTTGTTGACCGCCTTGTTGACCGCCTTGTTGACCGCCTTGTTG
>JBIHZV010000115.1:0-2775 GCA_044240275.1 Ilumatobacteraceae bacterium | reverse complement strand
CCACCGTGAATCCAGACATAGACAGGACGCAGTGACGAAAGGTCGCTTGGTGTAGTGATGTTGAGAAACAGGCAGTCTTCGCTTTGACCCGAGTTGTCAGCGTTGAGAAGTGTCCTCAATTGACTATCGGTTTGAGGGCACTCTGGCCCAACCATGTTCGCCTCGTAGGTACCAGACCAACTCGTCACAACGGTTGGTGGCTTGAATCTGTTTGCTGACGCAAAGCGGATCCCCTTAAACACGCTTATCCCTGAACTTGATTTGGTTCCGCGAATCTCACCGCATGGAGTGTTGACCAGTGTCATTACATCAGGTTACCGATTAGATTTTGGGAGCATGCTTGGACGACTACTGAGGCACCTTCTCGAGAGCGGCACATCAAGACTGTGGGATGTGATGGGTTTGTACGGCGCTATTGGGCCCGAAACGAACAAGGGTAAGAAGTTTGGCAAGTTTGGAACTGGAAGCATCATCTGTTTTCCGCAGACAACTATTTTCAATGAGCGTTACATCCACATCGGCAGCGAAACGATGATTGGTCCGAATGTTGCGTTGTCGGCAGGTATGGTGCCTGGCCAAGTGTGTCTGACTGACCCTGTTGTTCGTATTGGTGATCGTTGTCTTATTGGACGGGGCAGTGGCATCGTTGGACATCTCTCGATCGACATTGGTAACGATGTCTGGACTGGTCATCATGTGTATATCACTGACCAAAATCATGGATATGAAAATGTGAATATTCCGATTTCGCAGCAAACACAAGTTGAGCGCCCAGTCTCAATTGGTGACGGCTCATGGTTGGGTGCTGGAGTGGTGGTGTTGCCCGGATCACAGATAGGCAAACACGTTGTTGTCGGTGCCAACTCGGTTGTGACTGGACACTTGCCAGATTATTGCGTTGCAGTGGGTTCGCCAGCGCGGGTGATCAAACAATATTCGCCAGAGGGATATTGGCAAACTAGATAGATAAATCCATTGGTGGTTTGCACGATTTCATAAAATTGTCGGCAGCGAAGGTAGAGAGTTTTTCGCTCAAGGGAATTCCCATCACGATTGACTCACCGAACGGAACGTTTGACCCCATTCGCAATTGATCTGCGTATGCGCGACGATCAACGATGTATTTGCGGTAATCGTTGATCCAGAGCGGAATGATTGCTTGGCCCTTGGCGTCACTCGGCTTCGTGACCTCAAGCTGGTTCAGCATTTGATCAAGAGTGTCTGTCGCAATGTCGACGATTTTTGCTCGTTCGATCAATGCTTGTGCACCGGCATCTGTAATTGGTCGAAAGTCAGCAAGTGCAATTCGTTGGGTGGCAGCATCCTTGCAAATAGATTCTGCTCGTTCAGTCCAAGCCCGATCAGCAATTTCATTGACAACCTCTTTGGATGCAAAAAATAGGGCGTACACCCACATCGCGCCCATAAGTGCAAAGACCACAATGAAGGTCGATGTCAATGCAATTCGTTTCATGATGGTTCTCCGAGTGGTCAACGCCTGCCCTGATAGTACGTGCTGGATAGTTGCGATGTCGCTTTACGCGGCCAATGTGTGATGAGTCACAATTATCGAGCACACAAAGTACGATTTGGAGATGGTGCCGTTTCGTGGAAAATTGATTTCATGGTGCGGTTTCGTGTGCCTGGCTTTAGCTTCGTGTTCTCAAACAGGTGAAGCATCTGCCGTCTGCAGTCGGGCACCAGAGCTTGAAAGCTCGTTGGTAGCTGTTGATGTGGCAATTTCATCTCTGTCGGATGTTTCGGCACGACAATTGCAAAGTACGTTTGCCGTTCTGTTGTCTTCGCTGGATGCAATTGGCGATGTTGCACCTATTGACTTAGTTGATCAGTTTGCTCAAGTCGAGCGCGCATATCATTCGGTTTCCATAGCGTTACAAAACGTTTATTGGGAGGGCTCTATCGGTGTCAGTGATACTGCAGTGCTGGCGTCCATAGAGGACCTTGCGCGCAATGACAATGTCGAAGCCCTGAGTGAAGTTCGATCGTTTGTTGCGGATTCGTGTCAAATTGAACTGCAAAGCGGCGTAAATAAAACCCCCGGAGAGATCCTGAATTTACCCTCTCCATCTGTGGATGTTGAGCCCCAGCCAGATTTGAATACGGGGTTTGACAACGAGGAAAGTGCATTGCAGTCGTATGCATATTTTGTTGCAGAACGCTTTGATCAAGCAATATCGCCAGCGCAAGCATTGTGTATTGGCACACTGCTAACAAATGATGCGTTGGAGAATGGTGGCGTATCTGACGCGCAATTCAGCGCACTTGTTTTGAAATCTTTTGATGAATGCAAAGTTAATAGTGGTGTGTCGACAACATCCGTTGGTTAAATCCAACTAGATTGTTGCTCATGGAATTCGTACTCATCAGGCATGCACAGCCCGAATGGGTAAAAGACGGTCTCAGCATTGTTAATCCGCCTTTATCAACATTGGGCTTTCGCCAAGCCGACGTTCTGGGTGAGCGATTGAAAGACGATCGTTTCGATCATGTGTTCGTTAGTCCGCTGCTGAGGGCTTGTCAGACAGCCGCGCCGTTCCTGAAACATCATGCGCGTCCTCAAGTGATCGAGCCATGGCTTGAAGAGATTCGCGAACCTGCTTGGCATGGACAACCCGCCGAAGTCACTATTAAGGCATACAACGATGATGCACAAGCGAATGCTGGAGATCGCTGGTCGGGACTTTCTGGTGGGGAAGCAGTAAGCGATTTTGTTGCTCGAATCAGAGCTGGCTGTACCGAATTTTTGGCGCGCCA
>JBIHZV010000114.1:0-2776 GCA_044240275.1 Ilumatobacteraceae bacterium | reverse complement strand
GATGTAGTGATGCCAAGAATCGGTCACTGGTTTGAGCAGTTGTTGTATGCGCCAAAACATCGTGCACACCCACGGATTGTTGCGGCACAGCTTGGCGAGCAAGCAGGCGCGATCGGTGCTGCGATGCTCAGTGGAAGCGTCTAGTTAGTTAATTCGCGTCTCACGATTGCGAACCAACCGCCAAGTGTGCACAGCGAAAATAAAATCCACTGACCCACGTATCCAAGGTGCGAGCCGTTGCTAAAAGTAGGTTCCGCAATTCGTGACAATGTCTCATCATCTACTGGCGATGAAGATTGCATCTCCAAATAGACATTGACCAACGGGGAAGGCATCTGCTCTTGCAAGCGTGCAATATCGATGCGTTGTACCTCGGTGAGTACGCCACTCGATGCATCGGAAATCGCTCCAAGTCTTTTGGATGACGATGCGCGGAGTCTGCCCTGCAATGTCACTGGTCCGGTCGGTGCTTGTCGCACAGTTGCGCCAAGCGGAATGAATCCTCTGTTGACGAGAATCAATCGACCGTCGCTGAGTTGCAATGGCGTAACTGGGTCAAATCCCGGTCCTCCACCTTGCGACACATTGACGATCTGAAAGTCGTGGTCTAGTAGATACTGACCCGTCACCACGACGCTTCTCCATTCGGCGTCACTGGCAGTTGGAAAATCACCGAGTACTTGATCGAGTGGTTGTGTTGGAGTGTTAACGCGCTCAATGAGTGTCTTGTTAAACGCAACTCGTTGCTGGTGGCGATCCCATTGCCAGTTGGCAAGCATCAACATGAGTGCGACAAGTGCGACGACTAGGACATGAAAAGCCATCCACTTTGGTCGCAACAAAAACTTGTTCACGCATCACAACTTAGTGCGATAGGCGAGTAGCGTAAACTTGCATGGACACTCTGATTTATGACGGAGATTGTGCCTTTTGTCTCCGTTGTGTGCAGTGGATGCAAAAACACTTCAAAAGAGTTCCTCACATTGTCGCTTGGCAGCAAGCTGATTTAAGGGCGCTTGGGGTGACCGCCGAGCAGTGTCAAACTGCTTTGCAGTGGGTGAGCGCAGACTCGATTCAGATTCTGAGCGCGCACAAGGCGGTAGCTCGTGTTTGCAAAGACGCCGGAGGGTGGATCACTGCGGTCGGTTATGCAATGTCATTGCCAGTTGTATCACCAATTGCAGGTGTTGTATATCGCTGGGTGGCGCGCAATCGTCAGAAAATGCCAGGTGGCACTGCTGCTTGTGCAATTGACTTTGAAAAAAAATCTAACTAGTTCGTCGTTCGTTCAGACGCTGTAAAAGTTGATCAAGTGATTGCTGGTCAAGTGCATGTAGAAGTTGGCTTTGTTGTTTGTCGGTGAAGCTTGAATCAATCAACGACTTCCATGATGCATTGGGCATGCCAGTCGTGATGCGCAGTGCGTGCGTCAAGGCTTGTTGCGGGTTGGCGTCATAGTTGTTCATCAAGTGTTCTGCATCCTTTTTTGACAACGGGCGTGCTGCGCGAGTGGCATCAATTTTCCGTTGTACGTATGGTGAGAACATGTTCTTGTACCGAGTTTGAAGTTCTGATATTTTCCAGTCGTCACTGCCGATTTGATAGCGACATCGGTCTGATCCACATGCGCAAACAAACTCGTCGTAGTCAGATGTGTCGCTCATGGCGTAGTCGTAGGTCAGTTCTTCGCCAATTGCAATTGGGCGCATGGCTATGAGTTGAGTCGCATTGCGCATTCCACAGTTCGGCAAACAGGAATGATTGATTGAGTCGCCCGGCTCGCGCGACTCTGGGCCGAGCACAAATTGATCCGTATCAATTTGGATTGATCTGCTGCGTTGCTCGAGAGGGTAAGTCTTGAAGTTGGATTCATTCAAAATGGTTCCACCAAACGTGGCAATTATGGTGCCCATGGGTATCGGGGCGACGGCAAAACTGCCGAATCCTTTTGGTGCGATTTCGCGAGATTCAGCGAGAGGTGAAAGATAATTACGCACGTCGACCCTCCGGTCGCGACCTGCATGGCCGCCCGAGTACACAGCACCAACTCCGCCCGCTGTGGTGCAACCACGATATCGGCAGGTATCGTTGATCGGGCAACATCGTCTCGGTCTGCTCGACCGGGCCGGTGGTGCACTACAAGTTGCATCAGGAGAGACCAATTGGTCCGGCAACCGGGGTCACGCCCACGGTGCCATCTCATCCGCAAGGATGGGAGATGTGGTTTCGTCGTTCAGACGAAGCAACGGGCCGGCTCAGTTGGGCGAGCCAGAAGGAATTTTTTTATGACCCGACATGATTATCCACCCACAGGCGCATGGCAGCCTTCGCATCCCGTTGGGTCGCGTCATTTCGCACATTTTCCTGTCGACCGCCCGTTTGCGCTCGATGGTGGCACGCAACTGAATTCGGTTTCGCTTGCGTATGAAACTTGGGGCACACTCAACGCCGATCGCAGTAACGCGATTTTGTTGTGTCATGCATGGACAGGTGACAGTCACGCAACTGGTCCTGCCGAAGACGGACACCCAACACCGGGTTGGTGGGAGGGCGTGATTGGTCCCGACAAATACATCGATACCAACAAATGGTTTGTGGTGTGCAGCAACGTGATCGGCGGATGTCAGGGGTCAACTGGTCCAGCATCGCCACATCCAGTTGATGGCAAACCATACGGTTCACGTTTTCCTGTGATCACGGTGCGCGACATGGTGCGTGCGCAGTTACGTCTTACCGACATGCTCGGCATTGTGCAGTGGCACAGCATCGTTGGCGG
>JBIHZV010000113.1:0-2836 GCA_044240275.1 Ilumatobacteraceae bacterium | reverse complement strand
TTGATAGCCGATGTACAAACAGTTGCATCATTCACGACAACTGTCGGATCAGATCCGGCTGCTGCATCAAGTGCTGTAATCGGCTTGTGCGAACCGCGCACCAGTACCAAGAACAAGATTCGTTACTACCGCGGAGAGATTCGTGCAGTCAATAATTCAAGTGGCGCTAATCGCACTATCAATGCCACAAGCATTGAAAGCTATTTGCGTGGCGTAGTTCCTCGCGAGTCACCTGCCGATTGGGGCAATGCAGCAGGTGGAGCAGGCATGCATGCACTGCGTGCGCAAGCAGTTGCTGCTCGCTCGTATTCGGCAACCGAAAATAGATATGCGGGATTGGCGCGCACATGCGACTCGCAGAATTGTCAGGTCTATGGCGGTAGTGCACTGCGCGAGTCGGTCAACGGCGCAATCGTTGCTCTTGAGCATCCGCTCACTGATCAAGCCATAGCCGAAACCGCGGGCGTCGTGATTGTGCAACCCAACGGCAAACCCTCGCGCACTGAATTTACGTCGAGCAATGGTGGACGCACCGCAGGTGGCACCTTCCCCGCACAAGTCGACCCTGGCGATCTCGCCAGCGAGCCTGTCAACAATTTGTTGGTCTGGACACGCATCATTTCTGCTGCACAGCTCATGGCCAAATATCCGCAGATTGGCACACTCACATCAGTTGTCACCACCCACGATGGCCTTGGCGGAGACTGGAATGGTTATGCGACCTCGGTTGCTATTAACGGCACCGCATCCACCGTCACTATTAAGGGCTACGACTTCAAGTCAATCTTTGACCTACCCGCTCCGTGGTATGAGACATCATCTATGTATGGAGCAGCATTCGATGCTGGTCCGGTTGGCGCAATGTTGTTTATCGGCGACTCAGTTGGTGAAAGTATCGCCAGCACATTTGCCTCGGTTGTCACACCTGCATATCCAACAATGAACTATCAGTCACTCAGCAATCGCTGTCTGGTGGGTCCTAGTTGTGTCGCAGCTGCATCAGGCGCACCTGATGCTCCTTCCATTATCAACGCACTCACACCAGAGCAATACCCAAGCGTCGCAATCATTCAGTTGGGCTACAACGACGACCCAAACACTTATCAATCAGACGTCGATCAGGTAGTTAATGCACTCAACGCGCGGGGTGTGCAGCGAGTTGTGTTTATCAATCTCTCCACTCGTCGTACGTCTCGTAACTATGCGCTCTCCAATGCTGTTCTTGCAAATGCTGCAGCAAGTTATCCAAATGTTTCGGTGATCGACTGGAACGCAGCATCGAGTGCCCCGTCGCAAAACAGATGGTTTAGCGACGACGTGCATCTCACCAGCACTGGACGCAGTGAATTTACGTTGTTTATCCGCAATCAGTTGGACGCACTTCGCTCGCAAAACATCATCACCAACGGTGTCGCAACCATTTTGCCACTTGGTGTGCCAATGGCCAAAGGTGACCGAGGAGAAAACGTCAAGGCTCTTCAAACTGCCCTCAATGCCTATTTCAAACTGCCGAAGAAAAAGCGCATCAAAGTTGATGGTGTACTGGGCAAAGGCACCGTCGCACTTATAACTACGCTCGAGACCAACGCCGCCCTACCAATTGACGGCATTGCCGACGAAGCCGTGTTGGCAGTGTTGGGCATCGACCCAGCAACAATCGTTCTTTCGCAGGGCACGAGGCACGCAACAGTCGCCACAGCTCAAACCGCACTCGCGCGTGTACTCAAGATCAAAATACGCGCAGACGGCATCTATGGCTCAGGCACTACGCGTCAAGTCAAGCGCTTTCAGAAGAGTGTTGGAATCAAGCAGACAGGCACGATCAATCGCCTGACTTGGCAGGCGCTACTTAGCGCTTCAATGCAGAAGTAAAACGCTCTTCCCACGCCTCATTGCTGACCATCGTCGGATAAGCAGCACGATATTCGCGCTTCAGTCGCTTGTACGACGTAGCAATTGCGAAGATTGACTTCACAACCTCGCGCAACAGTTTAAAAAATCTTTTCGTGTCGCGCTCAACCGTGTAGCCATCGGCAATGCGGTCGTGACGATACAAGATCCGATTGCGCAGTGTGGCAACGCCAACTGCGCGAGCATCAATCGGGCCAACACCATACTTTCTTAGGCGTAGCGGCCGAGGAATGATGTAGCCGCCCAACAGCACGATGGCGAACAAAAATCCAAATGCACGCAATGCTTTGTGTCGTGGTTGGCGAGGCCTGATTGCTGCCAACTCGGCCGAGAGTGGCGCTGGCTTTTCTTCAGCACACACTCGCAATTCGTCGTGCAAAGCGGCGTGATCAATCTTCATCCACTCCGCTGGACCAGCCAAATACGCATTCAGTCCACGCAGCATGTACTCGGTCGATGCGTAGCGCATTGAAAAGAGGTTGCGGAACCCAAATGACGAAAATCGATAGGCCAAATTCCACCACGTGTGTTTGTCAAATACCAGCGTGTCGACAAGCGCCAAGTTGCGAGATTCATAAAACAATGACGACGGATTATTTTTTAATCCAAAGTCGGCGTGCCACACGATCACGCCATTGAGCGTGATCGAGTGCTTGCCTGTGTGCATCAGACCAAAAGCCACATCATCACCACGAACAAACACAGGCAACGGGTTTTCATTGGTGATGTTGATCGGAAATGCGGTGTACCACCACGCGGTGTAATCAAAAGGAACTTCAGGTGCATCTTGCACGGCAACCGATCGCTCCCGCATGTCATCTTCGCGACCGAGGGCTTGCAGTGGATAGATAGAACGCCACGAATACTGTGAACCAGCTTCAAACTGCAGCCACGGACGCTCTTCAGAAAGCATTGCTCCGTGCAC
>JBIHZV010000042.1:0-10064 GCA_044240275.1 Ilumatobacteraceae bacterium | reverse complement strand
CTACACCCTTGCAAATTGGATCATTTTGCAATGGGTCTTGTGCCGGGTGAAGAGCGGCCGCAATTGATGCGCGGCCAGGGTTAGCTATTGGTGTCGGAGTGAGACCTTTGTACAGATATGTGTTGTAGGGAGTATCAAGTTCTTTTGCCTGAGTAAATGTTGAACCTTCTGGGGCTGCGTAGTAGAGCGTTGCATCAATCTGCAATTTCATACCAAGCTCAATCCTGTTGTAGATCACCCGAGCGATCTTCGCACGATCCCCTTCTGTCTTTGCTTCTCGTTCAATCATCGATGCAACAACAAGAGTTTTGTAGGGCGAAAACCCAACGAGGTCCTGAGATTTGTCGAGCCCCTCTTGTCGTCCGACGCGCTCCATCAACTGCACCATCCGCGCGACTACCTGACTCTCGGACTCATCACCAGAAATCTGATACGTGTCGGGAAACAACAAGCCCTCAAGTGAAGTCTGTGACGCGGGGCGATAAGCAGCCGGGATTGCTGGGTCTTGCGCTGCTTGACTAAACAAGTCGGCATTGAGTCGCAATGTCTTTTCGGCCAAACGTTTGGCCATTTGCGAAATAGTGAACCCTTCAGGGAACGTCACTTTGACAAACGTGGCAGAAGGCGGTGTCGAAAGAACTTTCATAATGTTGCCCATGTGATCATGGGGTTTAATTGCGTAATAGCCCGGTGTCAGTTCTATGCCGCCCTTCCTACCGACGTACCAACGAAACACACCAGCACTAGTGATGAAACCTTCAGACTCGAGACGCGAGCTCACACTTGAGACGCTGTCGCCATCATTGACTGTGAACGACACACCTACGTTCGAGCCGCCAGATGGATTGACTTTGTGTAGATACCAAAGCCCTATCGCACCCAAGAGCAATGAGAAACACACCACTGCAATCAACACGACTCTCATCATCGGGGCAATCTCTCGAAAGTCACGTGGCTCGACACCGGATTCACTGTTGTCTACAACAATGTCCCAGGGGTCATCGTTCCAGTCTTCGGCTACTTGATCATCGTTCTTCGTGGATTTGATCAAAGGATCAATCCGTCGATCACTCGGTCGATTATTCATTAATCGATTTCTGTTTTTGCGTATCCAACCAAGACTGCAACATCACAGCAGCAGCGACTTTGTCCACAACAAGCTTTGCGTCTTTGGCATTCACATTGTTGCCCTGCAAAATCTGATGGGCACTCACTGTTGTCAGCCGCTCGTCGTAGGTGAGAACAGGCACTCCCACAACGCTAGTCATTTGCTCAACTTCAACAGTGGCAGATTGTGCTGCGGCACCAACATCGCCCGACATGCTGAGGGGCATCCCCACTACAACGCAATCTATTTCGTACTCCCGCACGATCGCGGCAATTGCCTGATGATCTTGCAAACGCGAACCACTTCGATTCAGTACTTGCAAAGGCGTGGCAATTGTTGCACTTGCGTCACTCGTTGCAAGACCAATTCGCTTTGTCCCGAGATCTACCCCGAGTGCGCGCATGCTAGGAGCCGATGGCTTCAGTCGCCACTCGTCTGGCAATTTCAAGCGCCTCGTCAAGCGCAGCGGGGTTTTTGCCTCCCGCTGTTGCGATATCACCCTTGCCGCCGCCACCGCCGCCGACTGCTTTTGCTGCATCCTTAATCAATTCTCCAGCAGACATCGAAACACCACCCGAAACAGTTGCGACCAATGCAACGCCGCCAGAGTCCGTGACACCACCCAACACAACAAGCCTCACTTGTGTATCTTGACGAATAGCAAGTGCCAATTCGCGCAAGTCATTTGGCGTGATGCCATCAACTCGAGAAATCACAACTCCATTGACATGTTTTGCTGCGAGTCCGCCCGCAAGTTGTCTAGCTTGAGCACCACGCAACTGCTTAATTTCGTCTTGCAAACCCTTGATTTCTGTTAACTTGCGTGTGACGGTCGCAACCATGTCCGCCGAACTTGCACCCAACAAGTCTGCCGCTGAGTGAAGTGTGCGCGAAGTTTCCAATACAAAATTCAGTGCGTTCTCGCCTGTCACTGCCTCAATGCGTCGCAGGTTCGATCCAATCGAAGACTCTGCCACGATCTTGATGAGACCGATATCGCCCGTTGCGCGAACGTGCGTACCGCCGCACAGCTCGATTGAATTTCCTGCCTCCAACACGCGCACCATGTCGCCGTACTTGTCGCCGAAGAACGCAATTGCTCCCGCCGCAGTTGCCTCGTCTTTAGATGTTTCATAGTTTCGAGTCTGGGTATTGCGAAGCACTTCGCCATTGGCGAGGCGCTCAATCTGTTCGATCTCGTCCTGCGTGACACTTGCGTAATGGCTGAAATCGAATCGAAGTCGTTCATCCGACACCAAAGATCCAGCCTGCTTGACATGCTCGCCCAACACCTGTCGAAGTGCCCAATGCAACACGTGTGTTGCAGTGTGGTTTCGTCGAGTTGCATCACGAACAGCGATATCGACAGAAGCTTGAACTTCCTGACCTGGCTCGATGACCCCACGAATCATCTCGCATGTATGTTTTCTCAAACCCGGCAAAGCAAAGGTCGTATCAACTACGCGCGCCTCGCCCGTGGAGGATGTGAGCACACCTGTATCGCCAACCTGGCCACCACTCTCGGCATAAAAAGCAGTGATGTCCAAGAAAATCTCGACGGTGTTGGCACCTTCAGTTGAGTCACTCACAACAGGAAGCACAGACAACACGGTGCTTGTCGACTCTGTGGTTTCGTAGCCAACAAATGTTGTAGTTCCATGCTGTTCCATCACGGCCCTATAACTCTCGACTGATGACGCATCGACAACAGCACCCTTGCGTGCGCTCTTGGCGCGCTTACGCTGCGCCGACATTTCCTTTTCAAAACCTTCTACGTCAACTGCAACGTTGCGCTCACTAGCAATCTCTTGAGTCAGCTCAAGAGGAAAACCATACGTGTCGTGCAACAAGAACGCAGTGCTTCCACCAAGCTTCTTTGCACCACCAGACAACTCATCTTCAAGAATCGTGACACCAGTCTTAAGCGTCTGTCGGAAACTCTCTTCTTCTTTGGTCAAAACTCCCAAGATGAAGTCTTTATTGGCATCTAGTTCTGGGTACGCAGAGCGCATAACTTCGAGCGCTGTCTCCGTCAACTTCGGCATGACCAATTTTTCTGTGCCCAACAAATAGGCATGGCGTACTGCTCGGCGAATGATCCGTCGCAGCACGTAACCTCGACCCTCATTTGATGGGAACACGCCATCGTTGACAAGCATGGTTGCCGACCTTGCGTGCTCTGCCAAAACGCGCAAACTGAAACTATCTCGGTCGTCGTAATCGCCTGCACGGTATTTGGCAGACGTCAGCGACTGTGCTTGTTGTACGAGCGGAAACAGCACATCCGTCTCCCACACCGAATCGGTTCCCTGCATCAAAGCAAGAATTCTTTCTAAACCCGCCCCGGTATCAATCGATGGTTTCGGCAATGGTGTACGCGATCCGTCTTTGGCTTGGTTGAACTGCATAAACACCAAGTTCCAAAATTCGAGAAAGCGGTCACCCTTTTTGTCATTGAGCGGACCACCATCAGGCCCGAAGGCCGCACCACGGTCGATATGAATTTCCGAACATGGACCGCATGGACCGGTATCACCCATTTGCCAAAAATTGTCTGCATCGCCAAGGCGCTGTATGCGATTCATCGGCACGCCAACGACGTCGTGCCAAATCTGTTCAGCCTCATCGTCGCTCTCATGAACGGTGATCCACAGCTGGTCACCATCAAAACCAAAAACTTCCGTGACGAGCTCCCACGACCACGGAATTGCATCAGATTTGAAGTAATCGCCAAAACTAAAGTTGCCCATCATCTCAAAGAACACAAGATGCCTTTTGGTGCGCCCGACGTCATCGAGATCGTTGTGCTTGCCACCAGCACGTGCACACTTTTGCACGCTGACAGCGCGCTTGTATGGCGCCGCTTCGTCACCAACAAAATACGGCTTGAACGGCACCATGCCCGCAACAGTGAAAAGTACCGTTGGGTCGTGCGGAATCAGGCTTGCTGATTGAACGGGTGAATGCCCCTTGGACGCGAAGAAACCAGTAAAGGCTTCACGGAGTTGCTGAGCCGAAGTGATTGAACTTTTGGTTGCCGACATTTGCAACAAGTCTAGTTGTCGAGCAGTGCAGCCTTACTTGATATTGCTTCGCGACGCCTCGCTCTGATCGTCCACAAAACTGCTGTCTTTTGCTCGCAGGTTACGAACGATCTCTGCACCCTGAGTGGCCAGTTTGACTGCGCCATCGTACAAATTGCTTGCCACTTGAGCTGGCGTGATCTGGCTTGCGGCATCCCGTGCCTTTTCCTTGACATAGCGCCAACCGAATACCCCGGCTAGGACTCCCATTGAAAACCAAAACAGTCGCTTCATCATCTCAAACCACCTCGTTGTGTGCCGACATCCAAACTTTGCTCAACTAGCTGCGCGGTGGCTTGTAATACGGAGCATTCCGCCGAACAGCACCTTCAGTTTGCGCAGGAAGATAGTCCTGTTCCACTTTCTTACTCAAACCCTTATTGCTACTTGTCTTTTCGTCCGATATCTCATCGTGAGGTGATCGGTATTCGGTGCCATGACCCAATACTTGCGCGCCCGAATAATGCGCATCTCGAAGATGCGCGGGCACCTCCACATCGACACCCTGGCGGATATCGCTTCGTGCATTCCAAATTGCAACAGCAGAGCTATTGCTCTTTGGTGCTTGAGCGAGGTACACGACTGCTTGCGCAAGATTGAGCTGAGCTTCAGGAAGCCCAACATGGTCAACTGCTTGTGCTGCAGCAACTGCGACTACAAGTGCTTGTGGATCAGCCATGCCTATGTCTTCAGAAGCCAAGATGATGAGTCGGCGAGCAATGAATCGTGGGTCGTCCCCCGCTTCGAGCATTCGTGCAAGCCAAAAAATCCCGGCGTCGACGTTGCTCCCCCTAATGCTTTTAATAAATGCCGAGACCACGTCATAGTGATCGTCACGGCCATAATTCAATGCACTTACTCCAAGTGCTGCCTCAACATGAAGAGCCGTCACTTTGTTTGGTCGCGCCAATGCACACGCAACTTCAAGGGCTGTGAGACCTTGGCGCCCATCTCCTGCGGCACGTTGAGAAAGTATCGTCAGAGCATCATCATCAGCCGTCATACCTTCTGCTGTTAATCCTCGTTCCAACAAACTGCGAATTGCAGCAACACCAAGAGTTTCGAGTCGAAACATTGTGCTCCGGCTTCGTAACGGGCCATTGACTTCAAAAAATGGATTCTCCGTAGTTGCACCGATCAATGTGATGATGCCACTTTCAACCGATGGAAGCAGAGCATCTTGTTGCGAGGTTGAGAAGCGATGAATCTCGTCTACAAAAACAATCGTTGAGCGCCCATGTTGCCCGAGTCTGTCTGTTGCTCGCTCAATTGCTTCACGCACATCTTTGACACCCGATGTCACTGCGGACAACCTCTCGAATGCACGATTGGTGCTTGACGCAACAACTTCGGCAAGTGTTGTCTTGCCCGTGCCCGGCGGCCCCCACAGGATTACTGACGACAAGCGATCAGCCTCAATCAATTTTCGTAACGGCGCACCTTGTGCGATCAAATGCTCTTGACCGACAATTTCATCCAGCGTGCGTGGTCGCAGCCGTGCTGCAAGTGGTGCTTGCGCGCGAAGCCTGTCAGCCACCGCCGCAGAGAAAAGGTCGTCGGCCTGAGTCAATCGCTCGTGCTCGCTAACTCTTTGCTGGAGGTGGCAACAATCGAATACCCAGCTCGTTGAGCTGTGCAGGGTCGACAGGAGTAGGAGCGTTCGTCATTGGATCGCTCCCCGACTGCGTTTTTGGAAATGCAATCACTTCACGAATGTTTTCTTCTCCAGCCAAGATCGCAACAAGCCGATCAGTACCGAATGCAAATCCACCGTGTGGCGGAGCGCCGTATTTAAATGGCTGCAAAAAGAAGCCAAAACGACGATCGGCATCTTCGTCCGAAATACCGAGTTGTCTAAAGACGCGCCGTTGCATTTCTGGGTCATGAATCCGGATTGAACCAGAACCAAGCTCCCAACCATTGAGCACCAAGTCATATGCAAGTGCACGCACGCTCATTGGATCTGATTCGAGGCGCTCTATGTCGTCTGGGTGTGGCTGGCAAAAAGGATGATGACCTGGTTGAGGTTTGCCGGTTGTTGCACTGATTCCCACAAACAGTGGAAAGTCGATGACCCAGACATAGCGGTACGGACCCTCGTGCACCGGTGGGCGTCCAATGTCGTTGCGCAAATGTCCGAGGACTTCACAAGTTGTAGACCATTCGTCCGCTACCAACAACAGCAGGTCGCCCGACTTTGCCTGCATCTGCTGCAACAGTGCAGTGCGCTCAGTATCGCTTAAAAATTTGGCAACTGGTGAATCCAAGGCAAGGTCATCGCCAACCTTGATCCACACCAAACCTTTTGCACCCATCTGCTTTGCGCGATCGGTAAATGCATCCAGCTTGCTGCGACCAGACGCAGCCGCTTCAGGGTATGTCGTTGCGTCTACTCGCAAACCTTTAATCGACTTCGCAGTTGCGAATGCTTTAAATTCGGTTGCCGCAAACACACCGGTGAGCTCAATGAGTTCCATTCCAAAACGCAAGTCAGGTTTGTCGCTTCCAAAACGATTCATCGCATCGTGCCAAGTAATTTGTTCAATTGGCGGTGGTGTCTGGCCTAGGGCGGCTTCGGCTGCTGCAACAACCGCTTTGCTAATCGCAGCGAGTACGTCGTCCTTAGTAACAAAGCTCATCTCAGCATCGAGCTGCATGAACTCGTATTGGCGATCTGCTCGCAAGTCTTCGTCGCGCAAGCATCGAGCAATTTGGTAGTAGCGGTCAATTCCAGCGACCATCAGCAATTGCTTCCACAACTGTGGTGACTGCGGTAATGCATAAAACGATCCGGGTTCTTTGCGCGATGGAACCAAAAACTCACGCGCGCCTTCTGGAGTCGACGGCATCAGAAATGGGGTCTCCACTTCAACAAAATTCTGGGCTTCCATAGCACCACGAATTGCCGAGTTGACCTTTGCGCGAATTCGAAGGTTCTTTTGCATCCTCTCGCGGCGGATGTCGAGATAGCGGAACTTGAGGCGAACACCTTCATCAACATCGTCAGCACGAGCATCGATAGGAAATGGCGGAGACTCCGCTGCGTTCAGGACAGTGAGTTCACACTCAACCAATTCGACACCACCAGTGGGAAGGTTTGTATTGATAGTTCCATCTGGGCGAGCCTGAACTTTGCCAGTGATCTGCACCACCCACTCATTGCGCACATCTTTGACATCGCTGACCACGCACTGCACTACTCCGGAATAGTCGCGCACATCAAGAAAAGCGAGATGCTCGCCGTGTTCACGGCGACGTGCAATCCATCCGCACAGGGTGACGGTTTGACCAATGTGCTCAGGACGAAGACTGCCACACAACTGCGTGCGCAACGCTGTCGCATTAACTGAAGGGATTAAAGAACTAGACATGTACTTGCTCTCATTTCTGTAGTTCGCTGCGTATTGCTGCAACGAGCTGATCTTGTGCGATTTCGTATTGTTGACCAGAATTCATCGGACGCACGATGATATGCCCTGCGGCTACTTCGTCGGTGCCAATAATCAATGCGATTGCGGCGCCACTTCTATCGGCTGCCTTCATTTGCGCTTTCATGCTCCGATTATCAAAGGCTCGATCGGCACTAATTGCATTGTTTCGCAACAGATTGCATACCTCTGCAGCATGAAGTCCTCCCGTGGTATCAACGACGAATACAGACACGCTGGTATCGGGTGCGGCAAAAACATTTTCTGCATCACATGCAAGCAGGGTTCGATCAAGACCAAGAGCAAAACCAATTCCAGGCGTTGCCGGACCACCCAATTGCTCGACCAAACCGTCGTAGCGGCCACCTCCACCAATTGCAGTATGTGCCGCCTTGAGCGCTGTCGAAACAAATTCAAACGTCGTTCGGCGATAGTAATCAAGACCGCGCACCAAACGGTCGTCAATTGCATACTTAACACCAAGAGCATCTAAGGCACGCAAGACTGAATCAAAATGGTTTGCCGCATCGGCACTCAAGAAGTCGCGAATCTTTGGTGCAGCATTGATCAGCGCTTGATCTTCACGTCGCTTCGAATCGAGAACACGCAGTGGGTTCTTCGTCAATGTGATTTGTGATTCTTCTGAAAGTTGTGAAAGGTTGGCAGAAAAATATTCATGAAGTGCCGCCGAATACTTTTCGCGATCACCATCATCGCCAAGCGAATTGACAAGTAACTGCACATCCTTCAAACCAAGTCTGGCGAAAAACGTTGAAGCGAGCGCAATCACCTCTGCATCTAGGAGCGGGTCCTCGACTCCAAGCACTTCAATGCCGACTTGATCAAATTGGCGATATCTACCCTGTTGCGGTTTTTCGTAACGAAAATTTGGGCCCGAATACCACACCTTCCAAGGAGTGGTTGGTCGGTGCTCTACAAAAGCCCTACAAACACTTGCTGTCTGCTCGGGACGCAAAGCGACTCGGCGACCGCCCTTGTCTTCGAAGTCATACATTTCTTTCGTCACTACTTCAGTTGCTTCTCCGAGGCGCAAAAACACTCCAAGATCTTCAAACATCGGCGGAATAATCAACTGGTAGCCAGCATCCTGAACCACCGAGGCAAACACTTCTTGAAATTGACGCCAGCGTGCGGCATCGGGAGCCAAAATGTCCCTTGTACCTGGGCTAGTTGAAAAAACCGTCACACAATGAGGTTAGACGCTGGATGCTCGGTTGACATCACACGATAAGCGTCGTATACGGAATCAATGCGTTTGATGGTGTGTAAGACCGATTGCAAATGACCGGGGTCGGCGAACTCAAACTCGAATCGCATCTTGGCCACACGGTCTGCTCCAGTGTGAGTGGTACAAGAAACTATGTTGACATGCTCATCAGACAAAGCGTTGGCTACGTCGCGCAATAGTCGAGATCGATCAAGTGCCACGACTTCAACCGCAGCAACGAACGTTGCACCCTGCAAAATACCTGTCCACTCTGCATCCACGACCCGTTCCAGGTTCTGCGAAACCAGCGAAATCGCACTCAGACAGTCAGCTCGATGAATATTGACACCCTTACTGCGGTTTTGCCCCTGACCAATAAATCCCAGTATCTCGTCGCCAGGCACAGGTGTGCAGCACTTACTTAAGCGCACCACAACGTCGTCCATTCCTTCAACATGTACCCCAGCCTGCTGGTCACTACTTTCGTTCTGTACAAAGTTGCGCGTACCAACCGAAATCTGCTCACCATCTGGTCCGCTTCGAATCGCTTTAGCCATTCGCAGAGCTATTGCATCCGCTTGAACGTGACCTTCACTAATCGCCAAAAAGAGAGCTGGTGCGTCGGCGTAATTCATCGACTCGATCTCTTGAGTGAAAAAATCTGAATCCAGCACCTTTTGCACAGGAACACCCTGACGCCGCAGAGCCTCCACTAAATCGTCATGGCCATTCTCGACTAGATCATCAATGCGTTCTCTCGACACCCACTGTTTAATCTTGCTCTTTGCCTTTGGCGACGCAACAAAATTCATCCATTCTTCGGACGGCTCTGCGCTTTCGGCCGTTGATGTCAAAATTTCTACTGTGTCACCAGAATTAAGCACCGTATCGAGCGGAACAAGTCGTCCATTGACTCGCGCACCCATACAGGAATGTCCAATCTCCGTGTGCACTGCATACGCAAAGTCGACCGGTGTCGCCTGCACCGGCAAAGCAATCACGCGACCTTTCGGTGTAAATGCAAAAATCTCGTCCTGATCAAGATCACTCTTCAGACTCTCTAGAAACTGTCGCGGATCTGAAACTTCGTCCTGCCAGTCGATAATGCGGTTCAGCCAATCGACATCAGTAGACGGAACTCCGTCCTTGTATGACCAGTGTGAAGCAACTCCCCACTCTGCGCGTTGGTGCATATCCCTGGATCGAATCTGCACTTC
>JBIHZV010000112.1:0-2881 GCA_044240275.1 Ilumatobacteraceae bacterium | reverse complement strand
CCGAGTGCGCCAGCATTGCGGCGAGACTTTGTTTGCCATGCAGCGACACAGATTGGGCCAATGAATTCGATCGCTACGCCTTTGCCGAGGTCGAGTCGATCAATCGCTAAGTAAAACGTGAGGTTCATGAATGCAACTGCGATGCCAAAACTGGCTGCCGAAACCAACTCATCTTTTGTCCATTTTCCTTGCGCGCGAAGTCGACGTGCAGAAAAGATAAGCAGGATTAATGCGGCGCTAATGACACGGAGCCACGCCACACTGGCTGGCGCAAGCCTGTCAAATAAATTGAACGCGATGACCGCGCCGATGTATTGGGCGGTTGCCGAGCAGATAAAAAATAATTCGGGTGGCAACGCACCAATGCGCGCCGATGCTGAGGCCGAACGAGGTCTAGGTTTACTCACTCGAACAGTTCGGGATCTGATGCGCAAATTTCTTGAAACAACGGCTGAAACTGAAACCAACCTGCATCGGCAAATCCCGTCAACTGCTGCGTGTACAGCGCCATCTCGTGGGGAATCAGTTTTGGAGTGCCTGCGGCTTGCGCAAGTAGCTGTGCTTGACAACTGCGGTCCATAGTGATGAACCAAAACGCAGCGGCTTCAACAGTGGTGCCGACGGTAAACAAACCGTGATTCTGATGAATCGCAGCCTTGCCGGTTGGAAACTTGGAGATGATCTCCTCGGCCGCAGCTGATTCAAACACAACTGCACCACCTTGTTCGGAGATGACGGTGTGGTCTTCGTAAAAAATGCATGAGTCTTGAGTGATTGGATCAAGCTTGCGACCGAGCGATGACCACGCCTTGCCATACGTGGAGTGCGCATGCGCTGCACCAATAACTTCTGGGCGAGCCTTATGAATTGCTGCGTGCAATACAAATGCTGCTTTGTTGACGGGTTGGTTGCCGTACACAACATCGCCATCGTGATTGACCAAGATCAGATCGCTTGTCTTCATGTGCCGAAAACTTTTGCCAAACGGGTTAACCCAAAAGTGATCGGTAAATTCTGGGTCGCGTGCTGTGATGTGTCCTGCCACACCCTCGCCATAGCCAAGGCGTCCAAACACGCGAAGAGATGCGGCTAGGCCAATCTTGCGAGCGCGACGCTCGTCTTCGACATTGTCGTAGGTGGGGCGCCCAATTGCAGCAAGCTGCTGGGGAACAAGTTCACGACCGTCAATCTTCTTTGTGCTCTCAGTAATTGCCATGAGCCAAGGCTAGCCAAGAGCAAGAACTGCTGTATCTGGCTTGTGAGTCTGTGTGCCGAGCAGTGAATCTCGTAGCCTGTATCCGTGACTAATTCTCAAACACCTCGCCAAACAGACTCCGGGATCGTTGTTGAGCCCCTATATACGACCGAGTCAATTGCTGACTCGACGGGGAAAATCGGTAATCCGGGTGAGCCTCCTTACACCCGAGGCATTTACCCAACCATGCACCGCGACCGCCTGTGGACGATGCGCCAATACGCCGGCTTCGGTAGTGCAGCCGATACCAATCAAAGATTTAAGTTCTTGCTCGAAGCAGGTCAAACAGGACTGAGTTGTGCATTCGACTTGCCGACGCAGATGGGTTACGACAGTGACCATCCACGATCGGCAGGCGAGGTGGGCAAGGTCGGAGTGGCTATTGACTCGCTCGACGATATGCGCACATTGCTCGCGGACTTGCCACTCGACAAAGTCACGACGTCGATGACGATCAACTCAACGGCTTCAATCTTGTTGTTGATGTACGAACTTGTTGCCGAAGAGCGTGGAGTGCCAGCAACCGCAATTAGCGGCACAATTCAGAATGATCTCTTGAAGGAATACATCGCTCGTGGTACCTACATTTATCCACCAGCGCAGTCGATGCGCTTGATCACAAATATTTTTGAATATTGCTCAGCCAACGTGCCCAAGTGGAACACCATTTCAATTTCTGGATATCACATTCGTGAAGCTGGCTCGACTGCGGTGCAAGAGCTTGCATTTACGTTGAGCAACGCAATTGCCTACGTGCAAGCGGCGGTGGATGCCGGACTCGACGTCGATGACATCGGTCCACGCCTCAGCTTCTTTTGGAATGGCCACAACAACTTCTTTGAGGAAGTTGCAAAGTTTCGCGCAAGCCGTCGCATGTGGCACGACATCATGACAAAGCGTTTTGGCGCCAAAAAAGAAGCAAGCAAATTGATGCGCTTTCACACCCAAACAGGCGGCTCGACGCTGACTGCACAGCAACCGCTCAATAACGTTGTGCGTGTTGCAATTCAAAGCATGGCCGCGGTGCTCGGTGGCACGCAGAGTTTGCACACAAATGGATTTGATGAGGCCTTAAGTTTGCCAACAGAAGATGCGGCGCGAATCGCACTACGAACACAGCAAATCATAGGTTTCGAGAGCGGTGTCACCGACACGCCAGACCCTCTCGCCGGCTCGTACTTCGTTGAGTCGTTGACCAATGAAGTTGAGCGATTGGCCTACGAGTACATCGCCCGTATCGACGAAATGGGTGGGGCAGTGCAAGCTATTGAGGCCGGTTTCCAGATGGACGAGATTGAAGACGCGGCATATTCGTACACCAAGTCGATCGATGACAAGTCACGCGTGTTGGTAGGTGTCAACAAATTCACTGTTGATAACGAGCCAGCACCAAAGATCACTCCTGCAAACCCAATGCTCGAAAAAGAGCAGGTCGCAAGGTTGACACAGTACAAGTCAGGTAGAGATATGGCAGTTGTTGCTGCATGTTTGGATGACTTGCGCGCTGCAGCAAAGTCGACAGACAACGTCTTGATCCCAATGAAAGCAGCATTGCGGGCCAATGCAACTCTTGGCGAAGTCAGCGACGCGCTACGCGACGTGTTTGGTGTATATCGCCCTAGTTGA
>JBIHZV010000009.1:0-25937 GCA_044240275.1 Ilumatobacteraceae bacterium | reverse complement strand
ACAGATGTAAATCCATTTTGTTGGAGCATTGCAACCATGGCGGCAGGGGATGGTAGATAAGCGACGCTTTTGGGGAGATAGTTGTATGCGGCGCGGTTGGAAAGCAATCCACCAATTCGCGGAACGATCTTGCCGAAGTAGATGCTGTTGCCCCACTTGATGAGTGGGTTGGTTGGGATGCCAACATCGAGCAATGCAATACGTCCGCCCGGTCTTGTGACACGGGAGAGTTCCGCAAAAAATGTATTCAGATCGAGAAGATTTCGTAGAGCAAACCCACAAGTAACTCCATCGACAGAGTTATTTGCACAAGGTAAATGCAGAATATCGGTTTGGGTGCGTGGGGCATTACTGCGGTCAGCAATGAGCATGCCCAGTGAGAGATCCATGGAGAGAGGTTGATAGCCAGCCTTCCGTAGATCGATACACATGTCACCTGTGCCGCTAGCCAGATCGAGAATCACGCTGTTTGCGGGTAGCCCGAGGCAGCCAATGGCCTTGCGCCTCCAGCGCACGTCGAGACGAAATGTCATGATTCGATTGACGAGGTCGTAGCGCGGGGCAATTGCATCAAACATGCTCCGAACTGCATGCACTTTGGCTTGGCCCTGCGGCAGGTCGACAGAATCCCACGCATTGTTCACAGCATTCAGGCTACGACCAGAAGCCGACTCGTGGCAATGTGTCTTGATCGGGCAAACTTGCACGGTGATTGATTTTTCCTTCCCGCCAGAGGTCGAGAAAGTTCGTATGCGGGTACGTGAATTCATGGACACCGTGGTGCGACCGCAGTGGGATGCAATTGACCAAAACGATCGATCACAGGTAGTTGCCACAATTGTGAAACTGCGCAAAGTAGCGCGTGAAGATTGGAAATTGTGGCTGCCGCACATGCCAGCAGAGTGGGGCGGCATGGGTCTTGGGCCAACCGCAATGGCTGCTGTATCGGCCGAGGCTGCCAAGGTCAGTATTGGACCTTTCGTACTCAATGCTCAAGCGCCAGATGAGGGAAATCAGCACACGCTCTTGCATTGGGCAACTCCAGAGCAAAAAGAGAAGTACTTGCGTCCGTTGTGTGAAGGCACTGCGCGTTCGTGTTTCGCTATGACCGAACCTGAGGTTGCGGGTAGCGATCCGACACTGATTAAAACATTTGCTTATCAAGATGGCGACGAATGGGTAATCAATGGTCACAAGTGGTTTATCTCTGGAGCACGCGGAGCGCAGTTTGCATTGCTGGTTGCTCGGACCGAAGAAGACCCAGATTTGCCTCAGGCTGCCAACTCATGCTTCATCGTGGATATTCCGAGCGATGGCTGGAATGTTGTTCGCGATATAGAGACGATGTCGGGTGGACACAACCACTGCGAAATTTTGATTAAGGATTTACGAGTACCAGCGAGCAGCATGCTCGGTGGTCGCGGACAAGGTCACTTGCTCGGTCAGTATCGGCTAGGACCAGCGCGGCTCGCTCATTGCATGAGATGGATCGGCCAAGCGGAGACAGCTCTCGACATGATGGTCGCACGTTCACTCGACAGGTACTCGCACGGTTCGATCTTGGCAGAGAAACAGGGAATCCAGTGGCTGATCGCAGATTCGGCGATGGAGTTGTATCAATGCAAGCTCATGGTCTTGCATGCCGCGTATAAAATAGAACACGGACTTGAATTTACGAGCGAGGTTTCGATGGCTAAACACTTTGTTGCTAATAGTTTGTGGCGCATTGTCGACCGCGCAATTCAGGTGCATGGTGCTTTGGGTTATTCAACTGATACGCCTCTTGCAGGTATGTTGCAACAGGCTAGATGGAGTCGTTTCGCCGACGGAGCAGACGAGATTCATCAAATGCGCATCGCCCAGAGAACAATCGCTGCATATAAGGATCACGGATCAACAAAGAAAGCAACTGGAGATTTGCCATTATGACAAAGCAATACATCACGTTTGGAGTATTCATCCCTCAAGGTTGGAAGATGGAGTTGGTGAAGATTCCTACGGCAGCCGAAAAGTGGCAGGCTTCTGTGGACATCGCAAAGCGTGCCGAGCAGTTGGGGTTCGACTCAATTTGGGTGTACGACCACTTCCACAACGTGCCTCGTCCAGCGCATGAGGCAGTGTTTGAGTGTTGGACGGTTATGGCTGCAATCAGTCAAATTACAACCAAGATCCGACTTGGACAGATGGTGGGTTGTGCGTTGTATCGTCCGCCAGCTCTACTCGCGAAGATCACGTCAACGCTTGACGTGATCTCGGGTGGACGTTTGGACTGGGGCATCGGAGCCGGTTGGTATGAAAATGAATTTAGAAGTTATGGGTACCAGTTCCCAGTGCCGAAAGATCGAATTGGGATGCTGCGCGAGACTGTTGAGATCGTCAAAATGATGTGGTCACAAGAAGAGTCGACCTACGACGGAAAGTACTACCAAACTTCGCGCGCAAATTGTGATCCAAAGCCTTTGCAGAACCCTCATCCGCCAATCTGGATTGGTGGCGGTGGCGAACAGTTGACATTGCGAGTTGTGGCACAACATGCTGACTATTCAAATTTTGGTGGTTCGCCAGAAGACTTCGCGCGCAAGGTTGAGATATTGAAGGGTCATTGTCTCAGTGTTGGCAGAGATGCTGATGAGATCGGTAAGACTATTTCAGGTGAAATTCTCATTCGCGACACCGAGCAAGAGTGCCGAGAGTTTCAGATTGCTAGTGGTCGAGGTGATCAATTTGAAACTTGGCAGAGGTCCAACATCGTTGGCACACCTGATCAGGTTGCAGAGAAGATCGACCAATACATCAAGGTTGGTTGCACTGGTTTCATTCCATGGTGCGTTGATTACCCGAGCACGCACACGATGGATGAGTTCGCCAAGATTATGGCGAAATATCGCTAACTAGTAGTAATAACGGAAGATGAGTTCTGCAACGCATGAAGGCTTGGTTGCGCCTTCAACTTCAAAAGTTGTTTCAATAACTACTTGAGCGCCACCAGCGATGTCATCTACTTGAATGAGCTTGGCGCCAGCACGAACTTTTGATCCAACTGGCACTGGTGACATAAATCGAATTTTGTTAGCTCCGTAATTGACGCCCATCTTGGTGCCTTCATGGCGCCAGATGCCAGCCATCAACATGGGTGCGAGGGACAGAGTGAGATATCCGTGTGCGATTGTTTGTCCGAATGGGCCGGTCTTGGCCTTTTCGACATCGAGGTGGATCCACTGATGATCACCGGTTGCATCAGCAAAGAGTTGAACCTGCTCTTGTGAAACTGTCGTGTAGTCGCTGTATCCCAAATGTTTGCCAACATGTGCTTTGAGATCTTCGTGGTCTTTGATAATTGTTGTCATGGTCGAAGTTTAGCGATACCAGATGCGCTGATGCTCACGGGACTGCGTATGCAAAAGCAGTGCAAGCACTGCAATATCAAATGCGCTACTGAGGACTGAGCCACCAAAAATACGGCCGGTCACATAGTCGGAAAGTCCGATGGGGTTTTGTGTCTCAAAATTTTGAGCAAGCGATCGCACGGCCAGAAATCGAAGAACGAATGGCGAGGCGGCAGCTATAACACTGAGCTTGTAGCCAATCTTGAGGTCATTAGCCATCAACCAACCGCCAAGTACGTAGAACGCCACTGAAATGATTCCGAGCAGAGATCCAAATGGAAATTGGTATCGCAGGTAGCCGAGATAGCCAGATTTGTCGATCAGGCTGACTAAGGCAAAAAAACCATCGAAATAGAGCAACCAAGTGGCGATTTGCAGTGTCTGTGGCTGCATCCGATCAAACCACTTTTTGGGATCGATATTTTGCATCTCTGCATTATGGCAGCGTCAAGAGCTGAGTTGACACTTCATCTACTCGTAGCCTGTAACCAATGCGATCTGGTTTTGTCTCTTTTGTTGGCCGACCAAATGTTGGCAAGTCCACGTTGCTCAACGCAATTTGTGGCAAGAAAGTCAGCATTGTTTCCGACAAACCGCAAACTACTCGCAACAGAATACGCGGTGTTCTTACAACCGCCGAAACTCAACTGATCTTCGTCGATACTCCAGGCATTCACAAGGCGGTGAGTGCGCTAGGCGAACGCGTAAATGCAACTGCAATAGAGTCGACAAAAGATGTTGATGTTGTTTGTTTGGTTATAGATGCCACACAGACTTTCGGCACTGGCGACAAATATGTAAGCAACCACATCGATATGTCTAAAGCGGTTGTCATCCTCAACAAGATCGACAGGGCAGAGCCCGCCAAGATTTTGAAGCAGTTGCAGGCTCTCTCGTCGCTAGGCGCGGCCGAATATTTCCCGGTTAGCGCAAAAACTGGTGACGGAGTTGCAGAACTGACAGCATATTTGGCGACACGAATGCCAGAAGGCGAATTGTTGTATCCGGCCGAAATGATTACCGAGACCCCAGACAGCGTGTGGATAGCTGAATTAGTGCGTGAGCAGTTGCTTGAGAACACGCACGAAGAACTCCCGTATTCGATCGCGACTCGGGTGACTGAATACGAACCTCCAAGAATTCGTTGTGAGATAGTTGTTGAGCGTGAAAGTCAAAAAGGAATGGTCATTGGCAAAAATGGCGCAATGCTCAAAATTGTTGGTACCAATGTGCGTCGACAATTGCCGAGCGGAACGTATTTAGAGCTTGCTGTTGTGGTTGACAAAAACTGGCAGCAGCGCCCTGAGCGCGTGGAGCGACTGGGTTACTAGTTCGGTATTGGTTACAGCTACTGCTGATTGATCAGCGATGAATAGTCGTCAAAAGTAACGGCAACGCCACTTGAGACAGAGTCTCCGCGGCCGCGTGGTACCGAAATGAGTTTGCCATCGACGCTGAAGAGCACCTGACCCACACCTGGTCGACTTGTCAAGGTCAGAACGATCTGAGCTATTGCAAGTTTTTGGTCGAGACCAGAAAGGGAATCGAGAAAAGCGCGTGTGGCATCTACTTGGGCAACACCACGGATGACATCAACACTCGCGACGAATGTCGTTGGGAGGGCTGTTCGAAGTCCGACAAACTCTGGGCTCGAGCTCGGTCCTTCAACCAAAGATGACAATGCCTGTGACGGGTTGGCTGGGCTTCCAACATTGCGCTGCACTTTGATGATCCTTGAGTTGGAGATAAAAAAAAGGTCAATTGGTTCAGAGACTGCGATTGGAAGAGAATCAACAATCGTTGGATCGAAAACCGTCGTGGTGGTTTGTGGGAGTGTCGTTTGTGGGGCGTTTAGTCCGAAAGGAATATCTTCGGGGGCAACTTGGCTATACGAACCACTATTCGGCACGGCACACGCAGAAAGTGTCAACAACAGCATCAATGAATGCCTGATTGCTGCGGTGCTTGAAATAATTTTCACGATTCGATCGTTCTTTTGATAGTGACAACAAACTTTGCCCCACCCGTAGGTGAGTCTTCGACGTGTGCAGTTCCACCGAGGGCGCGTGCATGCTCTTGCACGATTGCTAAGCCAAGACCGCTGCCAGTTGACAGGCGGGCTGCAGTGCCTCGGGCAAAACGCTCGAAAATTCGACTTCGCTCACTGATGGCGATGCCTTGACCGCCGTCATAGACACTTAAAACAAAATATTCAAGTTTGTTGTCAAGTGAGACCCGTGTTGCACCGCCGCCATGGTCGCGAGCATTTTCGAGCAGATTGAGCAGGATGCGTTCAATACGCCTGCGGTCAATCAGCACTGCATCGTCAATCTCGGTCGAATCTTTGACCAGCGGCAGAGACTGTGTGAATTCGACTTGGTCAAAACCGTGTCTTGACATAATGCGTTTAATCAAGTCAACGAGATGCACGGTATCGAGGTTGTTCTCGCTTGCACCTGCATCGAGGCGAGAGAGTTCAAGCAGGTCTACAACCGTGCGGTCAAAACGCTTGACCTGTGAAGCAAGGATGTCGATTGCTTCTTTGTTGCGATCTGAAAACTCATCACGTTTAGAAATCAGCACCTCAACGGCTGCACCAAGTGCTGTTACTGGAGAGCGCAGCTCATGGCTCACATCGCTTGCAAAGCGTTGTTCTCGTTCGATTCTTTGTTGCACGGCATCTGCCATCTCATTAAATGAAGTGACGAGTCTTTCTAGATCTGGGTCTTTCTCGATTTCGAGACGCGTGTCTAGACCGCCAGTAGCGATGTCATTCGCAGCGCCTGTCACTCGCAGCAAAGGTCGCAGCACATTACGACTTGTTGTAGATCCAAGAAAGGCTGCGGCGACAGTGATCAGAATTACGCCAATGAGCAACGTGGTTTGAATTGTTCCGAGAGTTGTTGCAACATCGCCGAGTGGAAACGCTTCAAAATACTGCGCATGAATTGATGGAATTGAGACACCGATCGCTTCGTAAGGAGCAGAGTCAAACGTAAATCGCTGTCGACCAGTGCCACCCTGCAGTGTTTTGCTTACGAGATCCTGGGGCAAATTTGATTGCGTGAAACGTAACGGCTCTTGTGCGTAGAAGTATTCGCTTTCCGTTTCGGTTGCGTCAATATGCAGAACTGCGTACCCTCCGCGCTCGCTGCGAATGTTTGCAATGAGTTGGTCTACATCTGCTGGGTTTTCGGCGTAGAGCGTTCGTACAAGTTGCGCATTGTTGAAAGCTTGGCGTTTAGCGACTTCGCTTCGTTGACTGAGCAGATAGGAACGGGTACTTGCAAATGTCACGACGCTGAGTGCTAACGCTGCTGCGAATGCCCCGAGGCTGAAGAACAAGACCATTCGACCGCGAAGTCCAAATAGATTTGGAAAGCGTCGATCCTCATTCATGCTCTAAGCATGGCAGGAACTAGGGGAGATCCGAACCGGTGAGGACCAAGGGGGAGCAAGATCTCCACCGGTTCGATGGCTTTATTGTTGTGGAGAGATTTGACTGCTACGCACGAATTATGTGCGTTTTTAGTAACAATTTGTCTACTTCGGGCAGACTGCTTGCATGCATTCGCTGCTTTTCATCGAGGACGACACGGCGATCAGAACTGCCCTGCGGCTGGCACTTGAAGACGAGGGTTACACGGTTCACGAGGCCAAGGACGGGGCAGAGGGACTTTCGAGGTTTGCAGAGACAACTCCAGATCTCGTATTGCTCGATCTTCGGCTTCCTGACATATCGGGTTTTGAGGTGTGCCGTCAATTGCGTCAGCACTCAATTGTGCCGATCATTATGGTTACAGCACAAACAGATACACACGATCTAGTGGCCGGTCTCGAAGCCGGAGCAGATGACTATGTGACAAAGCCAGTCGTTGCAAAAGAATTGGCAGCCAGGATTCGCGCGGCATTGCGACGAACGCAATTGGTCGAACCAAACTCGGTTGCAGGTGGAGTCCGTGTTCAACGGCTCGGCGATGTTGAACTCGATAGGCAACTTAATGTTGCTTCCAAAAATGGAGTTGAATTGAGGCTTACAAAAACTGAATTCAATTTGCTATGTGAATTTGCGGATCATCCTGGAATGGTGATGTCGCGAGATCAATTGCTTGAACGTGTTTGGGGATACGAATATCTCGGTGACTCACGGTTGGTAGATGCCCACATTCGTCGTTTGCGAGTGAAGATTGAAGATCAGCCGATGAATCCGACAATCATTCAAACTGTGCACGGAATGGGATACAAACTTGTCGCCAAGTAAGACATATGTCCATGACTACGACTACGTGTTATTGCGTAAGGCTACGTAAAAACGACTCAACCTCTTCAAGAACGACAGTGCGGGGCATTGGCGGAAGCGTAGCAACAAGAGTTTTTCCGTAACCCTTTGTTGCGAGGCGTGGATCGAGAATGGCCACGACACCGCGATCGGTTTGGGAGCGGATGAGACGTCCGGATGCTTGAGCGAGTTGTGTTGCTGCGAGTGGAATATCAATCTCGTTGAAGTAATAGCGTCCGATTATGTCTCGTCGCGCACTTAAGAGCGGTTCGTCCGGTCGGGGAAATGGAATCTTGTCGATAATGACGAGACTGAGGGTGCGACCAGGAACGTCGACGCCCTGGAAGAACCCTGCAGTTGCAAATAGACATGTTGATTCGTCTATCGCAAAAGCATTGATGAGCGCCATCTTTGGCAGATCATCCTGGCGTAAGACGGTAAACGGAAGCCTCTTGGCCATCTCGTCGGCTGCCAAGTGCATTGCTCTGTAGGTGGTGAAGAGTGCAAGGGTTCTGCCGCCAGCGGCATTTATCAAACGTTCAATTTCATTGTGCAAGGCCTCATCACGTAATGGGCTATTTGGTTCTGGCAGTTGCTTTGCGCAATAAAGCAAACTTTGGTCGTAGTCAAACGGACTTCCTACATCTATGACATCTACGGAATCTTCTGCGAGACCTATTCGATTTGGAAGTGAGAGCGGGATGGTGGCGCTTGTGAGAATTGCGGTTCGCTGATTCCAAACATTGTCAATCAATGATGGGCCAACATCGAGTGGGGCAATCTCGAGAACTGGACGGTCCTTCGTACCGCTCACAAAAGCGACCCGACCTTTCAATTCCATGAGCGATATGTCGATGGACTCGATAAGTCTTGTGGACAAGGTTTGCGCGCGAAGAGCTCTCTGTTTTGCTGTTTCGTCTTTGCTACTGATACTTCGCAGCATCTCAAGAGCAGAGTCAACCTTGAGCCGCAACTTGATGAGTTCATTTTGGACGTCGTCTGGAAGTGGCATAGACAGTCGTTTGTCTATAAATGGGGCAAGTTGTGTATGGAGATCATTGGCAATCTGATTAAGCGAACCACTCATTGCGTCATCTCGAATAATTGCTCGTATCGATGCTGCAACTGCATTGACGCGACCGGGACCAATTTCGGTGCTGACCGATGCGCTGATGACATCTTCGAGTTGATGGGCTTCGTCGAATACCACCACTTCGTGCTCTGGTAGCAACGCACCCCCAGTTGCGATATGCAAACCATAGATGTGTGTGTTGACAACAATGACGTCAGCATCCGCTGCCTTGTCGCGTGCGCGTTCGGCGAAACAGCGTGAACCTGCAGGACAGCGCTGTGCCCCCGGACATTCGTCGCTGCCCACACTGACCATGCGCCACGCCTGATCGCTTGGACTCCATGTCAAATCACCTTGATCTCCGGTGTCGGTTTGTGCAGCCCATTCGGTGAGTTGCGCAATTTCCTTGGTGACTTTTGCCGGAGTTGTTTCGAGGTCGAGCTTCGAGTGCTTTGGGGCAACAATCTCGTCGACTCGTTGAGCACAGATGTAATTGCTCCGACCTTTGAGTACAGCCCAAGAGATGTGGCGGTTCAATTCGTTTCCCAAAACATCGGAGAGCAAGGGAAGATCGTTGGCTGCAAGTTGGTCCTGCAGTGCCTTGGTGTAGGTGGACACGACAACTCGTTTTCCGGACGCGATGAGTGGCACAAGATAGCCAAGGGTTTTGCCAGTGCCGGTGCCTGCTTGAACTATCAGGTGACGCTTGGTGTCTACTGCAAGGGCGATGGCTACAGCCATTTCATTTTGACCTTGGCGTTCTTCGGCTTGAGGTAGGGCAGCCGTAACAGTGTGTAGAAGCGCAAGTGTGTTGCGCTGGATGTCTTTGTTCGTCACTTGCGGATTAACGCCAATGCTGTATCAATCTCGGTGGCATCGAGGTCCGGCCAGGAACGTTCTGTGAAATAGATCTTTGCATTGGAGATTTGCCACAACAGAAAATTGGAGATCCGGCTTTCACCCGACGTGCGAATCAACAGATCTACATCTGGCAATTCTGGGCTATACAAATGAGACTGCAATGTGGCAGATGAAATAGGTGCTGCATCATTTGATTCCTTCATGCTGTGTTGCGCAGCACGCAACAGTTCGGCACGACTGCCGTAATCAAAAGCGACCGTCAGCACCATTCCGGTGTTGTTGGCTGTGTCGGCAATTGCTTGACGAATAGCACGCTGTACGAAAGCAGGAGTGCGGGCTCCCGGCTCGTCGAATGGTCGGCCGATCCAATTAATTCGCACATTATTTGCGTTGAGTTCTTGGATGCGTCCAAAGAGTCGTTTGTGTAGCGACAGGATGTGTCGTACTTCTGCCTTTGGACGTACCCAATTTTCGGTAGAGAAACCGAACACTGTGAGATAAGCGACACCTCGAGCGGAAGCAATGCGCACGACTTCTGCAAGGTTCTCTTCGCCTGCGGTATGCCCTGCGGTGCGAGGTAACCCGCGGCGTTTGGCCCAGCGCCCATTGCCATCCATGATGCATGCCACATGTGGGCCGTTGGGTGAAGGAATCGCATTCATTGGAAGCACCATCGTAAGGCTTCATGCGACAATAGAGGGATGGTCAAGAGGTCTACAAGTATTGCGCAGGGCCAAGTGGCCAACGAGGGTGGCCTCTCACACGTATTGGTATGCGGTGGCACGTTGCAAGAGTGGAGGCAAGCAAACCTTGCAGAATGGAAGTTGCAACTCGACACGTTCGTCGACTCGGTACATGAATCTGGTGCTCGATGGTTGACGGTGTGTCCCTATGCCGGTCCAAGTGGGGCCGAAGATGAGATAGCGAAGACCGTTTTAGATGCATGTGGAGGGCAACGCAACGGAAACAGGATTTCGTTTATTGCAAAAGATGGACTGGTCGTAGTTGTTGACCTGTGTGCAGATGGCAGAGAGAGATTTACGAACGCACTGAATCTCATTAGAGGTGAACGCGCGACAAATCGTCAAGACAAAGAGATCAGCGAAGAAGTCTTACGCGCAGCAATGTTGCCGCCAGGTTTTGTAGACCCTGATCTCATTTTGGTTTTTGGCTCTCCAACTCAGATCCCGCCAAGTTTGATGTGGGAATTGAGCTATAGCGAGCTCGTGTTTTTGGATGTGTCGTGGCGAAAATGCAATGTCGAGCATGTGCAGATGGCGATTAATGATTTTCAACGCAGAGATCGTCGATTCGGTGGCGTCGACTCGTGAGCCAATATCGCGACAAGGGCGTAGTGCTACGCACGTACAAACTTGGCGAGGCTGATCGCATCATTGTGATCATGACTCAAGACCATGGCAAAGTGAGAGCCGTTGCCAAGGGCATTCGTAAAACTAAGTCAAAGATTGGTGCGCGACTTGAGGTGTTGAGTCACGTCGAGGTGTTGCTCTACAAAGGTAAAGATCTTGACACTGTTAACCAGGTCGAGTTGATCGAATCAAGTGCGCCGTTGCACGCAGACTTAGATCGACTCACGCAGGGACTCTCCATGTTGGAGGCGGTTGACATGATCGCCGACGATCGACAGCCTTCTCCGCACTTGTATCGCATGCTGGTTGGGGCTTTGAATGCACTCGCTCAGCAGGCTTCACCTTTGGTGCTAGCGGCTTTTTATTGGAAGCTACTTGCGGCAGAGGGGGTATGCCCACAGATGGATAAATGTGTTTCCTGCAGTTCGGATGCTCCGCTCGTTGCGTTTGACATGCTCCAGGGCGGCGTGCAGTGTCGAGAATGTCGCACAGGGGTGTCCATTAGTCCTGCTGCGGTTCTACTTTTGCAGCAGGTGCTAGGTGGGCAACTTAACTTCGCTCTCGCTCAGGCAGCCACGCCGGCAACTGCTGAAATTACGCATCTTGCAACACAATCAATGGAGCACCATGTTGAACGACGATTGCGTTCGGTCGCGATGTTTGAGCGTGGCTAACTGACTTGACGAGTCTCTATATCTAGTGGGTTGTAGTCTGTATCAATGCCCGCGACCGAACTTGAGCAAATAGTCAACCTCTGCAAGCGCCGAGGTTTCGTTTATCCAAGTGCCGAAATTTATGGCGGCTTTCGTTCGTCCTATGACTACGGCCCGCTCGGCTCATTGATGCTGCGAAATGTCAAAGATGCTTGGGTTCGTGCAATGGTTCAAGAGCGCGATGACGTGATGCTGATTGATGCTGCGATTTTGGGTCCTCATGCAGTGTTTGAAGCCAGCGGACACTTGGCCAACTTCAGTGATCCTCTCGTGGATTGCACCGTTTGCAAGAAGCGTTTTCGCGAAGACCAACTTGATGACAGAGATTGTCCACAAAAGATGAAGGGCTGCACGTTCACTGAAGCTCGGGCCTTCAACCTCATGTTTAAGACACATGCCGGACCAGTTGAGGGCGAAGGAACTGACGTCTACATGCGGCCTGAGACCGCTCAGGGAATGTTTGTCAACTTTGCAAACGTTTTGCAGACATCACGACGCAAGCCTCCATTTGGTATTGCTCAAGTCGGCAAATCATTCCGCAACGAAATAACTCCTGGAAACTTTATTTTCCGCACACGTGAATTTGAGCAGATGGAAATGGAATACTTCGTTCCGCCAGCCGAGAGTGCGAAGTGGTACGAGTATTGGTGCCAAGAGCGCATGAACTGGTATATCGAGTATGGAATTCCTGCAGACATGCTCCGTTTGCGTGTGCATGCAGCAGATGAACTCTCCCATTATTCTGCTGGCACAAGCGATATCGAATTCAAGTTCCCATGGGGTTGGGGAGAGCTGGAGGGTATTGCTCAACGAACCGATTTTGATCTCAAACGCCATGCCGAATATTCGAAGCAGAAGCTTGATTATTTTGATCAAACGACGAACGAGCGCTATGTACCTTTTGTTGTTGAACCAGCCGCTGGTGCCAACCGCACAATGGCTGCATTTTTGCTAGCGGCCTACGACGAAGACGTTGTCAACGACGAACCACGTACAGTTTTGCGTTTGCACCCCCGTTTGGCTCCTTATCAAGTTGCTGTCTTGCCATTGTCTAAGAAGGACACGTTGATGCCGCTCGCTAAGGAGATCTACTCAAAATTGGCCAAGCGATACATGTGCGAATTTGACGAGACTCAAGCCATTGGTCGTCGATATAGGCGTCAAGACGAGATTGGCACCCCGTATTGCGTAACAGTCGACTTTGACTCACTTGAAGACGGAGCGGTAACGATTCGCGAGCGTGACACCACCAGTCAGGAGCGCGTTGCGATCAGCGATCTGGAAAATGTGTTGCGCGCCAAAATTGGTTTCTAATACGATCAAGAATTCACTTTTATAAATCAATTACTAAGACAAATAGGGAGCAGATTATGAGCAAAGTAGCAATAGCAGTAAAAATTCGCGTTAAGGCTGGTCAACGAGATGCGATGACGGCCGCAGTGCAACCTGGTCTAGCAACAGCCCAGGGTGAAGCAGGCACTTTGACCTACCTATTTCATCACGACCTTATTGATGAAAACGTTGTGTGGTTCTATGAATTGTATGCAGACGATGCATCAGCACAAGCACATACGAGCAGTGCGGCGTTTGGAACGTGGTCGCAGTCGCTTGCTCCTTTTATCGATGGTGCACCTGAGATGTCATTCTTGAAGCCAGTAGGCGGCAAGGGACTCTAAGCGTTGTATCTCGCCAAGATTCTTGACCGTCACAGAGCTGCGGCGCATTCTGATTCTCGGCGATTGTCGCAACTGATTGATCAAACAAAGTCGGTTGGACCGACGAGAGGCTTCGTTCAAAAGTTGCGTGCCGATTCTCTGCATCAACTTGCAGTGATTGCCGAAATCAAGCGTCGTTCACCCTCTAAGGGCGTGCTACGCGAAGGTATTGACGCATCGGATTTGGCTCGTGCATACCAAAGCGGATCAGCAAGTTGCTTATCTGTGCTTACGGACGATGTTTCGTTTGGTGGATCGGTGGACGATTTGCTTCAGGCACGCGCTGCCACAGCGATACCGGTCTTGCGCAAAGATTTTACTGTTAGCGAATTGGATGTCTGTGACGCGCGCATCATGGGTGCTGATTGCGTGTTGTTGATTGCTGCTGCTCTTTCTCAACCTGAGCTGATTGCGTTCCATCAGTTGGCCACCGAGATTGGCCTCGACGTGTTGGTCGAAACCCATGATGAGGCTGAAGTAGAGAGAGCGTTGTCAGTTGGCGCAACAATGATCGGCGTAAATCAACGTGACCTCGTGACATTTCAGGTAGATCACGAAAGGGCCGTGCGCATAGCGGCTTTGATACCTAATGGAGTGGTGAAGGTTGCTGAATCCGGAGTGAGAGACGCCAATGACGCGCAGTCGCTTCGCAATGCGGGTTATGACGCGGTCTTGGTTGGTGAAAGTCTGGTGATCAGCAATGATCCGGCTGCCGTAATTGCATCACTACGTGTAACAACCACCAAGAACTAGCGTGAGTTGTTGTGTTCATCAAAATCTGCGGCATAACTAACGAGCAAGATGCGCTACTTGCGGTTGCGCTTGGAGCTGATGCTCTAGGTTTCGTTTTTGCGCCATCACCTCGTCAAGTGGCGCCAAGCAAGGTGCGCGAGATTGTGCGACGGTTGCCGTCAGAAATTGTAACGGTTGGTGTGTTTCGTGATGAGTTGCCGAAACGCATCAATGACATCATGCAAGAGGCGCACTTGCAGGGTGCTCAGTTGCACGGTCATGAATCACTTTTAATTACTTCTGAAGTTTCAGAATCAGTGCGGTTTTCAATTAAGGCAGTTGTTGCAGGCTCACCAGATGCGGCACGTGCAGACGAGTTTGTGTGTGATGCGATTTTGGTCGACGGCCTCAGTCCAGGTTCGGGCGAGGTGTTCGATTGGCAGTTGATGAACGAGATTCCTCTTGGATTACGGCTCATTCTTTCTGGCGGGTTACATCCAGAGAATGTCGGGGAAGGCATTGATCGGTTGCGTCCGTGGGGGGTTGACGTATCGAGTGGAGTTGAAAAGAGTCACGGGCTCAAAGATCCAATAAAAATGCGTCAGTTCATCGCAAATGCACGAGCGGCTGCCCGAGAAATTGGAGACACCGACTAGTAGATTTGGATGATGCTGCAGGATCCAAGTCTCGATGGTCGCTTTGGTGAGTTCGGTGGACGTTTCGTTCCCGAGACACTCGTTCCTGCTTGTCAGGAATTGGAGGCGGCCTTTCGTGATGCGTGGGCTGATCCGTCGTTTCGAAAAGAGCTTGATGACCTGTTGCGAGACTACGCGGGTCGTCCGTCAATTTTGACTGAATGCCACAATTTGGGCAAGCAGCTTGGTATCCGATTGTTGCTCAAGCGAGAAGATCTCAATCACACCGGATCGCACAAGATCAACAGTGTGCTTGGCCAGGTGCTTCTGGCAAAACGAATGGGCAAGAAACGAATCGTGGCAGAGACTGGTGCTGGTCAACACGGTGTTGCCTCAGCTACTGCAGCGGCACTGCTTGGCTTGAGTTGCAAGGTGTACATGGGAGAAGTTGATGTGCAGCGACAGGCGTTGAATGTTTTTCGAATGAAATTATTAGGCGCAGAGGTAGTGCCGGCAGTTTCGGGTAGCCGCACACTCAAGGACGCGGTCAACGAAGCGATGCGTGACTGGGTTGCCACGGTCGAAGACACGTATTATGCGATCGGGTCAGTAATGGGCCCACATCCGTACCCATGGATGGTGCGCACATTTCAAAGTGTGATCGGACAAGAAGCAAGCGAGCAGTGTCATTCGTTACTTGGCGGCAAAGATCCTGACGTTGTTGTGGCAGCTGTCGGTGGTGGTTCTAATGCGATCGGAATTTTCTCGGGCTTTGTCGATACGAAAGCTCGTCTGATTGGCGTTGAACCAGCTGGCGGCGCGGCAGTGGGCAAGGGTATGCCTGGGGTAGTACATGGAATGCGCAGCTACCTCATGCAAGATGAACATGGTCAGGTACAAGAGGCTCAGTCGATTTCGGCAGGGCTTGACTACCCAGGTGTTGGCCCGGAACATTCGTATCTTGCATCAATCGGTCGTGCGGAATATCCATGCGTGAATGATCAAGAAGTGATCAGTGCGTTCCAAGTCATGTCGCGAAGTGAAGGAATTATTCCCGCACTGGAATGCGCACACCCAATGGCTTGGATTATTCGTGAAGCACCCAAAATGCAAGGTCAGACAATTTTGATGAACTTGTCCGGTCGAGGTGACAAAGATGTCGCTCAGATGATGGAAATTCTCGACGGACAAATTTGATGTCGACAGGTTTTGGGATTCTTGAAACGTATTTGCGTCAAAAGCGAAGCGAAGGTCGCAAGCTCGTTGTTCCCTACATAACAGGAGGGTTCGAGGGTTGGACCGATGCCATCCGTGCCGCTGCTGCAAATGGCGCTGATGCAATTGAAATCGGTATTCCTTTTTCTGATCCCGTCATGGATGGACCAACAATTCAACACGCATCGGAGACGGCACTACACAATGGAGCCACACCGATTTCTATCCTGCACGAACTACGCACTGTCGACGTTGGCATTCCGCTTGCGGTGATGTGTTATTACAACACGGTGCATCATGCGGGGCATGAACGATTTGCAAATTCGTTGCGTGAAGCCGGAGTGTGTGCAGCGATTGTGCCTGACCTTCCGCTTGAAGAGTCTGGTTTGTGGTGCGCCGCAGCCGACTTGAGCAATATTGAGACTGTGATGCTTGCTGCACCAACTGCACCTGACGAACGGCTGCCTCGAATTATTGAGCGATGTAGGGGTTTTGTGTACGCAGTTGGCTTGCTGGGCGTGACAGGCGAGCGAGACACACTCGCTTCAAGCGCGCTCACACTTGCTAAACGATTAAAGGCGATCACTGATATGCCGGTGTTGATTGGTGTTGGGGTTTCTAATGCACAGCAAGCGGCTGAGGCGTGCACGATTGCCGATGGCGTCGTGCAGGGCGCTTCAGTTATGCGTCGCCTGATCGAAGAAGATGCCGACGCAGTGGGTGATTACATTGCCGAGGTTCGTAAAGCTGTAGACCAATGTTAAAAGAAGGAACTTTGGCGCCAGATATCGAATTGTTGGACCAGCATGAAAAGAAGTTCTCGCTCAAAAAAATGTCCAGACGCATGGTGCTCGTGTATTTCTATCCCAAGGCCGATACGCCCGGATGTACTCAGCAGTCTTGCGGCTTGCGCGATATTGCTGACCAGATCGGCAAAACCGTAATCGTGGGGATCAGTCCTGATAAACCTGCAAAATTGTTGAAGTTTGACGAGAAATTTTCGCTCGGTTTCACATTGCTTTCAGATGACACCAATGCGGTCGCCAAGAAATACAAGGTTTGGAAGAAGAAATCAATGTACGGTCGTGAGTACATGGGGATTGAACGATCGGCATTCTTGATCAATGGCAAGGGCGAAATTGTCCATGCTTGGTACAAGATCTCGCCTAAGGACACACCGCTTCGATTGCTCGAGTCGCTCAAGAAGTAAGGAATCGCAGATGACAACATTCCCAGAACCAAGTTCATTGTTGCCCCATCGTGCGCCATTTTTGTTTGTGGATGCGATTACCGAACTGACACCTGGAATTTCTGCTTCAGCAATTTGGAAGCTCACTGGCAACGAATCATTCTTCGAAGGGCACTTTCCTGGTCGGCCTACGTTGCCGGGCGTGTTGATGTGTGAAGCAATTGCTCAAACTGGTGCACTGGCAATCGTGAGCGATCCAAAATTCACGGGCAAACTTCCCCTTTTTGGTGGATTAGACGCAGCGCGTTTTAGGCGGCAAGTTGTTCCTGGCGACACGCTTGAATTGTCGGCGACTATCGGTCGTATGTCGGCGCGGGCCGGCAAAGGTGCAGGAGTGGCTCGCGTTAACGGCGAAATTGCATGTGAATGCGAATTGCTGTTTGTGGTAGTTGACGCTTAGTCAACGGTAAACGTGACGCTTAGTCAACGGTAAACGTGACGCTTAGCCAGCGTATGGCGAGACAATAACTGAACCGTTGTGTCCGCCGAATCCGAAGTTATTCGAGATTGTTGGGCCTGGCTCCCATGATCGTGGTTCGCCGATGACGACATCGATCGACATCTCTGGATCTACAACAGTTGTTCCGCGAGTAGGCGGAATCAGTTTCTTCTCAAACGACAACATCACTGCTGCCAACTCGAGAGCGCCAGCAGCGCCGAGTGGGTGACCAGTTACGCCTTTGATCGAAACAACTGGAGGACCGTCATTGCCAAATACTGCAGCGATTGCTTGCGACTCAGCTTTGTCGTTCAGTGGGGTGCTCGTACCGTGTGCGTTGATCTGCTTGATGTCGCTTGGCATAAGGTTTGCATCTTCTAGGGCAAGTTGCATGCAGCGTGTTGCACCTACGCCACCAGGTGAAGGTGCGGTGATGTGATACGCATCGGCATTGCTCGCAGCACCAACAATCTCACCAAGAATCGTGGCTCCTCGTGCCACCGCGAGATCGAGTCGTTCGAGCACAAATATTGCTGCGCCTTCACCCTGAATAAATCCATCGCGTGTTTCGTCAAATGGTTTCGTTACAAATGTTGAGGAGAGTGCGGTCATGTTGGTAAATCCTGCAAGTGCAGTAACTGTCGCGGCCGACTCTGTGCCACCAGTAACTACGGCGTCGCAACGACCCCAAGCAATGAGTCGAGCAGCATTACCTATTGCATGTGTCGATGCTGCGCACGCTGTGCAAACCGTTTCGGTTGGGCCCTGAAGGCCATAACGCATAGAAATCGCGGCTCCGGATGCGTTGGACATCATCATTGGTACGAGAAATGGCGATACTCGTCGCTCACCTTTTTCCATGCGAACTTCTACTTGGCCTTCGAGTGTGCGCAATCCACCAATGCCGGTACCCAAAATTGTGCCGATGCGTTCGCGGTTGTAGGGGAGTTCGCCGGCTTGCGTCATTGCTTCGCCGGCTGCTGCCAGAGCAAACTGTTCGCAACGGTCAGCTCGGCGAGATTCTTTGGGACTCTCGAAATACGGAGATGGGTCCCAGTCCTTTAACTCGATCGAGTTGGCACCGGTGAAGCCCGGGCCGAGAAGACCCTTCCAAAAAAGTTCCTTACCAATACCGCATGGAGCGACAACCCCATATCCCGTAATGGCTACGCGATGACCGGCACCTTGCATGATTGATTGCGCTCGAAGCGCTTACTTGACTTTGGAAGTAACGAGATCGAAGGCCTTGCCGATTGTGTCGACACCTTCGAGATCGGATTCTGGTACTTCAATACCGAACTCTTCTTCAAGCGCCATGACCAACTCAACGAGGTCGAGTGAGTCGGCATCTAGGTCATCGGAGAAGTGTGCGGTGAGGACAATTTTTGAGGCGTCGACGGAAAGAACATCGACTGCGCATTTTGTGAATCGGTCAAATAGTTGCTGGTCCATGTTGTTGCTCCTGGCTGTGTGTTATTGAACTTGTCAAAACAGGTTACTACGAAAGAACTTTGACTAAGCGCCTTATGCCTAGTGACCCATGCCAAGTCCACCATCGACGGGGATTATTGCCCCGGTGATGTACGCAGCGGTAGGACTTGCAAGAAAGGTGACAACACCCGCAATTTCATCCACAGTTGCAGTCCTGCCGAGTGGTACAGCGTCGGTAATTTGTTGCATCTGCTTTTCGTTGAGTGCTGCTGTCATTTCGGTGTCTACGGGCCCAGGCGCAACGACATTTACAGTGATGCTGCGCGACCCAAGTTCACGAGCGAGGGAGCGACCTAAACCAACAAGTCCAGCCTTGGACGCTGCATAATTTGCTTGTCCAGCAGAGCCAAGCATGCCGACAACGCTCGAGATCAGGATGATGCGCCCAGACCGGGCGCGGAGCATGCCTTGTGTCGCGCGCTTGCAAACACGAAAGGCTGCTGTGAGGTTTGCGTCGAGCACACTCGCAAAATCGTCTTCGCTCATGCGCAGGATCAATGTGTCTTTGGTGATACCTGCGTTAGAGACAAGTACTTGCACAGGACCGAAGTGAGCTTCGACAGCATCGAAGGCTGCATTGACTTGGTTGGTGTCAGTCACATCGCACTTAACGGCAAAAAACTCTGACGCGGGAGGAGATGAGTTGTACGTAACAGCGACGCGGTCACCAAGGGCGGCGAAATGGCGAGCGCAAGCGAGACCAATTCCTTTAGATCCACCTGTGATGAGGACGACTCGTGAAGTTGTTTCAGTCATGTCTGATCTCTTTCTACCGCTGACCCTGCCAGCGCAAGATTGCACTCGCTGCAGTCATTCCTGCACCAAATCCTACGAGCAAAACTAAATCGCCGTTATTCAGGCGACCTTTGTCGGCAGCATCAAAGAGGGCGAGCGGAATCGATGCGGAAGATGTGTTGCCCGTTTCGTGCAACACGATGGAAGTCTTTTCCATAGGGATACCAAGACGTTCGCATGCTGCAGAAATGATGCGCGTGTTTGCCTGATGGGGCACCACCAATGCCAATTGATCGGCAGTAACACCCGCGATAGCCATCGATTTTTCAGCAGAGTCAACCATGATGCGTACGGCTCGGCGAAAAACACCTTTGCCATCCATCTGGAGTAGTCCACCGATTTCGGCATAGAGCAAATCTTCGACAGATCCATCAGAGTCCAGATCCCAAGCAAGTAGCTGACCCGGCCCATCAACAGCCTCGAGCACGCATGCGCCTGAGCCATCGGCAAACAAAATTGCTGTTCCGCGATCGGTCCAATCGGTAATACGAGAGAGTGTGTCGGTGCCTATCACCAAAACTTTTCTTGCGCCCATTGCAATAAGCCCGTGGGCATTAACGAGTGCGTACACAAAACCAGAACAAGCAGCGTTTAGATCGAAAGCACCACATTTGAGCCCAAGTTCGTGTTGAACTCGTGGCGAGGTTCCTGGCACAGTGCGATCAGGTGTAGTTGTGGCCAACACCAACGCATCAATTTCGAGTGGGTCGACACCTGACATTTGCATTGCCAGTCGGGCGCTTTGCACTGAAAGACTCGATGTACTTCCTCCGATGTGGCGTTGATGGATGCCAGTGCGGTCACGAATCCATTCGTCATTGGTGTCAAGAGTTTTTGAGAGATCATCGTTGGTGACGATCTTGTCTGGCAAGGCACGACCCCAACCCGTGATGACCGCACCACGTGCACTCGATGGAATTTGTGGCATTGCGGATTACTCTAATGCGATCTGAGCCAAGCAATCGGCTGATGAGCCGTTACTCGTTCTCCGTCTACAGCAATAAAATTTTGCAGCATTCCCGCAAATGGTGATCGCACCTCTGTGTCGCCAACATGCCCCAATACGAGTCCAACTTCAATTGCCGTGTTGTTTGCGACCGTCTGCATTTTTGTGAACACTCCTGCAGCAGGACTGACAACGAGACGCTCGATAGCGAAGAGATGCTCACCCTCGTGGATTTGGTTCGAGAGCGGCACTGCGGTGGCAGAAAAGACGTTCATCCATTCGATGAGCGCATCGAGGTCATCTGGAGTTGCAACACTGATTGTTTTCGCGCCATCAATGGTGCGCTTGGCCATTCCGGTGAGTACGCCGCCTGGTCCTAGTTCGATAAACCCACGTACACCGAGCTCACTCAACGTAAGCAGACAATGCTTCCAACGCACTGGAGAAGACAATTGAGCGGACAATAGTGACGCCCACTCGGAGCCGTGGTCGTGTGCAAGCGCATCAACGTTGGAGATGACCGGAACTTCGGTGTCACGCGGGCGAGCTGATGCGATGGCATCGCGAAGTCTGTCACGCGCACTTGACATGTAAGGAGTATGAAACGCACCCGACACTGGAAGCGACATCACTCGTTTCGCTCCGAGTGTTTTGGCTTGCTCAGTTGCCTTGGCAACGCCTTCAAGAGAACCGGCGATGACAACCTGGCCAGGTGCATTGAAGTTCGCGACCCACACATCGGCATCCGCCAAGCGACATGCGACCTCCACTTGTTCGTCGTCAAGTCCGAGCACGGCAGCCATAGTTCCGGGTTGCGCAATTCCTGCTTCGTGCATTGCCGATGAACGCTCGGCCACGAGCTTCAAGCCGTCGTCAAAACGCAGTGCACCAGTTGCAACAAGCGCGGTGTATTCGCCAAGGCTGTGACCGGCACAAAAACTTGGTTCAATACCCAGGCGCTCAACAGCATCGAGCACCATGAGCGACATAACAAATGTCGTCAATTGGGCATTACGAGTGTCTTTAAGTTCTTCGGCATCTGCGTCTAGAAGTAGAGCTGCGACATCTCGACCCACTACATCGGAGGCCTCGCCAACCAATTCCCAGCTCTCGTGGTCGACCCATGCAGCGCCCATACCGGTGCGCTGTGAACCTTGACCTGGAAATGTGAAAGCGAGCATGAAGAACGTAACCCCGTTGATTTGCTGTGTTGTTGGCTGTTTTGATGACTGGGCCAGCGTCTGACTCTATGTCCGAACCCTTGTCTGACGCCTTGTCTGACCCCTTGTCTACAGCATTGCTGCAACTACAGCGTAGAACTTGTTGCGGGTAGGTACGATGTTTCCTCGCAGTAAGCCAATTAAACAAACACTTCACTCGGGCCCGAGTGGCGGAATGGCAGACGCGACGGACTCAAAATCCGTTGTCTGAAAGGGCGTGTGGGTTCGACTCCCACCTCGGGCACCAACTTCATGAACACTCCTACACTCATCGACGTGGCAAATAAAGGCATCAACAGTCGACTTACCGAGCGGCGTCTGCGTCGCGGCACACAGTCGCTGAGTGCGTTGCGCAACGAACTGAGTGTGGTTGAAGAGCAAGTGCAGCATTTTGCTGAAGAGGTTCACGATCTTGAAGTGCGAGCACTCGTGTCCGAGACACCGCTTGCAGATGCCGAGTCGCGTGATGCGATGCGCCATATGCAAGCTATGACGAAACATCGCGATCATCTGCGCACTGCGATTGTTGATCTTGAATCCCGTCAAGATGACCTACTCGACAGACTTGGGCGATAGTTCGGTTTTGCTGTGAACACGAGTAATCAAAAGACGCGAATTGTGATTGCTGAAGACGAAGCAATCATCAGGCTTGATTTGCGGGAAACTTTGGAAGAAGAGGGTTACGAAGTAGTTGCAGACACTGGTCGTGGCGACACCGCAATTGAATTAGTGCGACAGCATCTTCCTGATGTTGCAATTTTTGATATCAAGATGCCAGGTCTCGATGGACTTGATGCGGCTCGTGTTGTGAGTGCGGAGAAACTCTGCCCAGTAGTAATGCTTACGGCATTCAGCCAGCGGGAAGTGATTGAGCAAGCCCGTGACGCAGGGGCACTGGCATATCTTGTCAAGCCTTTTCAAAAGACAGATCTTGTTCCTGCAATCGAACTCGCTATCGGTCGTTTTCGCGAAATGATGACACTGAGTGGTGAGCGTGATGCGCTTGGAGAACAACTTGAACTTCGCAAACTATTGGACCGAGCAAAGGGATTGTTGATTGACAAATACTCAATGACAGAACAATCTGCCTTTGACTTCATCCAAAAAAGCGCGATGTCCACGCGAGCCAAAATGGTGGATGTGGCCAACCAGATTCTGAGCGGACACATCACTCCGTAGTTGTCGGTTATCGTCGTGGCATGAACCAGGCGGGTTTCTTTTGCAGTTGATGGTGCTGGACGGCAATTCGCTCGCGTACCGAGCCTTCTTTGCTCTTCCGACCGATATGACGACAGCGAGCGGACAAGTTACTAATTCGGTGTACGGGTTTTGTTCAATGCTCTTGACATTGATGAAGGACCACAAACCGGATGGCGTGATTGTGGTGTTCGATCGAAAAGAAAAAACCTTTCGGCACGAAGCCGCGCCGGAGTACAAAGCACAGCGCGAAGCGCAGCCAGACATCCTGTATCAACAAATGGACATCATCAAAGAGATGCTCGAGGTGATGGGGATCGCTGCTATCGATGCCGCCGGATTTGAAGGCGACGACCTTATTGCCACCATCGCAGAAAAAGCAGAGCAAGCTGGCGAAGACCTGTTGATTGTGACGGGCGATAGAGACACATATCAACTTGTGCGTGACCCGCATATTCGTGTGTTGTACAACAAGCGCGGCGTAAGTGACTATGCGTTGTACGACGAAGCGGGAATTCTTGAGCGCACTGGTGTAACGCCTGCGCAATATTCGCAATATGCGGCGTTACGGGGCGACCCGAGCGACAATTTGGATGGCGTACCAGGTGTCGGTGAAAAAACGGCCGCAAAATTGATGACGAAGTATCGGGACATTGTTTCTGTTTTTGATGCCGCTGAAGAGCAGACACCGAAGTTGAAGCAAGGTTTGCTTGAAAGTCGTGAGCGAGTCTTGCGCAATGCACAACTGATGGTGCTGCGACGCGATGCTCCCGTGAACATTGACATAACGAAGTCAGTTCCTCGTCCGAGAATGGGTGAGCTGAAAACTATGTTTGAGACGCTCGAATTCAAATCAATGTTCGCTCGAGCCAAAACTGTCTTTGGTGACAATCAATCATCAGAAACAAAATCTGTGGCCGAAACTGCTGCTGGAGCTGTTGGCGAATTTGTAGTTGATTGCATCGCCGCAAAGATTGAACGCTGCGACAATGTTGGGTCTGCCGTTGCAGCACTTGCCAAGATCTCAAAGATCTCGAAGATCTCAAATATCGAATGCTCCGATGTTGGCGTTGGATGGGTTGGAGAACCAGGACGCAGTGCATTGGACGGCATCGCGATCGTTGTCGATGCAAGTACATCTGTCGCAGTTTGGATTGGTGTTGACGTATTACAAGACAAGGCTGTGCTCGAAGGCATACAAAAACTTAAAAAGATTCGTGCGCACCATGCAAAGCCGTTACTGAAATGGATGATGGATCACGGTGTCGATCTGAGATCGATTGTGCTCGATACGGCAATAGCTGCATACTTGCTCGACCCCAGTGACAATAAATTTGATATTCAAGAGGTGTTGGGGCGATATACCAATTTCACAATTCAAGTTGGTGGTGCTGAAGAGTCTGGGCAACTTGATTTTGGTTCGACCAACACGGATAATTCACAGCGCATCTGCGACGAAGCGCTGGCGGTCGGTTTGATAGCAGGCCCAATTTTGAAGGCGCTCGACGATCAGGGTGTTTCAAAACTCTATGCAGAAGTGGAAATGCCGCTTGTGCGGGTGTTGGCGCGGATGGAACGCGATGGCATAGCCGTTGACGTCAAGCAGTTGACCACTATCAATGAAAACTTGAAGGCTCACGTAGCTCGTCTGACTTTGGTGCTCCATGAACTCGCAGGCCGCCCGTTCAACATCAACTCTCCAACTCAGTTGCGAGAAATCTTGTTTGAAGAAAAGAAACTGGCACCTGGAAAAAAGACAAAGACTGGCTTCAGTACTGATGCTGCGACGCTGGAAAAGATTCGTGATCAGTGGCCAGAATTTATTGACCCTCTGTTGGAATACCGCGAATTTGAAAAGCTGCGGTCAACCTACGGTCAAGGATTACTTGACTCTGTCGGTGCTGATGGTCGGATTCATGCGACGTTTAATCAGACAGTTGCTCGCACCGGCCGGCTATCTAGCGACCAACCAAACTTGCACAACATCCCTGTTCGTTCTGACGAGGGCAAAGTATTTCGCACAGCCTTTGTTCCGTCGAAGGGTTGTGAATTTTTGGTTGCCGACTACAACCAGATTGAGCTTCGCTGTATCGCGCATCTTGCGAATGACCCAGGCTTGATTGATGCCTTCACGCGCGGTATCGATGTGCACAGCGCAACAGCTTCGCGACTGTTCAACGTCAAAGAGTCTGATGTATCGAGCGAGCAACGGTCTCAATCAAAGATGGTTTCGTACGGTCTTGCTTATGGAATGGAGGCCTACGGTCTGAGCCAGCGATTGAGTGTGGGAGTGGCCGAGGCCTCGGGAATTCTCGACGCATATTTCGTTGCGTTTCCCAATGTGAAGCAATACATGGATGACACTGTTGATCAGGCTCGCAAGCGCGGTTACACAGAAACGTTGTTTGGTCGGCGTAGACCGATACCCGAACTTAACAGCAGCAATTTCCGAATTCGCCAAGCAGGTGAGCGCCAGGCAATGAACGCAGGAATCCAGGGACTTGCCGCTGACATCTTCAAGATTGCTCTTGTGCGAATCAGTGACGCCTTTGAGGCGGCCAACTTGAAGAGCCGTGTGATCTTGCAGGTGCATGATGAAGTGATCATCGAAGCAGTCGTGAG
>JBIHZV010000127.1:0-3860 GCA_044240275.1 Ilumatobacteraceae bacterium | reverse complement strand
AGGGACTTGCCGCTGACATCTTCAAGATTGCTCTTGTGCGAATCAGTGACGCCTTTGAGGCGGCCAACTTGAAGAGCCGTGTGATCTTGCAGGTGCATGATGAAGTGATCATCGAAGCAGTCGTGAGTGAGAAATCGGTAGTTGAAGAGATCGTTTTGACACAGATGAAGCAAGCCGCAAGCCTCAAGGTGCCTCTCGAGGTGCACAGCGCTTGGGGCACTTCTTGGGCTAGTGCCAAGGGCTAGTGCTACTGGCTAGTGCTACTGGCTAGTGCTACTGGCTAGTGCTACGGGCTAGTGCTACGGGCTAGAAGCGCAGGCTGATCTGAAGTTCCTGACTGGTAGCGTGATCGTGCCTTGCCGTTGGTAAGGCCGCCTTGTAAAAGGTGCAACCGATCCCATCCACCGAAAGTACGTAACCATGTCTGATCTTCAGTTAATGCAAAGCCCTCCAATGGGAACCTTCGACGCAGAAGGTAACTACACACCGCGCCAAGTAACAGAGCGCGATCTCACCCAGTCGTTTGCCGATGCAATCAACGGCACGCTTGTCGAACTTAAAGATGGTCAGCTCGTCACCGGAACAGTTGTGCGAATCACGCGCGACGAGGTACTCGTTGAAATTGGTTACAAAACAGAAGGTGTAATCCTCGGTCGCGAGCTTTCCATGCGCGCAGACGTAGATCCAAACACCATCGTCAAGTTGGGCGAGAAGATTGAAACTCTTGTCATCACACTTGAGGACAAAGAAGGTCGTTTGTTGTTGTCGAAGAAGCGCGCACAGTACGAGCGTGCATGGGGCGACATCGAGAAGGTAAAAGAAGTTGACGGAACCGTTGAAGGTCTGGTCATCGAAGTTGTCAAGGGTGGACTTATTGTCGACATCGGTTTGCGCGGCTTCTTGCCAGCGTCACTTGTTGAGATGCGTCGTGTTCGTGACCTCGCTCCTTACATTGGTCAGCGCATCACAGCAAAGATTCTCGAGTTGGATCGCACACGCAACAACGTGGTGTTGTCGCGTCGCACACTGCTCGAAGCAAACCAGCGCGGAGAGCGTGACGATTTCTTGGGCAACCTCAAGGTTGGCGAGATTCGTAAGGGTCGCATCTCGAGCGTTGTTGCATTCGGTGCATTCGTCGACTTGGGCGGCATGGACGGACTCATTCACGTTTCCGAGTTGTCATGGAAGCACGTTGACAATCCAAGTGCAGTCGTCACAATCGGCGACGAAGTCACTGTCAAGGTCCTTGAGGTTGACATGGACCGCGAGCGCATCAGTCTTTCATTGAAGGCCACACAACAAGATCCATGGCAAGAGTTTGCCGGTGGCCACCAAGTTGGTCAGCTTGTATATGGTCGCGTGACAAAACTTGTCCCATTCGGTGGCTTCGTGCAAGTTGGCGATGGCATTGAAGGCCTCGTGCACATTTCGGAAATGTCAACACACCACGTTGAAGCTCCAGAGCAAGTCGTTACTCCGGGCGAAGAGTTGTGGGTCAAGATCATTGATCTCGATCTTGCTCGTCGACGAATCAGCCTCTCGATCAAGCAAGCTGCTGAAGGCGGCGAGCTAGCCGAGGAATATCGCGGTCAGTTCCAAGTTGACGACCAAGGCAACTGGGTTGGCGGCGATGACTCAACTCGTGAAGCTGCATGGTCGGAGTACTTCGACGCAAGTGCACCAGTTGCAGATGCATCAGTAACAGCAACAGAGCCAGCTGCACCGGCCGAAGAAGCCCCTGCAGGTGAGCAATAGCCGTTTGATCCGAAGTGGTGCCACAACTTTGGCCATCACCTGACAGCGTGTAGTTCATGATTCTTGTTGGTCTTACCGGTGGCATTGGCTCTGGTAAGTCAACAGTCTCACAAATGTTGGCCGATCGTGGCGCAATCATCATTGATGGTGACGCCATAGCGCGTGAATTACAGCGCTCAGGCACGGCCGTCTTTGCAGCGATGGTTGAGCGCTTCGGTGACGTTGTTGGTGATGACGGCCAACTCGATCGAGCAAAGATTGCATCAATTGTGTTTGCTGATGCGCAAGCACTTGTAGATCTCAACAAGATCGTGCATCCAGCAATCGGAGTCGAGATGATGCGACGCATTAGCGAAATGCGAGACACAGATGCAATTGCGATTTTAGACTTCCCTTTGCTTGCCGAATCCCCACGTAAAGGACTCTCAGGTGTGATTGTCGTTGACATCGATCCTGAAATTGCCATAGAACGTGTCGTGCGTGATCGTGGTATGAAGGCGAGTGACGTGCAGGCTCGCATGAATAAGCAAGCATCACGACAGGACCGACTAGCAATTGCCGATCGAGTACTCGATAATTCGGGAACGAAAGAAGATTTGGTACGTCAGGTTGAAGAGGCCTGGGAGTGGATCGCAACTCTGCCAGACGCAGGGCCCGATGCAGGAGAGACTGCGTGACCAAGAAAGACGGTGTTGCCACTGAAGTCGTGGTCAACAAGTTTGAAGTTGTTTCAGAGTTTCAACCGGCAGGAGATCAGCCTGCTGCAATTGCAGCGTTAGCGAAAGGTATCAATCGCGGCGACCGATTTCAGACTCTGCTTGGAATCACGGGTTCGGGCAAGTCGGCAACAATGGCATGGACTATCGAAGCCGTTCAGAGACCTACGTTGATCTTGGCTCCAAATAAAAGCCTCGCTGCGCAGTTGGCGCAAGAGATGAAAGAGTTCTTTCCGAAAAACCGGGTCGAATATTTTGTGAGCTATTACGACTACTACCAGCCAGAGGCGTACATCCCATCGAGCGATACTTTTATTGAAAAGGACTCAGCGATCAATGATGAAATCGATCGACTACGTCACTCTGCGACAGCGGCGCTGTTAACTCGTAGGGACACAATCGTCGTGGCTTCGGTCAGTTGCATCTACGGCATGGGCGATCCAGACGAATACCGTGGCAATTTGCTCGAGTTACACGTGGGAGTCGATTATGACCAGCGAAGTATCTTGAAGCGGCTAGTTGATCTGCAATATGACCGCAACGACCTCACCCTTGGACGAGGCAATTTCCGCGTACGTGGTGACACCATTGAAGTGCATCCCGCCTATGACGAAACTGTGACGCGCTTTGAGATGTTTGGCGACACAGTGGAGCGCATCACAACTGTTGATCCCGTAACAGGAGAGACATTGCAAGACCTTAAGCAGACAATGGTTTTCCCTGCGACGCACTATGTGGCCGGCAACGAGCGTATGCAGCGAGCCATGTTGCAGATTGAAGCAGAGTTGCAACCGCGATTGAAGCAATTTGAGAAGGAAGGCAAACTGCTTGAAGCTCAACGGCTGAGACAACGCACACAATACGACCTTGAGATGATGGCCGAAGTCGGTTATTGCAACGGTATTGAAAACTATTCGATGCACATTGATGGTCGTGTGCACGGACAGCCACCGTTTACATTGCTCGATTACTTTCCAGACGACTTTTTGATGGTGATGGATGAAAGCCACGTTTCTATTCCCCAATTGCACGGGCAGTATGCGGGAGATCAAAATCGAAAAGCAACGTTGATCGAACATGGTTTCCGATTGCCATCTGCGGCCGATAACAGGCCGCTCCGGTTTGAAGAGACGATGGAACGAATCAACCAGTGCGTGTTTCTCTCGGCCACTCCAGCACCATTTGAATTGGGTTTGAGCAGTCAGGTTGTTGAACAGATCGTGCGACCAACAGGTTTGATTGATCCAGAAGTCATTGTGCGACCCACTAAGGGCCAGATTGACGACATCATAGAGATGGTTAACGGAAGAGTCGCAAATGGCGATCGAGTATTGATTACTACCTTGACAAAGAAGATGGCAGAAGATTTGAGTGAGTACTTGATTGAAC
>JBIHZV010000041.1:0-10236 GCA_044240275.1 Ilumatobacteraceae bacterium | reverse complement strand
CAACTACAAGCAGAAATAGATTCCGGTATTGCCAAATTGTCCGAACTTGAAGAGCGCCTCAAGGTGTTGCTCTTGCCGGCCGACCCTAATGATGGCAAGAACATCATCATTGAAATTCGTGGCGCAGAAGGTGGCGAAGAAGCAAACCTCTTTGCAAGCGACTTGTTTGATATGTATGCGGCGTACGCAGCGAAGCAAGGTTGGTCATGGGAGGTGTTGTCGCGTGACAACTCGCCGATGGGTGGCATCAACCAGATCACTGTGTCGGCAAAAGGTGACACAGTGTGGACAAAGATGCGCTTTGAAGGCGGGCCACATCGCGTGCAACGCGTGCCAGTTACCGAAGCACAAGGACGCATTCATACATCGTCCGCAACAGTGATGGTGTTGCCCGAAGCCGAAGAAGTCGACGTCGAGATCGACGAAAAAGATTTGCATATAGACGTCTATCGCGCAAGCGGCCCTGGTGGTCAGGGCGTCAACACCACTGACTCTGCTGTTCGTATTACTCACAAACCATCTGGTTTGGTCGTAGCTATGCAAGACGAACGAAGTCAGTTGCAAAACCGATTGCGCGCTATGACCGTTCTGCGTTCGCGCTTGCTCAAATTGCGTGAAGACGAACAAGCCGAAAAAATGTCGGCGCAACGTAAAGCCCAAGTGGGCAAGGGTGGGCGCGGCGAAAAGATTCGCACGTACAACTTTAAGGAAAACCGCATTACCGATCACCGAATCGGATTTACGTTGTATCAGTTGCAAGATGTTTTGATGGGAAATCTTGACACGGTGATTGATGCGTTGACCGAGCAGTTTGAGATAGAGCAGTTGGCTGGCGCATCCGTCGAAGTTCACTAATCGAGTAGCACAAAGTGACTGAAGATACCGACACGGTTTCGTGGCGAGAAATGCTTGCTACAACTGTTCAACAGTTGGGCAATGCTCAAGAAGCGCGGTGGTTGTGTGAACACGCGAGCGGCATGGACGCCACCGAGTTTTCTGCCGAACAAGATCAGTTGGTGACCGTAGCGTGCGCAAAAAGTTTGCACTCGATGGTGCGCGATCGATTGAGCGGTGTGCCGTTGCAATATGTCATGAAGCGTTGGGCATTTAGGCATCTCGACGTCATGGTCGATGAACGAGTGCTCATTCCTCGACCCGAGACTGAGCAAGTTGTGCAGATTGCGCTCGATATTGCAGTGGATATTGCACGCAAAAACGAAAACAATGGTGCATTGCGCGTTGTTGATTTGGGCACAGGTAGCGGTGTCATTGGCTTGTCGATGGCGTTCGAGCTCGGTGCAGAAGCAGCACATGTGTGGCTCACCGATGCTTCGGTCGATGCACTCGATGTTGCTCGCGCAAACATGATCGGTATTGGCAGGGCAGCAGCAAATGTGCGTATTGCACATGGCAGTTGGTGGAATGCACTGCCTCAAGACATGGCAGGCCAGATCGATATTGCTATTTGCAACCCGCCATATATTGCTCATGCTTCAAGCGAAGTTGCGCCAGACGTTCATATGTACGAGCCACATTCGGCTTTGTATGCACACGACAATGGGTTGGCAGATTTGCGCACAGTGATTGAGGGCGCTTCAACATGGATGAAGCAGTCTGGATGGTTGGTGCTCGAGATTGGATATCAGCAGGGTGCAGAAGTGCTCGCATTGATGCGCGCAGCTGGCTTCGTTGGTGCAGAGATCAAACAAGATTTGTCGGGCCGAGACCGCATTGCGGTTGGCCAGCTACGTGGCTAGAGCTCGCTGCAAAAACTCGAGTTGGTGGAGCAATAAGTTTTCTGCAACCACTTCTTGAGGTGTCATGTGCGTGACGCCACTCAGGGCAAGTAGTTCGTGCACTTTGCCATGATGCAACAAGGCTGTTGAAAACTGCAGCGTGTGTGCAGCAAGTACGTTGTCGTCGGCTAATCCGTGGATGAGTAGTAGTGGACGCTCCAGCAAATGTGCATGGGCAACAAGTGAAGTTGCTTCGTAGTCGGCAGCATTCGTGTGTGGGTTGCCCATGTAACGCTCGGTGTAGTGGGTGTCATACAGATCCCATTTGGTTACAGGTGCACCAGCAACTGCGCAATGAAACAAGTCGGGGGCACGAAGTACCGCAAGTGCGGCGAGGTAGCCGCCGAAGCTCCAACCACGAATACCCACGCGGGTGGTGTCGGCGCACGGCACCAGGTTTGGAAGTTCGCGGAGTACTTCGATTTGGTCTTCGAGAATTTTGGTTGCGAGATCATGATGCACGTCGCGTTCCCACTGCGTGCCACGCCCCGGTGTGCCGCGTCCATCGGCAATAACAACGCAAAAGCCTTGGTTGGCAAACCACTGCGAAGCAAAGTATGCGCTGCGTGCTGACACCACTCGTTGTGCGTGCGGGCCGCCGTATGGGTCAAACAAAATGGGTAGTGGGGACCCATCGTGATTGTGCGGCATCACGATTGCGGTTGCAATTTTGTTTGCACCAACGCGGTGCAGTGTCACATTGGGGGTCACAAGAGAAATCTCGGCATTGTTCGCGATCTCATGTGCGCTATTGACGTGAGTGACCGTGCGTTTTTCATCAAGTGTTGCGCTGCGAATAACGACTGTGTCACCACCAACTGCGGCAGTGTGCACTCCTATCTCGGTGGTGAGGCAAGACACTGCGAGATCAGAGAGCGCACAGTGCATTACGTGCAGAACCGTTGGATCGGCAATTGGGTTTGCTCCAAAATAGATTGCAGTTGGCGTCGTTGCGATGATGTTGCGAACCTGAATGTCGCTACGTGTGACGACTTGATCGTCAATGGTGAGTGCCCTCACACCATTGCGTTCACAGCACATTGCGAGTCGGCCATCGTCGAGCATTGCTGGGCTTCCTGCCACCAGGTCAATCCAGTGCTCATCAGTTTCGGTGCGAATCGTGCTTAACGCACCCGTGCTTGTGTGTACTGCACAAACTTTAAGTTTTGTTTGCTCACGGTTTTGCAGAGCAATGATCAAGCCGTTGCGTGTCCATTGAACATTGGTGAGGTATTCAAGTTGAGATTGTTGCCACTGCACATCAACACGCGAAGAGTCGTGACCGGCGTTGTCGATACTGAACAGATGCAATGAAACATTTGCATTGCTGGTGCCAGCAAATGGATAGCGGTGTGGTCGTGGTTGAGTCATCGGGTTGGCCGGATCACCAATCCATGTCATAGCAACGGGCGAGTTGTCAACACGACAAACCGCTATTGCGGTGCTGTCAGGAGACCACCAATAACCGCGCTGCCGGCCCATCTCTTCTCCGGCAACAAACTCGGCTTGACCCCAAGTGATGTCGTTGTTGGGTTCATCCTCTGTTGCGATAATTGTTTCTGCGCCATTGATATCGGAAACACACAATTTGCTGTCTCGCACATAGGCGACAAACTTTCCGTTTGGGCTCAGTCGCGGATCAAAGATTGCATCGGCAGTTTCTATTCTGCGAGTGACAGCTGTGACGAGGTTAGTGACAAAGAGTTGTCCAGCAACGCAATATGCAGCGTGAAGTACTTGGTCGTCACACGAGTAACTCACGATTCCCGACGCGCCTTCGCGAGCACGTTCACGTCGAGATTGCTCGGCCGACGTATCCAGTTTTGAGTTGGCGTTACTTGAGTGTTGTGTGTGCATGTCGGCAACACATGTTTCAACCGACGTAGGTACGTCAAGTACGTAGAGCGAGTTCACAGCATCAGATCCACCAAGTGACCTGCAAAAAACTACGCGTGCGCCATCGGCCGACACAATGATGTTGCGTGGTTCGCCAAGTGTGAGTCGCTGTGTGCGAGCAAACTGACGCGGAAACGTGTCGAGCACTGCTTTAGACGTTGTATTAGACACCGATATCGCCAGTTGCGTCGAGTGTGACGGTTGTTCCAACCCATTCGGTTTCGCACATGTCTTGTCCAAGTTGCGTGTTGTTACTCGTTGCCCATGCTCTGCGACCATCGGCCAAAAGAACTGCGGCACGTACTTTTTCGGCAGCGCCATCGCGGTCATGCATCACGCTGTATGCCTCGACTGTCGCTAAACCTTGTGCTTCAACGGCTGTTGCTACGGCTCGACGGGGCAGCGAATCAACTTGATTTTGCGGTGATTCATACTGGAAGCCATGTCGATTGGGAGTTGTTGCATACACACCGAATGAATGCTTTGTCGCATAACCACCATTGGCCCACACCAAACCGGTTTCTTGTGGCTTTTCTCGCAACTTCGTCATGGTCGTTGCAATCGCGTGCATCACATAGTTGTTAAATGGTCCGCCTGCAAACGAGAGTCCGCCTGTGCAGGTGAGTTGTCGGTCGAGTGAAACACCAAGTGACTCTGCGCCAAGTTGCACAGCAGATGGAAAACATGAATAGAGATCAAGATTTTCAATTTCATCTATTGATTTTTCGGCAAGCTCCAGCACACGCCGACCACCAATGCGGATCGCAGGTGTGTCGGTAAATGTGTGGCGATGTGAAACAAAGTTGTGCTCGTGACAGTCGGTTCCTGCATGCAGAAATATCCATTTATCGCGAGCAATGCCTAGTGCTTCAGCACGCTCGACAGAGCACATCACCAGTGCGGCAGCCATGTCGACATCATTGTTTGAGTTCATCAACTTTGTGTACGGAAAACCGATCATTCGGTTGTTGGGTGTTGGCGTACGTATTGCTTGAGCGGTGTAGCTCTGTTGCATCCAAGCGTGAGGGTTTGCCGCTGCAACATCGCTGAAGCGCGACCACAATTCGCTGATGTACTTCTGGTGTTCTGCAACTGTTCGTTTGTCGCGGTAACGCAATGCAGTCTCAAACATTGGGTAGATCTCGATTGGCAGCATGATGTTGTGCGCCAGTTCAATTTCATGGTTCATCACCAGGTCTTCGCCGAGGGCAGTTGGTGCTTGACCTTCTTGACCTTCTTGATCTTCTTTTTGTTCCATCCATGGCAACGTAATTTTTGCGGCACGAGCACGACGGCGAGATCTAAATGATTCTCCGCCTGTTAACACGATTATCTGAGCGCCATTGTCGCGAATCTGCAGTGCAGCGTTATTGACCAAGTATTGGGGCATGTTGCCGCCGTGGGGCGTAAGACCGTATTCATTGGCACTGATCTCAAGTGTCCTGGCAATATCGCGAGCGGGGTTGGTGTTTCGTGTTGACAACGAGCGAACTACGTGCAGGGCATCGATTGTTGCGGCATTCTTTCTGGCATTTTTTGTAACATGCTTTATAGCTGGGTTTTGTATTCCTGCGTCAGCAAATGCTTCACGAACTGCCTGCGACATCAATTCAATTGGGCCTGCTGCACTCTCGAGATGGTCTTTATGTTGCGCGACCTGTGCTTGCCCAACAAGGATCGGGGTACGTGGGTCAATCGTGTTTTGGCCAGATGTCACTAGGTCAACTGTATATATCTAGATAAATAAGCAAAGTATTGGTTGGGTTGCTTGTGATCTAGGATCGTGCGCAGTGAATAGTCAACAGATACGCACAATTGCAATCGGTTCTGACCACGCGGGTTTCGAACTCAAGGCGCACCTGGTCGAAGTTTTGACAAAGGCCGGCCACACGGTGCAAGACCACGGCACACATTCCACCGACTCAGTTGACTACCCACCGATTTGTGCAGCGGTGGGCCGCGCAGTGCGAGACGGCAAAGCCGACATGGGCATTGTGTTGGGTGGAAGTGGACAGGGCGAGCAAATCGCGGCCAACAAAGTGCGCGGAGTTCGCGCAGCACTCTGCAATGACATGTATCTCGCAGAGATGGCTCGCTCACACAACAACGCCAACGTGTTATCGATGGGTGGGCGAGTGGTCACTTTTGAACTCGCGGATCAAATTTTGAATACATTTCTCTCAACACCTTTCGAGGGTGGTCGACACGAACGACGAGTCGCGCAATTAACCGAAATCGAAGAACAAGAAGGAAACTGATAATGCCTTGGCCATCTGAAACATCCCGAGATACTGAAACTTTTGGTTACATCGACGAAGAACGTGGTCGACAAATCACTGGTTTGCAATTAATCGCCAGTGAAAACTTCACGTCGCCAGATGTGATGGCCGCAACGGGCTCGGTGCTGACAAACAAATACGCAGAGGGCTACCCAACAAAGCGTTACTACGGTGGCAACGCAGTTGTCGACAAGATCGAAGCACTTGCTATTGAGCGTGTGAAAAAACTATTCGGCGCCGATCACGCAAACGTGCAACCGCACTCTGGTGCAAGCGCCAACATGGCTGTGTATCTAGGACTCCTCAACCCTGGCGACACTGTGTTGGGCCTCAGCCTCGATCACGGTGGTCACCTCACGCATGGTTCTCCGGTCAATGCCAGCGGAATTTTGTATAACTTTAAATCGTTTCGTGTTGGCGATACCGATGAGCGTTTAAATTTTGATCAAATTCGCGAAATGGCCCTCGAGCATCGCCCAAAGATGATTGTTGCCGGAACTACTTCGTATCCACGCCGACTCGAGCCAGAGCCATTTAAGGCGATTGCCGATGAAGTCGGGGCATTGTTGATGTTTGATATTGCGCACATCGCAGGACTCGTGGCTGGTGGAGTACATCCAAACCCGGTTCCGTTTGCCGATGTCGTGACGTTTACAACTCACAAAACATTGCGCGGACCTCGCGGTGGTTGCATTCTCACTACATCTGCACACGCAGCGGCCATTGATAAAGCAGTGTTTCCTGGCAGCCAGGGCGGCCCACTTGAGCACGCAGTTGCCGCAAAAGCAGTTGCATTTCATGAAGCTATGCAACCAAGTTTCAAGGTCTATGCACAGCAAATCATTACCAACGCATCGGCGCTTGCAGAAGCACTTGCCCATCAAGGCTTTCGCCTTGTCTCTGGTGGCACTGACACGCACATGATGGTTGTTGACTTACGTCCGTTCGACAGTGAACTCACTGGCAAAGAAGCTCAGGCGGTGCTTGATCAAGCCGGTATCACGTTGAATAAAAACAACATTCCAAATGATCCGCGCAGTCCGTTCGTTACATCTGGCGTGCGCATCGGTGTTCCGTCGGTAACAACGCAAGGCATGACCGAAAAAGAAATGCCATTGATTGCCGAATACATTGCAACGACATTGCGTGGTCGCAATGACCCCGCCATTGTTGCTGAGGTGCGCGCGAAAGTTGCTGCACTGTGCGCCAAGTTTCCGGTGTATCCAACTGTCAACAAATAATCCGTGATTGACCTCAACGGCTACCTGATTGTTGGAGGGTGTGCCGCTGTAGTGACTGCAGTAACGACGCCGATTGTTGCAATCGTTGCTCGTAAACAAGGTTGGATGGCAGAGCCGGATGAACGACGCTCGCATCCGGTTGCGACACCAGACGTTGGTGGTATTGCGTTTTTCATCGGATTGCTCGCGTCGCTTTTACTTGCTTCGCAGATGGATCGTTTTTCTGGGTTGTTTCAAAAAAACTCTGAATTAATCGGAGTGATCATTGCTGCGGTCGTGATTTTTGCGTTGGGAATTTTTGACGACATTCGCGAAGTTTCGGCGCCCATGAAAGTAACTGGGGTAGTGGTTGCAGCACTCGCGCTTGTTTATTTTGGTGTCACCATGTTTTTCTTTCGCGTTCCATTTCTTGACGTGTTCATATTGCCCAATGACTGGATTCCGTTGTTCACCGTGTTTTGGTTGTTGGGAATGACACAGTCAATCAACTTGATCGATGGTCTCGACGGTCTTGCTGGTGGCATTGTCGCTATAGCTGCAGCATCGTTTTTTGTTTACAGCAAACACCTCGGTGACGTTGGCTTGTTGTCCGAACCAAACATTGGCCCACTGATTGCAATCATCACGCTGGGTATTTGTCTTGGGTTCTTGCCGTTCAATTTCAATCCGGCTCGAATTTTTATGGGTGACTCTGGCGCACTGATGCTTGGACTCTTGATGGCGGTATCGACAAGCGTCGTGGGTGGTCGGGCCGATCCACAGTCTCAAGACTTCAGCGGCCAGACATATTTCTTTATTGCGCCCCTATTCATTCCGTTACTGATTCTTGGCGTGCCGATTATCGATGTGGTCTTCGCCATCTTTAGGCGCACGCTCAGTGGCAAGGGCCTTGCAACCGCCGATCGCGGACACTTGCACCACCGTTTGATCGCTCTCGGTCACGGTCCACGCCGAGCGGTCGTCATTCTGTGGCTCTGGACAGGCCTGTTTTCAGCATTCGCCCTCTACCCGGCGCTCACGAATAAAAGCCCCAACCTGTGGCTGGTTTTACTGGCAGCGGGCTTGCTCATTAGTTTCACGATTTTTCACCCTCGACTGGTACGGCACCGCGAGTCAATAGCAGCCGAATAACAGCCCTCATGGGCGCACAATTGCACGAGCAATTTGGTCGCAAGTCCTTATCCCGTCTAGTTTGTACTTAGTTTCACAAGCCTCTGGGATGTCCAATTCGATGAATTTTTTGACAAAAAGAATCGTGCCGAAAAAGAAGGCAAAGAAGTCAGTGCTCACTGGCTCAAGCGACTCTTTGGGTCGTGGCCCCGAGATGGCCATCAGCGTTTTGGTATTCACTGTTATCGGTCTTGTGGTTGATAAATCAATCGGAACAATGCCGATGTTTACGATTGGCCTTGTGATTTTTTCTGTCGTCGGAAATTTCGCTCGTTTGTATTACACATACGGCACACATATTGAAGCACTTGCCGAGCAACGGTTGCAGGGCACTACAAGTCACCAACAAGAGCGTGTAGCAAAATGAAAAACGACGACCCGCAGTTCACATCGGTGTTGTCAATGCACGACACCGGCCCTGCCCCAGAGGCTGCCATTGGGCGTGACATCATCAAACGCGGCATGTATGTTGCGCCATTAATCATCGGTGCGAGCGCTCTTTTTTGGGGTGCAAACGGCGCATGGTCTGGGGCGTATGGCTTGGCTATCGTGCTTGGCAATTTTGCGGTCGCAGCGTGGATGGTTTCATATGCGGCCAAGATTTCTTATGCCTTGATGATGGGCGCGACGTTGTTTGGCTACATTGCGCGGCTGGCAGTTATCGCCGTAGCCGTGTTTTTAGTGCGCAATGCCTCATGGGCCGAACTAGTTCCTTTGTGCATGACGATTGTCATCGCTCATGTTGGTTTATTGTTCTGGGAAATGCGCTACATTTCTTTGTCGCTTGCTTTCCCCGGCCTCAAGCCAAAACAGAATTCAACTCAAGACCAACTTCTCAACCAGTAACCCACCTAGTCGATCAACAGGATGACCACAGTGTTCTCAACTCAACTCGCAATCAAAGCTTCGGTGCAAGTACTTCAGAATCTTGTGCCGAGCGCTGAAGCCGGTCGTGGTTTTAGCTTCCCGCCGATCAACACAATTCTTCGTTGGAAAGATGTAACGCCAGGCATCAACAAAGTTGTCATCATTTCAATTTTGAGTGCAGTCATTGGCACTGTGTTGTTTTTGGTTGCCTCATCAAAAGATGCACGCAAGGCTCCTAAGGGATCGCGCAACCTCGCCGAGATCATTGTCGAATTCATTGAAAAAAACATCATCATGGAAACAATGGGCAAGAGCGGCATGGCTTGGACACCGTTCTTGTTGACAATGTTTATCTTTATTTACCTGTGCAACTTGCCAGGAATTATTCCGTTCATTCAAATGCCAGCAACAGCACGCATGGGTGTTCCTGCATTTATGGCACTGCTCGTGTGGGTTGTATTTAACGCAACCGGCATTAAGCACCAAGGTCTCTTTGGATACTTCAAAAGTGTGTTGTTCCCACCGGGCGTTCCAAAAGCGCTCTACATCTTGGTGACACCGATCGAACTCATTTCAACACTTGTTGTTCGTCCGTTTTCGCTCGCCGTTCGTCTTTTCGCCAACATGCTTGCTGGTCACTTGTTGCTCGTGATCTTTGCCTTGCTTACCCAAGCACTTATCCAGGCCGAGACACAGCGATTCTTTTTAATTCCAATCGGCATTTTGCCATTCGGCCTCCTCATCTTTTTGACGGCCTTCGAGATCTTGGTTGCGTTCCTGCAGGCGTACATCTTCACGGTTCTTACCGCGGTGTACATCGGTGGGGCAGCGCACCCAGAGCACTAAGCAGAAATTTTTACATCAAGAGTTACCCACATAACAACAAAAACAAATAGGAGATAGAAACATGGAAGCATTAACACGAATTGCACATGTCAGTGCACGCGTGGCTGCAGAGCTCACGCCAGCTGAACTGAAAGCAAACTC
>JBIHZV010000051.1:0-7523 GCA_044240275.1 Ilumatobacteraceae bacterium | reverse complement strand
CTCGAACCATTTGCAAAATGGAGTGGCAACGATTTCCTCGGTATGCCCATCCTCATGAAGGCCAAAGGCAAATGCACCACCGACCATATTTCGGCTGCCGGCAAATGGCTCACCTATCGCGGTCACTTACAAAACATCTGTGGCAACCTGTTTGCAGGTGTTGTCAATGCATACAACGATGTTGTTGGTGAAGGCATCGACTTGCTCGACGGAAAAACTCGCACCTTCCCAGAAATTGCCCGCCACTATGGTGACAACAAAATGCAATGGACCGCAATTGGTGACCAAAACTATGGTGAAGGCTCGAGCCGTGAGCACGCTGCAATGGAGCCGCGATACCGCGGTGCCGCAGTAATTTTTGCTCGATCGTTCGCACGCATTGCCGAGACCAACCTCAAGAAGCAAGGCATCGTGCCCCTCACATTTGCCGACCCAGCGATGTATGACATGATCGGCGAACTCGACACCATCACGGTGCGTGACATGCCACCAAAGCCAGACCAACCGGTCCGCTGCTACCTCAATCAGCGCAGCGGAGATCAGATTGAGTTTCAAGCTCTGCATACGTTCAGCGAAGAGCAAGTTGAATGGTTTAAGGCCGGCAGCGCACTCAACGTTGTGCGCGAGAAGGTGACGAAGGCAGCTGCAAAAGCTGCACAAGCAAAAACAAAATAGGTCAACTACTGTTCGAACGTGGAGAGTCTTGCTCGTCTCGTAGCGATCATTCTTAGTACTGCACTTGCTGCAGGGATTATTGCGGTCGTGTTGTGGCGCAAACCTCCGCGCAACATCATTGCTCGCGCATTTTTTACCGTGTTAATGATTCCCGTAATTTGCATCGGAATTTTTTTCGCCACTCTCTCAATAGGTATCGGCGTGCGTGCTTTGGGGCTCGCTATTTCTATTGCAGCAGTGATGGCCATCAGGTCACTACTTTCCAAAAAATAACTGCTGCTGAATCTCACCCGAGAAATGGGAAAGGCCCCACATTGCTGCGGGGCCTCTCAACCTAAGAATCCTGTGGCGGGGGCGCCACTTGATGGATTCTGTCGGGCGGGCTCTGGGGGGAGCCCACCGCGATATGTATCTAGTATGACATACCCATGGGTAAGCGCACAAGGCGAACGACACGATAATACCTATCTATTTTTGAGATAGGTAGGCCACTCTTTTGGCTAGTCTGTGGGCAATGGAGATTCGCCATCTAGCCAGCCTGATAGCAATTGCCGATCATGGATCGTTTTCTGGAGCTGCTCGGGCTCTCGGAACCGTGCAAAGCAACGTATCTGCTCATATTTCGCGGCTTGAAAAAGACCTCGGAGCGGTGCTTGTCGAACGCAATGGAGGGGCGCTCACCGAAGAGGGCGTAGTGGTTGTCGAGCGGGCGCGTCGAATAATTCACGAACTCGAAGACATCGAAGCCGATATTCACTCGAGCGATACTGAAGTAGAGGGTGAAACACGGCTTGGATGTATCGGAACAACCGGCCGATGGCTGATGCCCCGTCTTCTTCCTGCTCTCAAAAAAGCACACCCACTTGTTCGCGCCATCATCCATGAAGGCGGAACTTCGAGCCTGATTCCTCGTGTGCTCAATGGCGAACTTGACGCAGCCATTGTTCACTTCCCCGTCGATGATCCAGAACTTATTCTTGAACCATTGTTTTCAGAAGATCTTGTATTACTCGTCCACACAAAACATCGTTGGGCTTCGCTCGAGACCATCACCATTGCAGAACTAGCGACCGAACCGATCTTGCTCGCGCCACGCAATACTGCGTTGCGGAAAATCATTGATCGCGCTGCCGGAGCACAACGACTCGCCTTTACTCCTCAAGCAGAAATTGATGGCGTGCGTCTCTTGACATCGCTCGCATTCGAAGGCTTTGGTCCTGCGATTGTTCCAGCTACAGCAATTCCAGGTTGGCTCAAAGGCGAGTTTGCGCGCGTTGCGATACCCGAACTTCCAAGACGAGTGGTTGGTTGGGCATCTCGACGCCGACCAATACCCAACAAGTCAACTCGTGCTGCACTCGAAGTGACCAAAAATGTTGTTGCCAAAAGCGGAGATCGCCAGCCTGGCGTAGCAACTGCTCTTCTTCCATCCACCCAAGCATCGCCTACGCTCAAAGCGTGACGGGATTGAAGAGCAAAGTGTCGACCCCTGTTCAGTTGCAACAAGCAGTCAAGGGCGCGGTCACTGCCGACGTTCGATTACTGAGCGAATCGCAACGAAACGTTGTGTGGGTTGAAATTGATCCAACCGTTCACTTCGGTGCACTCTCAGCAGATGCATCTGGTGTCATTGCCAATGCTGCCACCACCGCACTCAACCAACGCTTGCCATTGGTGTTGTCGATGGCATCTTCAGGCGCCGATATTTTGGGTGGCATCGACGCATTGTTTAGCTGGGGTCAAGCAGCTCGCAGGGTTGCAATGTGCTCTGGCATTGTCCCGATCTTTACCATCGTTACTGGACCTGCGGTGAGTGGCCCAGCACTGCTTATGGGTCTCAGCGACTTTGTGATCATGACAAAAGATTCCTATGCGTTTGTGTCTGGCCCCACCATGGTTGCCGAATTTACCGGCATCACCATGACAAACGAAGAGCTCGGTGGCACTGATGCGCACTCTCGTCAAAGCGGAGTTGCAAGCATGGTCGTAGACGATGTCGCAAGTGCGCTCATCGCCCTCGAACAACTCTTGTCATTCATTCCAGACAATGTCGACAGCGTTGCTCCACACGTTGCAACAAATGATCCAGGAGATCGCCTTACACCCGAGGCTGGCGTAATTATCCCTGACACTGCAACTGGCAGCTACGACGTGCGCAAAATTATTCGGGCAATTGCCGACGACGAAGACATGCTCGAAGTGCGCGAAAGCTGGGCAGCCAATGTCATTACCGCGTTCATCACCATCAGCGGCGAATCGGTTGGAGTAATCGCTAATCAACCAATGGTTTTGGCTGGCACGCTCGATATTCCCGCATCACAAAAAGCCGCTCGCTTTGTTTCGTTCTGTGACGCATTCAACATTCCTCTACTCACACTTGTCGACACTCCTGGGTTTTATCCAGGCAAGGATCTCGAGTGGCGTGGAATGATTCGCCATGGAGGTCAACTCGTGTTCGCTTACGCTCGAGCAACCGTGCCTCGCGTGTGTGTCATCTTGCGCAAGAGTTACGGTGGCGCCTACATTGTCATGGATTCCAAGGGCATGGGCAACGACCTGTGCATGGCGTGGCCAAGTGCCGAACTTGCCGTCATGGGAGCAGGTCAGGCTGCAGCAATCCTGCAACGCCGTGCAACACCCGAAGAACGTGCAGTGTTTGAGGCCGACTACACCGAGCGACTGCTCAACCCATATGTGGCAGCAGAGCGTGGCTACATCGATGCAGTGATTAACCCAGCAGAAACACGACGTGAAATCTCGGCCGCATTTACGATGCTGCGTGACAAACGAGAGCGACTCCCAGCTCGCAAACACGACAACACACCTCTGTAGCGAAGCAACCGCTAAACTCTCCCCCGGGGACAGGAAGCTCCTCATTTAAATTGAAGGGAATCCAGATGGCTGAAACAATCACCATCATCGATGACCGAACAGGTAAGAAAGTTACTGTTCCAGTCAAAGATGGCGTCTTTGCATCGTCGGCGCTACGTGAGCTCGATCCGAATCTTCGTATTTACGACCCAGCATTTTTGTCGACAGCAGCGTGCTCATCATCGATCACATATCTGGACGGCGAAAAAGGCATCCTGCGTTACCGCGGATACCCAATCGAGCAGCTTGCCGAAAAGTCAACATTCCTCGAAGTTGCATACCTGCTGCTCAAGGGCGAACTTCCAACGACCCAAGAGCTAGAAGCTTGGAATTACGACGTCACTCATCACACGATGATTCACGAAAACATGCGCAAGCGCTTTGTCGACGGGTTCCATTACGACGCCCACCCAATGGGCATGCTCATTTCGGCTATTGCAGCCCTCGGTACGTTCTATGACGACTCCAAAAACATCTTCGACGAAGAGGTGCTCAATAAGCAGATCCTTCGACTTGTTGCCAAAGTACCAACCATCGCAGCAATGACCTACCGATTTTCTTCTGGCTTGCCTTTCGTGTTGCCAAACAACTCGATGTCATATGCACAGAACTTCCTCAACATGATGTACCGCATCGGTGACGACTACACCGTGCATCCGGCACTCGCCCGCGCTATGGACGTATTGTTCATCTTGCACGCGGACCACGAGCAAAACTGTGGCACGACAACAATGCGTGTTGTCGCCTCGGCTCACGCCGACCCATTCTCGGCAACAGCAGCCGCAGCTGCAGCACTGTCAGGCCCTCTGCATGGTGGTGCCAATGAAGCGGTGATCCACATGCTTAACGAGATCGGTGATGTTAAAAACGTTTCTGCTTTTGTCGAGCAAGTAAAAAATGGTGATGACCGGCTCATGGGTTTTGGTCACCGCGTCTACAAAAACTTTGATCCCCGTGCGACCATCCTCAAGAAGGCTGCATACGACGTTTTCGAAGTCACAGGAAAAAATCCGTTGCTCGACGTAGCGCTCAAGCTTGAAGAAGTTGCACTCAACGACGAGTACTTCATCTCGCGCAAGTTGTATCCAAACGTCGACTTCTACTCTGGTCTTATTTACCAAGCACTTGGCTTCCCTGTCGAGATGTTTACGGTGCTGTTTGCAATCCCTCGCACTGTTGGCTGGCTTGCCCACATGTCCGAGTTGCTCAAAGACAAAGAACAAAAGATCAGCCGTCCTCGCCAGTCGTATACCGGTGCCGATGAACGCAATTATGTGGAGATGAAGAAGCGCTAGTTTGCGCTGATATCAATCACGATTTTGCCAATATTGGCATTTGATTCCATATACGTATGTCCTTGTGCGATATCTACAAACGCATATCTTCTATCGATCACGGGTTGAAGAGCTCCAGTTTCAAACAGAGGCACTATCTCGAGCGCGAAACGCTGACTGATAGCAATCTTTTCTTCAATTGGTCGCGCACGCAATACAGTCCCCGATAATTTGGCGCGCTTGCCCATCATTGCTCCCAAGTTGAAGGGAATATTGCCTCCAGCCATCACTCCTACTTGCACAATGTGACCCTTGAGCGCAAGACACGCCACATTACGGTCCACATAGTCGCCGCCGATCACGTCGAGCACAGCATCTACGCCACGTCCACCAGTCGCCAGCTTCACAGCATCTACAAAATATTCAGTCTTGTAGTCAACAACTACGTCAGCACCTAGTGCCTTGCATGCACCCACCTTGTTTGTTGAGCACGTAGCAATTACGCGTGCTCCAATTGCTTTACAAATCTGTATAGCTGCAGTGCCCACACCCGAAGCCGCTGCATGCACAAGTGCCCAACGACCGTTCGTCAGTCCGCCCTGCACAACAAGTGCGTCCCAAGCGGTGATAAAAACTTCGGGGATAGCAGCAGCATTAGCGAGTGAAACATTCGCTGGAATACGCATTGCCTGACGCTCGTGAATCACGAGTTGTTCTGCATATGCACCGCCGCTCACGATTCCCATCACCTCATCGCCCACTTTCCATGCGCGTACTCGTGTGCCTAAACCAATCACAGTTCCAGAAAACTCCATGCCGGGTACATCGTGCACGTCGGGAAACGGGTTTGGATAAAAGCCCATTCGCTGCAACAAGTCGGCGCGATTAAGACTTGTGGCTCGTACACGCACAAGAACTTCTTCGGGGCCAGGAGTAGGTGCGTCGATATCTTCAAAAGTCAAGACCTCAATACCGCCATGACTTCGCAAGACAATTGCGCGCATATTTGGTGTTACGCCATAATCTTTTGCAGGCGACGGTCGAGAGTCTCCAAAAACTCTTCAGTTGTCTGCCACGGTGCTGCGTTGCCACCGACGAGCAATGACAAATCCTTCGTCATCTCGCCTGCCTCAACAGCCTCGATACACACCTTTTCGACTTTGCGAGCAAAGTCAATAACGGCCGGCGTGCCATCCAACTTGCCACGATGCTCAAGGCCTCGTGTCCACGCAAAGATCGATGCAATTGGGTTGGTCGAAGTCTTTTTGCCAGCCTGGTGATCGCGATAGTGACGAGTCACCGTGCCGTGTGCGGCTTCCGACTCCATCACGCGACCATCTGGGGTTGTCAGTACCGATGTCATCAAACCAAGCGAACCAAAACCCTGCGCCACGATATCTGACTGCACATCACCGTCATAGTTCTTACAAGCCCACACATAACCGCCCTCCCATCTCAACATGCATGCCACCATGTCGTCAATGAGTCGGTGCTCGTAGGTAAGCCCAGCTTTGTCAAACTGCTCTTTAAATTCTTGGCTGAAAACTTCTTCAAACAAATCCTTGAAGCGACCATCGTAGGCCTTCAAAATCGTGTTCTTTGTGCTCAGAAACAACGGGTAGTTGCGCTGCAACGAGTAGTTCATGGTTGCTCGTGCAAAATTGCGAATCGATTCATCAAAGTTGTACATGCCCATCACGACTCCGGAACCAGTGAAATCTGCAACCTTCATCTCAATCGGCTTGCTTCCGTCTTTTGGCACGTATGTCATGGTCACTGTGCCTTCACCAGGAATGCGGAAGTCGGTGGCCTTGTACTGATCACCGTGAGCATGACGACCAATCACAATCGGCTTTGTCCATCCCGGCACCAACTTGGGAATGTTGTTGCAAATAATTGGCTCACGGAATACCACACCATCCAAAATGTTTCGAATAGTTCCGTTTGGCGATTTCCACATTTGCTTTAAATTGAACTCTTTAACACGCGCTTCGTCTGGAGTAATTGTTGCGCACTTGATTCCCACACCGTGCTTCAGAATGGCCTTAGCTGAGTCAACCGTCACCTGATCACTAGTTGCATCGCGATGCTCAATCCCCAAGTCGTAGTACTCAAGGTTGATGTCAAGGTATGGAAGGATCAATCGATCTTTGATGAACTTCCACATGATGCGCGTCATCTCGTCGCCATCGAGTTCAACTACAGGATTAAGAACCTTGATTTTTGTGGTCATGAGGGGCTCCAACTTGTTCGTCCGGTAAGCCCGGAACTTATATCCGACTTGTAAACAATACCCCACAACAGTCGAGACACTTGCTTGCCACAGATTCGACACAGGTCTAGCGCGCTATAACCACCTACCATTATAAAAATGGACTTTCAATGGGCCCCCGAACACGTTGCATTGCGCACGCGTGCACGCGAAATTGCCCAAGATGCCGTCAATCGTTACGGTCGGTTTAACGACACGTGGATGAATGGTTACTCCAAGGAATTTTCGGCTGAACTCGGTGCACTCGGCTGGATAGGTATGACTTGGCCGACCGAATTTGGCGGTGGCGGCCGACCAGCTATCGAACGTTTGATCATTGCCGAGGAGATGATTGCAGCAGGGGCACCAATTGCTGCCTCGTGGTTTGCAGATCGCCAGATGGGGCCAGCACTCATTGCATACGGCACCAAACAACAACAGGATGCCTTTTT
>JBIHZV010000005.1:0-31373 GCA_044240275.1 Ilumatobacteraceae bacterium | reverse complement strand
GTGTTTGCGACGACAGCGCCAAGAAGCGATACTTGCGTCGGTTTTCTGGACCATTGTTGGACAGGTTTGACTTGCGGGTTGCTGTGAGTCGTCCGCATGTTGACGAATTACTTGCAGATACTCCCGCGGAGTCATCGGCTGCAGTGGCTCGACGAGTGTCACGAGTGCGAGAGATGGCGATGCTGCGCAGTGGATGTTTGAATTCGGACCTATCACCCAACTTGCTTGATGAATTTGCTCCACTCACTAGCGCTGCCGCTGCACTACTGCGTTATCACCTAGAACGAGGACGTTTATCTGGTCGCGGATATCACCGAATTCGGCGCGTAGCTCGCACCATTGCCGACTTACAAAGCGCTAATGAACACAATCCCGGCTATCTCAACAGCCATATCGACAGCCATATCGACGAAGCACATGTTGCTACTGCGCTCGCGCTGCGCGTCGGTGTTCATCCGCAACTGGGTGGAGACAGATTATGAACAACGAGTGTTTGCTGGCCGCTGCGTTAAGTGCGGTTCCACGACTTGGTACGCGTCGGCTCTCTGCCATGCTCGCTGTGCAGTCACCCTCAAAAGCAATGGAGATGCTTGGTCGAGAGGCTCCAAACATTCACGATGTTGAAATGATGAGGCAAAAACTTGAGGAAGGAGAAATATCAGTCACGTATGTCGGTGCCCACGATTATCCGGCATTGTTGCTTGACGATGTCGCACGTCCGTCGGTGTTGTTTTACCGCGGCGATCTCGGTGTGTTGCAGCAACGTCGTGTTGGCATTGTTGGCACACGGTCTGCAACTGCAGCTGGCCGCTATATGGCATCGCACTTGTCGTACGACCTTTCGGAACAAGGAGTCGCCATCGTGTCTGGGTTGGCGCGAGGTATTGACGCATGGGGCCATAAGGGGGTGTTGCTTGCACTTGACCGCGATAGCAAGAGTCATGACAACAAAATTTCTGCTCGTGACTCCCACTGCGGACAACCGATCGCGGTCGTTGCTTCAGGTCTCGATGTGACGTACCCCAAAGAGAATGCTGACTTGTGGAAATTTGTTGCCGAGAACGGTCTACTTGTCGCCGAGTCACCGCCCGGCACTAGGCCCGAGGCATTTCGGTTTCCGTTGCGCAACCGTATTCTCGCGGCACTTAGTGAAGTACTTGTAGTCGTTGAGTCGCATGCAAAGGGTGGATCAATGATCACTGTGGAAGAAGCACAACGCCGAGACATCACAGTGATGGCAGTGCCAGGTTCTCCGCGATCATTATCATCTGCCGGCACAAACTTGTTGCTACAACAGGGCTGCGCACCTGTGGTTGATGCGACTGATGTGATGGTTGCTCTTGGTCTGGACAATCGCCGCAATTATCCCGAAGTTTTCGATTCGCGTCGCACGCCGAGTGCACAAGATCAGACACTTCTTTCGCAAATGCGGGGAGAGGCAGTCACGCTCGATCAATTGCTGATGCGCACAAGCACCGATCTCGTGCAAACGGCACTTGCTCTCGGTCGGCTCGAGTCGGAGGGTTGGGTCATCAACAACGCAGGATGGTGGGAGGTGCTCGGCCGCGGCTAGTAACGAGGGTACGGTTTTATTGATGGCAACAACCGACAAGTGGAACATCGAGGGGTTCGCGACTTCGCTCACGGCCGCCTCCGACAACACGGTGTCTGCGTATGTCAGTGACGTTTCATTATTTGCGCAATGGGTAGAACGCCAGCAAATAGTTTCACCAAAAGAAGTGACAAAAGATGTCGTTCGTCAATACATAAGTTTTTTGACAACAATGAAACAAGCCAAACGAAGTGTGAGCCGAAAACTTGCAGCGCTGCGCAGGTACTTTGCGTGGCTTGTTCGGGATGGAAAAATCAAGATAGACCCAACACTCGGCGTGCGTTCGCCAAGCGACGCAGGGCGCCTGCCAAAAGTGTTGACCAACGAACAACTTGGTGCGTTATTGGAAACCAGTAACAGTGATGAACCCGAATGGAAGACTCTGCGCGATACAGCAGTGATCGAGATGTTGTACGGCAGCGGCTTGCGAGTGAGCGAACTCTGCGCGCTTGATATCGACAGCATCAATGCAAAATCGAATGCTGTAACGGTGATGGGAAAGGGGTCTAAGGAGCGACGTGTGCCGGTGAGCGAGCCAACAATCGACGCCATCAAATTATGGATGAAGGTTCGACGCGAAGTGGTTGTAGATGGTGACCCAAAATCTGATGTTGTTGCGTTGTTCGTGAATAGTCGGGGCAAGCGACTCGGGACTCGTGATGTGCGCCGAATATTGGATGCACGTTCGATGGCTCCAACTCATCCGCATGCACTTCGCCATACATTTGCCACACACCTGCTCGACAATGGGGCAGATCTGAGGGCAGTGCAGGAGTTGTTGGGTCACAGTGATGTCGCGACAACTCAGCGCTATACCCACGTCAGTAAAGAGCGGCTCAAGTCGGTATACGGGGTCAGTCACCCGCGGGCATAATTGGAGGGCATGAATGCTTTGCCCGTCCGTCTCTCTGTCGATCAGGCATGGCAGCAATGGCATGACGATAAAGATGTGGTCGCTCGCGAGTGGTTGCTTGTTCATTATGCATCGCTGATCAAATTCGTTGCGGGTCGTTTGGCTGCAGGTTTGCCAAAACGCGTTGATACGGGTGATCTGATTTCGGCTGGTGTGTTTGGGTTGATGAATGCCATCGATCGGTACGACCCAATGCAGGGTGCAAAGTTTGAGACGTATGCGATACCGCGCATCAGGGGCGCAATTCTCGACAGCCTTCGAGCACTCGACTGGGTTCCGAGGTCGGTGCGCTCTCATTCGCGATCAATTCAAGATGCAATCTCGCAACTTGAGCACGAACTGCAACGGTCCCCAAGTGACGAAGAGATTATGGCCAAGTTGCAGATCACTGAAGCCGAGTATCACAAGAGGCTGACCGACATCGCTGCTGGTTCGGTTGGACCACTTGATCACATCGTTGCCGAAAGCACTTCTCCATCTACACATACAGACACATACAAAGCAACGGCGCCAGATGCGGTAGTCGAGGCCGACGAATTGCGCAAAGTGATGCGCCAGGAAATCAAAAAATTACCCGAGCGGGAGCGCACTGTGTTGGTGTTGTATTACGACGAAAATTTGACGTTGTCAGAAATTGGCGACGTGCTCGGTGTGACTGAAAGTCGTGTTTCGCAGATTCACACCAAAGCGGTGTTGCAATTGCGTTCACGGTTGCACGCAGCCGAACTTGACTAACTTCCAACGCTGCTTAGTTTCGCTGTTGTTGAGCATGGTGCTTGTGTTGTGTGGGACATCAATTGGCTCAGCTGCTTGCGCCAATGTCGGCACGCCAATCAGCCTGCCGATCAAGCTGCCGAGCAATCTTGTAGTAATTGATCAATTTCGTGCACCGTCTTGCAAATGGTGTAGTGGCAATCGAGGTATCGAGTACCGCACTGAACCTGGGTCTGTCGTGACGGCGGCGGCTGATGGTATTGCAACGTTCGTAGGAAGCGTGGCCGGCACCAACTATGTGGTGATAAAAACAATCAAAACGATAGAAAACAACAATCTGCTTGTGACCCATGGTCGGTTGCGCTCGGTATCGGTCAAATCTGGCACTGTGATTGCCGCTGGTCAGGCCATCGGCGCAGCAGGAGAGTCGCTGTATATAGGTGTCAGGGTAAATGGTCAGTACACCGACCCGCGGCAATGCGCCAGCCTTGGTTCAAGGGGCAAACCCCGCGCTGTTCTCGTTGCAGGCTGAAACCTGCCCGATACACTTCGTCTTTCATTATTCACGTCATACACGTGGACCCCATCCTGTGGTCGTTGTAAAGCGCAGGGGTTCACGAATTAACCACAGGGGAGGAGAGAATCATGGCCATTATCAGCATGCGTCAAATGCTTGAGGCAGGAGTCCACTTCGGACACCAAACCCATCGTTGGAACCCACGGATGAAGCGGTTCATTTTCGGAGAGCGCAACGGCATCTACATCATCGATCTTGAGCAGACGCTCGATCGCGTAGACACGGCATACAAATATGTTCGCGACATGGTTGCCAACGGCGGAACGATTTTGTTTATTGGCACCAAGAAGCAAGCACAAGATCCAATTAAGTTTTTCTCGGAGAAGTGCGGCATGTCGCATATCAATGAGCGTTGGTTGGGCGGCATGCTCACCAACTTCGACACCATTTCGAAGCGTGTCAACAAAATGCAAGAGTACGAGCGCATGGGAACTTCGGGTGAGTTTGAGTTGATGCCGAAGAAAGAAGCATTGTTGATCAGTCGCGAGCTTGAGAAGTTGCAAAAGAACTTGTCGGGCATTCGCTCAATGAGCAAGTTGCCAACTGCTGTATTCATCATTGACACAGTCAAAGAGCACATTGCGGTAACCGAGGCCAACAAGCTTGGTATTCCAGTCATCGCTATTGTTGACACCAACGTCAACCCAGACCTCGTGCAATTTCCAATTCCAGGCAACGACGATGCAATTCGCGCAAACGAGTTGATGTCACGCATGATTTGCGAAGCTGTTATTGAAGGTCAGTTCATCGCCGAAAAAACTTCGGGCCGTGCAAGTGCGGCAGCAGCAGCAGCTGCGCCAGTAACACGCACATCTGAAGAGCAAGCAGCATTTGATGCATCGCAAGATGCGGCACGTGCAGCAGCCACAGCAGCTCAAGCCGAGCGTGATGCACGAGTTGCATCTGCTGGCGAGACGAAGTCGGAAGGCTGATCTCGATGTCGTTTACTGCAAAAGATGTGCAGGCCTTGCGTCAAGCAAGCGGCGCAGGAATGATGGACTGCAAGAAAGCACTTGAAACCAACAATGGCGACATGGAAGCATCCAAGTTGTGGTTGCGTGAAAAGGGTCTTGCTGCAAGTGCAAAGCGTGACGACCGCGAAAATGCGCAAGGTCTCGTTGCATTGTTGATCAAAGGCAACGTTGGTGCAATTGTCAAACTCAAGTGCGAAACAGACTTTGTGGCTAGCAGTGAACACTTCATTGCAGAAGCAGATGTCTTGGTCAAACTGGTAGCAGACAAGGGCGTCGATGCTGTCAACGAGCGTTCAGCACAATTCGAAGACCTCAAGATCTTGCTCAAGGAAAGAATCGAAATTGGTGACGTCGTGCGATTTGAAGCCGCAGCTGGAAACCTTTTGGATTCCTATATGCACATGCAAGGCGGTCGCTGTGTGAATGGCGTACTTGTCGAAATGAGCGGAGCCACCCAAGAATTGGCCCACGACATCGCAGTACACATTGCCTTCGCCCGACCGAAGTACATGGCCAAGAATGACGTTCCTCAAGAAGTGATTGATGCAGAGCGCGCAACGCTCGAAGTTGTTACTCGCAACGAGGGCAAGCCAGAAGCCGCCATTGGCAAGATTGTTGATGGCCGGGTACAGGGCTTTTTCAAGGACATCGCATTGCTCGAGCAGCCATATGCCAAGGACGATAAGCAGTCCGTAGCGCAGATCATTGGTAAATCGACGATCGTTCGTTACTCACAGGTGGAAATCGGCTAAAACTAGTACCTAGATATGGCATCCAAACCAACTTCAACTCCGCGATGGAATCGCATCGTTCTTAAGTTGTCTGGTGAGGCATTGGCAGAATCAACAGGTTTCGGTTTAGACAACGATGTCCTGCATCAAGTTGCAACCGAGTTGTATGAAGCGCGCCAAGAATTTGGTGTCGACATTGCCGTAGTCGTTGGTGGTGGCAACTTTTGGCGCGGTGTTAAAGGTGCAGGTCAGGGCATGGACCAGGCGCAAGCCGACTACATGGGAATGATTGCAACAGTCATGAACGCACTTGCGTTTCAGGACGCGCTCGAAAGAGTTGGTCAGTCGTCGCGAGTGATGTCTGCAGTTGAGATGCCAAAAGTGGCTGAGCCATATATCCGTCGTCGTGCAGAGCGTCACCTTGAAAAAGGTCGCGTTGTGATTTTGGCCGGTGGAACAGGCAACCCATTTTTTACAACGGACACTGCTGCTGCGTTGCGTGCGGCCGAAATTTCTGCGCAAGCAATCCTCAAAGGTACGCACTCTGGCGTTGACGGGGTATATACCGCCGACCCAAAACTCGATCCGACGGCCACAAAGTATTCGCATATCTCGTATCTAGACGTGATTAACAAAGGTCTTAAAGTGATGGATTCGACAGCGATCACCTTCTGCCGTGACAACAATTTGCCGATCGTAGTTTTCAACCTATTGGAGCGCGGAAACGTCAAGTCCATACTCAGAGGTGAGGAAATAGGTACGCTGGTCGGGTGATTGAAGAAACGTTGCTTGAGGCCATGGACGGTATGGCCAAGGCTCTAGAGCATGTCCAGTCCCAGTTTTTGGGGGTTCGCACGGGTCGTGCCACATCAAACCTGGTCGAGAAGATTGCAGTTGAGTACTACGGCGCGACGGTTCCCATGGTGCAACTTGCTTCATTTCAAGTGCCGGATGCCCGCACCCTGGTGATCAAGCCCCACGATCGCGGCTCAATCGCAGCGATCGAAAAGGCAATTCAGTCAAGTGATCTGGGTGTCACGCCCGGCAATGACGGTGTAGTCGTGCGGTTGAGTTTTCCAATGCTCACCGAAGAGCGTCGTAAAGAATACGTAAAAGTGGTCAAGAACATGGCGGAAGATGGTCGCATTGCACTACGTAATGTGCGTCGTGATGCACGCAAGGCTTTGGAGACAGCAGAAAAGGCCGGAGACATTTCAAAAGATGATCTAGAGCGAGCAGAAAAAGAGTTGGAAAAACTCACGCACGACAACGTTGAAGCAATTGACAAAGCATTTAGCCGCAAGGAAACAGAACTACTCGAAGTGTAGGGAGACATCTCATGAGCAATGACAATAGAGGTAATTTTTCGGACGATGATACGAATGGTGTCGACAGAACTGTTGATCCGACTATCGACTTTGGTGATGAGTTTGGTGTAGTCAAGTTTGCCGAGACAGACGACAGTGGTCCCGCACTTGCATTTGGTACGAATGACACAGAGCAACTCCCACATTGGACCGAGATGCCTACTGGCGAGGTTCCGCGGTTTGGAAAAACTGATGATCAGCCGACTCGGCGCATAGTTATTGGCGCAAATGACAGCGGCCGCGATCTTGATAATTCCGACAACTCCGACGTGTGGTCTGCATATAACGAACCAGACCCAAGTGCGTCAACTGGTGCTCGCCGTCCATCGTTTGAAACCACAACTCCACCACCGGTCAGTTCTCCTCGCCGTGAGGGTCGCATCGTCATCGGCACCGATCCAACCGATGAGCGTCGTCGCCCAGTTGCAACTTCTGCATCGGGTGCACAATCGCGACCAGTCTCACGTCCTGCTTCGCGGGCTGGCTCAACTGGTGGTTCGCGCAGCAATTCATCTACTCCTTCCGCTCGTGGCGCGCAGGTGACTCGTGCGCAACGTTCGTCATCTGGCTCGGCCACGGGATCAATTTCGCGCGGCAAGAGCAGCGTCGGCGGAGGCAGAGACTTGCCAACAGCAACAGCGGTGGGCGCCTTACTCGCTGCCGTATTCATCGCATCCTTGATGTGGAGACCAGCAGCGGTGATGTTGTTGATCGCCGTGCTCATCGGAGTCGCAGCATTCGAATTTTTTACTCAGGCCAATGAAAGTGGCTACCGACCATCAACAGTTATTGGTGTTGTTGGCTGTGTTGCTGCACCGCTCTGTGCATATTGGATTGGTGATGCAGCACTTCCACTCGTACTCGTACTCGGTTTCGTCGCCACAGTTGTTGTGTTCATCGGAAGCGATGGCATTGAGTCTGGTCCTGTGCCAAACACAGCAATCATGATGCTTGCAATGCTGTGGATCGGCCTGATGAGCTCGTATGCGGCGTTGATTCTGCGTTTCTCGACTGCAAACGGCGCGGCTTTTGCAAATGTAGGCACCGACACCCTGTTCATCATTGTTATTGGAGTGATTGCCAATGACATTGCGGCCTACTTCCTTGGCACAGCGATAGGCCGAACACCGCTACGTGATTGGATCAGTCCAGCGAAATCTATTGAGGGTTTGATTGGCGGAACTGTTGGCACATTTATTGCAGTTGTGCTGGTCGGAATGCAGAGCACTACTTGGAACAGTTTTGGGGATTGGTTCTTGCTGGCCTTAGTGATTTCGGTCATGGCGCCACTTGGTGATCTCGCCGAGTCGATGTTTAAGCGCAACCTCAACATCAAAGATTTTGGCACTGTGTTGCGTGGACATGGGGGAGTTCTGGACCGTTTCGACAGTCTGTTGTTCGTCCTGCCAGCTGCCTATTACCTCACTCTTGTCATCCAACCTTGGGGCTGATTTACCCATTTCGCTGACAGACTGAACAGATGTCGGTCGTGCGTGTTGCAATTGCTGGATCAACTGGCTCAATCGGTACGCAAACACTGGATGTCATTTCTCGTAGCGGTGGTGAGTACGAAGTGGTCGGTCTTGGAGTTGGAAGTTCTGCTGATGCAGTAATCGCACAAGCCAAGTCGTGTAATCCAAAAATGGTTGCTGTCAGTAATGACGAGGCCCGAAGGAAAGTAGCCCAAGCGTTGCCGGGTGTTGAAGTTGTTGCTGACCTTGCCGAACTTGCGCGCGATGCCGATGTGGTTGTTAACGGGGTTGTTGGTTTCGCCGGATTGTCGGTAACTATGTCCACACTGCAACACGGCAAACGTCTTGCGCTGGCCAACAAAGAGAGTCTTATTGCAGCAGGCCCAATTGTGCAGCCACTGCGAAATGTCAAGGGTGCCGTGATTGTGCCTGTCGATAGTGAACACTGCGCAATTCATCAATGCCTTCGATCTTCAATTGACTCACAACGAGAGGTCCGGCGCTTGTTGCTGACTGCAAGCGGTGGACCGTTTCGTGGTCGCACTGCAGGTTCGCTGCAAGAGGTAACTATCTCTGATGCGCTCAAACACCCAACGTGGTCAATGGGTCCGAAAATCACCGTTGATTCTTCAACATTGATGAACAAAGGTCTTGAAGTGATCGAGGCACACGAATTGTTTGGTGTCAGTTTTGAAGACATCGATGTTGTCGTGCATCCGCAGTCTGTTGTGCATTCGATGGTTGAGTTTGCCGATGGAGCGGTTATCGCCCAGTTGTCTCTGCCCGATATGCGATTACCGATTGCTTATGCGCTTGGGTTTCCTGCGCGCTCCGACATTGCATTTGGTGCGATTGATTGGACGCAATTGAGTCGTCTCGACTTTGAGACGCCAGATAGATCTACGTTTCGGTGCTTGGATCTTGCTTACCAGGCCGGTCGAGTTGGTGGAACTGCACCAGCGTGGTTGAGCGCTGCCAATGAAATTGCAGTAGGAGCATTTTTGGAAGGGCAAATATCGTGGTCAAAAATTGCAGGCGTAATTGAGCAAACCATGCAGCACCATGATGGAGTTTTACCGACAACAGTTGAAGATATTTTGAATGCAGATGAATCAGCTCGCAGATTTGCGGCACTGGAGTTAACAAAATGAGTTCGTTTTACAACAAGTTTCGTGACGAGATCGTGGCTGGTGGCGACACAACTGATCAACCTGGGCGCATCAATGACAAGCGCACAAGTTCGATTGCTGGATTTGCACTACTCGCCTTGATCGTCTGGTTGGGGATAAGTAGCCCCTGGACATTTGTGTTTGTAGTGGGCTTACTTATCTCTGTCTTTTTGCATGAGTTGGGACACTTTGTTACTGCTCGTCGCACGGGCATGAAGGTGACTCAATTTTTTATGGGCTTTGGCCCACGAGTGTGGAGCATGCATCGCAAAGAAGTTGAGTACGGCATTAGGGCGTTGCCGCTTGGAGCATTTGTCCGAATTGTGGGTATGAACAATCTGGACGAATGCGATCCAATGGATGAGCCACGCGCGTATCGGGCGCAGTCGTATCCCAAGCGTCTGCTGGTAATTACCGCCGGCTCATTGATGCACGGCGTTATTGCGCTCGTTTTGTTTTTTGGGGTTTATGCGACTTCTGGTCGCTACAGCGAAACCGGCAATGTGCTTGTAACTTCGCCGCCTGCTGCTGATTCTCCGGCACAACTGTCGGGTGTTGTCATGGGTGATCTTGTGCGGGAAATTGATGGCGTCACAATTTCTAGTCGAGAACAATTAGTTGAGCAAATAGTCTCTAAGCAGCCCGGTCAAACTGTCCCTGTGGTTGTTGAGCGCGAAGGTATTCCAGTTGCACTCAGTGTGACGCTCGGAAACAATCCTGTTGATACGTCGCTTGCATATTTTGGCGTGGCAAGTTGGTCTCTCGACTATGTTCACGTCAATCCCATTAAGGCCGTTGGCTATGCAGCACAAGACTTGGTGGTAACAGCAGGTAGGTCGGTAGTGGGTGTGTTTGTAGTGCTCAATCCAGTCAATATTTTCAATAGCGTTGTCGACGACAAAGCCGACCCTGCAACTCGTCCCGGCACCGTTGTCGGTGCGAGCCAGCTCGGTGGCGAGATCGGTCGACAAGACGGGTTGAAGGGTGTGCTGTTGTTGCTTGCAAGTGTCAATGTGTTTGTTGGCGTGTTTAACATGTTTCCGTTGCTGCCCTTTGATGGAGGTCATGCAGCGATTGCCACCTACGAACGGTTTCGTTCGCGACGCAACAAGGCGTACCGTGCCGATGTTGGCAAGATGGTGCCAGTTGCCACGATGGTTGTGGGGTTGCTTGCAATGCTTCTTGTCGTTGGCTTATATCTCGATCTCACTCAGCCAATTGGCTGATTATCGCAGCGGATAAAACGTTGCAAAACCGTGCCGTGATGACAAACTGGTAATTATGACTACTTATGCGAGGCGCGAAACGCGCCAGATCTCGGTAGGCAAAGTTGCCGTTGGTGGTAATGCGCCAATCAGCATTCAGTCAATGACCATCACTAAGACGGCTGATGTTGAAGGTACGTTGCAACAGATTTATGCACTTGCTGCGGCCGGCTGTGACATCGTGCGCTGTACGTGCAACGAAGCTGAAGCCGCTGAAGGTCTTGCCCAGATAGTTCCACGCTCGCCAGTTCCGATCATCGCCGACATTCATCATCAATACAAGATGGCGTTAGCAGCAATGGAAGCGGGTGTGCATGGATTGCGTCTCAATCCTGGAAACATTCGTAAACCTGAACACATCAAGGCTGTTGCATCCGAGGCCCGCGACCGCAAGGTGCCAATTCGAATTGGCGTCAACGGTGGCTCTCTGGATCCAGCGTTGTATGAAAAATATGGCGGCCTAACTGCCGAAGCGATGGTGGAATCTGCTTTACAAGAGATTGCATATTTCGAAGAAGTTGATTTTGATCTGATCAAAATCTCTGTTAAGGCTTCCAATGTTCCGCTCATGATTGAGGCCTATCGCCAGTTGAGCGAAGTAACCAATCATCCGTTGCACCTCGGCGTGACTGAAGCAGGGCCGCTACCGGGCGGACTGATTAAAGCAACGGCAGGAATTTCGACATTGCTCATGGAAGGCATCGGTGACACGATCCGATACAGCCTCACTGCTGATCCCGTGGAAGAAGCGCGAGCAGGTAGACAATTGCTTGAATCACTCGGTTTGCGTGAGCGTAAAAATGTTGACTTGATCGCGTGCCCAAGTTGTGGGCGAGCAGAGATTGATGTCATTGATGTCGCCAATCGGGCACAAGCTGCATTTGCAGACAAAAAGATTCCGCTGCAAATTGCAGTCATGGGCTGTGTCGTTAATGGCCCTGGCGAAGCACGGGAAGCCGACCTAGGTATTGCTGCCGGCAACAAACGAGGTCACTTATTCGTCAAGGGTCGCAACGTGGCGGTAGTGCCAGAATCCGAAATGGTCGAGGCGCTCATTGACTGGGCCACATTTATTCACGAACACGGAGTGGACGCTGCGGTTGCTCGTGTCGACACCGCGCTTGCCGAGCGTGAAGCAACAAAAGATCGCAATATGTTGCTCCAAGAGCACGGCGATGATGTCAATCATGCCGACGAGAAAATTATTGAGATACGAAAAAAAGTCGCCGGCAACTAGCGATTAGCAATTAGCCAGGAATGGTCGTCGCCGCGACGATTGTTGTAGTTGTCGTAGTTGTTGTTGTAATAGGCACAACCACATTCCATAAGTTTTGTGCAAGCTCGACGTAGAGAGTTGCGCGCGCTCGGTATCCAACCGGTTGCAAGTGCAGTTTGTCGAAGGCAAACCACTTGGGGTTGGCGGAGATCATTGTGTGCCAGTCGACCACCGAGACGTTTGGGTAGTCAAGTGCAACACGATTGAGCACTTTGTTAAACACCGGTGATGCGCGAATGTAATACTGACTGTCGATTCGCGAAACATTGACCCACACCACCGGAATGTCGCCAATCAGCGTGAGTAGTTCACGAATTCGATCTTCGTAGTAACGCACTTTGATTGAACCTTGCAAGTCGTTGCTTCCAAGTGCCACGATGACAGCCGAGGGTCGTACTTTTGTCTTGAGATACTTGGCGTATGTCTTAACTCCATTTTGCAGTGTTTTGGCGGGGCCGCTGATGTTGCGAGAGAACGCACCGTCCACGATCACTTTGTCGAAAGTATTGAGCGCCTGCAGTTTTGGCGTGACGTTGCCAAACCCTTTGTAGTTGGCACCCCAAGTAATGCTGTCGCCAAGTACGAGCAGGGTGTGTGCGGGTTCAACAGCGCGTGCATTACCAACGCAGGTGCAAGAAATCAGCGCAACAGCGACAATGGTGAGAGTTCTGCGTACCCGCAGGCTCAATGCGTTCCCCATGTGCGAAATACAGTTGCAGTGCCGGTGAGTTGCACCGATTCGTTGTTGCGCAACACACATGCCTGACCTCGTCTGATTGAGGTGGCGTCACCAGCGGTGCACACCAATATTTCCGCCTGGTGTGTTGCCTTGACCGTCGTTTCTTCCACAACCTCGATGCGCTCAACGCCAAAACGCGATGTGGAGACGGGGTATGTGAACCGACCTGGGGTCACTTCGGTTGCATCAACAACAGGTGAGGGAATGGCTTCAAAACGAGCAACGGCTAGAAACTCGTCGACGCTGACGTACTTTTTGGTGAAGGCTGCTCGAACCACGTTGTCTGATGACGACATCACTTCAACGCCAGAACCACTGAGGTATGCATGCGCATTACCTGCGCCAAGAAAAAGCGCCTGGCCTGGAGAAAGCCTTACATGGTGCATCAGCAATGCAACGAGCACACCGCCGTTTCCTGGGTACATGCTTGCCAACCGCCCGGCCCATGCAGGCATTTGTACGGGGAGTTGGTGTGGCCCAGTGGTCAATGCCCAGCGCACGCATTCGGCGAGTCCATCATTCTCAAGATGCTCTGCGAGTTGTGCCCAGCCAAATCGTTTGCACAACTCGAGCGACTCATTTATGGGTCGAAATCCGCAAATTGCATCAAATGAAGTCAGCGCAATCAGTAGTTCGGGTTTTGCTGATGCATCTCGGTAGATGCGTTGTGGGGCGTCGAGTGAAATACCGATTTCGTTTTCTTGTTGAAATCCACTCGCTGCTTGCTCATCGGTGGGGTGTGTCTGCAGGGACAACGGTTTGTTGGCAGCAATAATTTTGACAAGGAAAGAAAGATCGCCGGTCAGTTGCTCAAGTGGCTGACTTCCAGTTGCATTTTTTACAAGCGATGGTCCACCTCGATGAGTACCAAACCACAATTCGGCCCATGGACGCGCATCGGCTTCTGTTGAAAGAAATTCTGGAATGAACTGTTGATCGCCCCAGTCGTAGTGCTGGACAACGCCTCGCAGTAAGTGCATCGCTAGCTCGTCGCGCAGGCGCTTTTCACGTGTGCCGCGGCATCTGCAATTGCTACTTCGCTAGCAACGCCTGTCAAACGGTCGCGTACTTCGACAACGCCATTGGCTGCGCCTCTGCCCACGACAACAATGATTGGATTGCCAATCAATTCGGCATCTTTAAACTTGACGCCTGGTGAAACGCCGACGCGATCATCAAGCAACACACGTATTCCTTGGCTGTCAAGAGTCTGTGCGAGATTGTTTGCGGTGTCGGTAATGAGAGCATCTTCTTTGCCAGCCATCACAATGTGCACATTGAATGGGGCAATGGCATGCGGCCAACGCAGACCAATGTCGTCACATGTTGCTTCGGCTATTGCAGCAACCGCGCGCGAAACACCAATGCCATACGAGCCCATCGTTACGGTTTGAGCCTTGCCATTTTTGTCGAGCACGCTCAAGCCCAAAACTTCTGCGTATTTACGACCCAATTGAAACACGTGACCAATTTCGATGCCTCGTTTGATGATCAGTGCAGAAGCGCAAGATGGGCAAGTGTCATCATCGCGTACTTCGGCAACGTCAATCACTCCATCTGCTGTGAAGTCGCGGCCATGTACGAGATGTGCAACGTGTTTGCCTGGGGCATTTGCTCCAGTAATCCATTCACTACCCTCGGCAATACGTGGGTCGAGCAAATAGCGCACGCCGGTGGAATGTGCAAGGCCTAATGCGTTTGGTCCGATGTAGCCCTTGACAAGTTTTGGCTGTGCCGCAAAGTGTGTGTCATCAAATGGCACAACTTCGGCTGGTGATACTTGTGCTTCGAGGCGTTTCATGTCGACTTCACGGTCGCCGGGCACGCCGATGGCGAGTGCCTCGATACGTCCATCGGGGTGGCGCAAATTGACAACAACGTTTTTGAGTGTGTCTGCTGCGGTCCACTGTCGATCTGCTCGTTGCAAGTCTGCGCGCGAATTAAACAAATCAACCAACGTCTGAATAGTCGGTGTTGCTGGAGTGTCAAAAACTTGTGCTGCTGCGGTCGACTTCGAATCAATCGCGGTCGGCACACCGACTCGCACCGCTTCGGTGTTGGCTGAGTAATCGCATTTGGTGCATTGCACAAATGTGTCTTCGCCGATCTCGCAAGGAAACAAAAACTCTTCAGACTTTGATCCGCCCATGGCGCCCGACATCGCAGACACGATTGCAAATGGCAACCCAAGTCGCTCAAAGATGCGCACATAGGCATTGCGGTGAGCGTCGTAGCTCTGTTGCAAGCCCTCATCATCGATGTCGAAACTGTAGGAATCCTTCATTGAGAATTCGCGTCCGCGCAATAGACCACCGCGTGGGCGCGCTTCGTCGCGAAACTTGGTCTGAATCTGATACAGCGAGAGCGGTAAGTCTTTGTAACTCGAGTACAGATCCTTTACGAGCAGGGTAAACATTTCTTCATGGGTTGGTCCGAGAAGAAAATCGACCTTGCGTCGGTCTTGCAAGCGAAACAAATTGTCGCCGTAGTCTGTCCATCTGCCAGTCGCTTCATATGGCTCACGTGGCAACATGGCAGGAAAATTGACTTCTTGTGCGCCAATGTTGTCCATTTCTTGGCGAATAATCTCTGCGACATGCTGGTACACACGCCAGCCAAGCGGAAGCCATGTGTAACCACCAGGTGCTGCACGGCGAATGTATCCAGCCCGCACAAGTAGTCGGTGGCTTGGAACCTCGGCATCAACGGGGTTGTCGCGCAATGTGCGTACAAACAGGGTGGACATTTTGTTGATCACGCGCGGTTGCTTCGTTTCGTTCAGGGTGAGGTTTTGGCTTATTGGTAACTGAATTTACTCGGTACTTGCTCTGTATTTGTTCTCTAAATGCCTTTGACCTGTTGGGCGAGCCGTGACGAACCTTAGTTCGCGGGGATATAATGGATCGGTCCTTTAAAGTTCGTCGAGCTAAAAGGCGTGGGTCTCGACCCACGCCTTTTGTTCATTACAGGGTCTTGTTTTTGAGGTTTTTAACCCCCAAAACAAGCCAAAATTTTGCCAGAAGCAGCCAAGAAATCCAGAAGCAGCCAAGAAATAATGAAGAAGGGAGAAAATGAACATGTCAGTAGCACGTGGAAACACCAAGTTGAACCCTGTCGTTGATCGTGTCTCTGCTCTCATTCTTCCGATCGTGACCGACCTTGGTCTCGAGTTGTACGACGTCGAATACCAGGGTGGCATCTTGCGCGTTGTTGTCGACACCCCAACGGGCGGTCCAGCTGGCGTCAACATGGAGTCGATCGCATTGATCACCCGACTAATTTCACGCGAGTTCGACCACAGCGATCCAGTGCCTGGCCATTACACACTTGAAGTAACGAGCCCTGGACTTGAGCGCTCGCTTCGTGTGCCAAAACATTTCATTCGCGAAGTAGGAAAAGTTGTTGCTATTCGCTTGACCGCAGCCGTCAACGGTGTGCGTCGCGCGCAAGGTGTGTTGTTGTCGGCCGACGAAAACAACATCGTTGTTCGACTAAATGATAAGTCAACAACAAATACAACTGAAATAACAGAGTTGACGATTGGTTACGACATGATCGATCGCGCTCGCACAGTGTTCGAATGGGGCCCAACTCCAAAGTCGGGTACAACAAAGGTGAAGACCAAGACGCAATCGGAGGTTAACGAATCATGAGCAATCTCGATATGACAGAAGCAATCCGCATGTTGGCAGGGGATCGCGGTATTTCCGTGGATTCTCTTTTGCAGGTGCTCGTCGAAGCACTGGCAACTGCGTACAAAAAGCGTCAGGGAGCAGCCGAAGAAGTAATCGTTGGCATCAACCCAGAAAACATGGATATCACATTCACCGCATACGACGTGGATGATGACGGCAACTGGATCAACGAGCGTGACGACACGCCGAAGAAAGACGAACTCGGTCGCATTGCTGCGCAAACTTTCCGGCAAGTGATGAGTCAGCGCATCCGCGAAGTAGAACGCGATCGCAAGTTTGAAGAGTACGCAAACCGCGAAGGCGACATTGTGTCTGGCATCGTTCAAAAGACCGACACCAAGTACACATTGCTTGACCTTGGTCGCGTGGAAGCGCTTCTTCCACAAGCCGAGCAAGTGCAAGGTGAAGTGCGCGAACCAAATGCGCGCCTCAAGGCATACATCGTCGAAGTTCGCAAGACTCCGAAGGGCCCACAGATTGTTGTTAGCCGTACACACCCTGGTCTGATCAAGCGATTGTTCGAGCTTGAAGTACCAGAAATTGCTGATGGTGTTGTTGAAATCAAGGCTTGCTCGCGCGAACCGGGGCAACGCACCAAGATCGCTGTTTGGTCAAACGATCACAACGTCGACCCTGTTGGCGCATGTGTTGGTGCTCGCGGTGGTCGCGTACGCATGGTCGTCACCGAATTGCGTGGCGAGAAAGTCGACATCATTCCATTCAGTGAAGACGTTCGCGACTTTATTGCTAAGGCAATGTCGCCAGCAAAAGTCACCGATGTTCGATTGAGCAGCGATGGCACTCAAGCCGACGTCATCGTGCCCGACTTCCAACTCTCGTTGGCAATCGGCAAGATGGGCGTAAACGCCAACCTTGCAGCACGACTCACTGGCGTGCGTCTCGACATTAAGAGCGAGACACAAGCCGCTGATGAAACTTCTGGCTATACCGCAGTCGTAACCGAAGATGCTCCTGTTGCCGACTACGCCGAAGGCGAGTGGGTTACCAACGCAGAGTCTGGCGCGATGGAGTGGCATGCGGCTGACGGTTCTGTGGTGAGCCAAGAACAATGGGCGCAAAACACGGGTACTGCAAATGATGCTGCTGCAACAAATGGTGAGGGGAACTAACACTTGGCCAAGATCTTGCGCGTTCATGAGCTTGCTAAAGAGCTCGGCATGTCCAATCAAGAGACCCTTGATTTGTGCGGCAAGATGGGCATCGGTGTAAAAACACAATCTTCAACGATTATCGATCAACAAGCCGACCGTGTGCGCACAAAAGCGCAACGTGAAGGTCTTGTGCGTGACGCGCAGCCCGAAGAACCAAAGCCAGTTAAAAAAGCAGCCAAGAAGGCTGTTGCTAAAAAATCCGACGGTGATGCCGGCGAAAAAGCTCCAGTCAAGAAGGCTGCTGCAAAAAAAGCTGTTGCCAAGAAAGCTGTTGTAAAAAAAGCTGTCGCAAGTAAAGCCGTCGCAAGTAATGACGTTGCAGAAAAACCTTCGCCTGTTGTAAGTGATCAAACATCAGAAACAGCAGATGTTGTTGATGCACCGAAGTCCGCTGCACATGCTCCAGTGATTTCATCTGCGAGGCCAATCAAGTCGCCTGCGCCAGTTGCGCGTACAGCGCCAGTTGCACAACCAGCACCCGCAACTCCTGCGCCTGCACCGGTTGATGTAGCTCCTGTTGCGCCCGCACCTGCTTCGAGCGCACCAGTTGCGCCAACTGCGCCAACTGCACCAGTCGCGCCGAGTGCACCGATTGCGCGCACTGCACCAAGTGGCCGTCCAATTCCTCCTCCTCCAGGTAGCAGTCGCCCAATTCCACCTCCACCTGGCGGTGCTCGTCGCCCTGGCGACACGGGTGCAAGTCGACCTCCTCTCACACGACCTATCGGACCTTCAACGGGTCGTCCGGGTGGTGGCGCAGGTGCTCGCACTGGTCGTTTGTCGAGTACAGCTCTTGGTCGTGGCCCTGTTGGTACTGGTGGCCCTATGCGTCCTTCGGCACCAGGCGGTGCTCGTCCAGGCGGTCCAGGCGCTCGTCCGGGTGGTCCAGGTGGTCGTCCTCCATTCGGTGGTGGCGCTCGTCCGGGTGGTCCAGGCGCTGGTGCAGGTGCTCGTCCCGGTGGTCCAGGCGCTGGTGGTCCTGGTCGTCCAGGTGGCGGTCGTCCAGGTGGCCCAGGTGGCGGTCAACGTCGCGCTCCAAAAAAGAAATCTCGTGCACGTCGTCGTCAAGACTTCGACGAAATGTTGCCGCAAACTCCAACGAGTTACACAGCAAGTCATGCAGCGGTTCCTGAGGGGATCATCATTATCGAGCGCGGTTCGTCTGCGCAAGAGTTTGCACCTAAATTAAATCGCACATCTGCTGACGTTGTTCGTTTCTTGCTCGAGCATGGCGAAATGGTTACTGCAACCATGACACTCGCCGATGAGCAAATGGAATTGTTTGCACTCGAAGTAAGCGCTGAAATCTTGCTCGTTGATCCAGGTCAACAAGAAGAGATGGAATTGCAAGCCATGTTCGACGACTCCGATGACGACGACGAGACATTGCAACAACCGCGTTCACCAATCATCACAGTGATGGGTCACGTTGACCACGGCAAAACTACGTTGCTCGACCGCATTCGTTCAACAAGCGTGGTCAGTGGTGAAGCCGGTGGTATCACGCAACACATCGGTGCGTACCAAGTTGTCAAGGATGGCAAATCAATCACATTCATTGACACACCAGGTCACGCTGCATTTACAAAGATGCGCGCACGTGGTGCTCAAGTCACCGACATTGTTGTGCTCATGGTTGCTGCCGATGACGGTGTCATGCCACAGACGATTGAAGCTATTAGTCATGCGCGCGCAGCCGAAGTTCCAATTGTTGTTGCCATCAACAAGATCGACAAAGACAATGCCGACGTGCAGCGTGTGCTTGCACAACTTGCCGAGAATCAGTTGACTCCCGAGGCATGGGGTGGAGAGACCATCGTTGTTGAAATGGCAGCGCAAAGTGGCCTTGGTGTTGATGATTTGCTTGAGCAATTAAGTGTTCTGTCTGAAGTAGAAGAGTTCACCGCCAACCCAACTGGTCGCGCCAAGGGCATCGTGCTTGAAGCTCAGCTCGACATCGGTCGTGGCCCAGTTGCAACGGTGCTTGTCGACAAGGGCACGCTCAAAGTGGGCGACCCAATTGTTGCTGGCGCTGCGTGGGGCAAAGTTCGCGCGCTCATCAACGATCGTGGAGAGCAGATCAAAGAAGCCGGACCATCAACACCTGTGCAGGTGCTTGGTCTCAGTGCCGTTCCAAACGCCGGCGACGAATTTCGCTCCGCACCAAACGAAAAGACAGCAAAGACTGTGGCCGAATCCCGTGAGCAGCGATATCGCACGCTCAATCAGCGTGGAGATGCGCGCGTGCAACGTGGTGTCAAGTTGGAAGACATCTTCTCTCAGATTCAGGCAGGCGAAGTTGCCACGCTCAATGTCATCATCAAATCTGACGTGCATGGCTCGTTGGAAGCAGTGACCGAGAGCTTGCGCAAGCTCGAGCGTGACGACGTGCGTGCGGCATTTGTGCACAGAGCAGTTGGTGCAATCACCGAAAACGACATCGCCCTTGCCGCAGCGACCAACGCGACGTTGATTGGTTTCAATGTGCGACCAGATCGCAAAGTACGCGACATGGCCGCAGCTGAGGGTGTCGAGATCCGCACCTACGAAATCATTTATAAGTTGATCGAAGACATCGAAAAGGCCATGAAGGGCATGCTCGCCCCAGAGTTCGAAGAAGTGGTCACTGGCGAAGCCGAAGTACGCGAAATCTTCCGCGCACCAAAGGTTGGAGCCATTGCGGGTTGCTCGGTGCGCATGGGCGTTGTCACTCGTGGATCCAAAGTTCGCTTCCTACGTGACGGCACAATCATTTGGAAAGGCGCAATCAACACATTGCGTCGCTTCAAAGACGACGTGCGTGAAGTTCGAGAGGGTTTCGAGTGTGGCATTAGCCTCACCGATTTCCAAGACCTTAAAGAAGGCGACATCATCGAAACCTTCGAGCTGCGCCAAATCGCGCGCGACTAGTCTTGTCGGTTATGGCCGACATCAATTTTCACTTCGATCCAATTTGCCCATGGGCGTGGATCACCAGCAGGTGGGTGACCGAAGTGCAGCAACTGCGCAATTATGAAGTCTCGTGGAAATTTATTTCGCTGAAGATGATCAATGAAAGCACGGACTATTCAAAGATGTCACCGGGACATCTCGAAGGGCACGTTTTTGGTTTAGAGGTATTGCGCATTGCAAGTGCTGCTCGCACTACTGATGGCAATCCGGGCGTTGCAAGCGTATACACCGCGTTTGGTACTGCATTGCACACCAATCGTCGTCGCGAAGAGGCAATGAAAGATTCGCCAACTTTTTACGTCAAAGTGCTCACCGAGGCCGGACTGCCAGTGAAGTGGGCCGAATCGAGCACTGACGCCACTCATGATGAAGTCATCCGATTTGAATCGCTGGCCGCACTTGAGCGAACTGGAAAAGATGTTGGCACGCCAATCATCACATTCAACCCACAGACGGATCGCGAAGCGAGTTTGTTTGGTCCAGTGATTTCCAAAATTCCTCGAGGTGAGGAGGCAGTTCGACTGTGGGACGCAGTGCAGATCATTGCAGAGTCTGGTGTGTCGGAGATTAAACGCACGCTTCGTGACCGACCACAATACGACTAGTTAATAAACGAGACGAGATTTCATGAAGGTTGTTTACACACCAGCACATATGGGTCACAACCCTCACGCGGAAATTGCTTCATCACGTTCCGCTTCGCCGTTTGAACACATTGGTCGCGCTGAAGCGATTAAAGAAACACTGATCAACGATGCGAGCATGGAGTTTTTGTCGCCAACCGAATGGGGCACAGAACCGATTGATGCAGTGCACACGCCAGGGCTCAACAAGTTTCTCATGACGGCATGGGCCGAATATCAACGCGAGGTGCGTCCAAGTCACGAGGTAGTTCCTGATCTCTTTTATCGTCCATCGTTGCGTGAAGCAATGAGTCAGATCGAAGAACCGGCAGCCGTTAATGCTCGACTTGGTTGGTGGTGTTTCGAGACTACGACTCCGCTCACAGAAGGTACTTATACGGCTGCGCGCGCGGCTGTTGATACGGCTCTCACCGCAACAAAACTTGTGCTCGATGGCGAATCGTATGCATACGGATTGTGTAGGCCTCCTGGACATCACGCCACCACCGATCTGTATGGCGGATATTGCTTCTTCAATAACGCAGCAATTGCTGCTCACCACGTGGCCACCACCACTGGCACAAAAGTGACGGTGCTCGATGTGGATTATCACCATGGCAATGGCACTCAAGAGATTTTTTATGAGCGAGACGATGTGCAGTATGTGTCGTTGCATGGCGATCCACAGCGTGCATACCCATATTTCACCGGCTTCAGCGACGAGCAGGGTTCGGGCAAAGGTCGCGGATCTAACTTCAATGTTCCGCTTGCTGCTCGCACTGAAGACGATTTCTTTATTGCAGCGCTCGATAAGGCGTGTTCAGCAATTACTAAATTTGACCCGAGTATGGTGATCGTTTCGCTTGGTCTGGACACATTTTTTACCGATCCAATTAGTGACTTGTCAGTTACCCAAGACGGTTTCAAGCGCAGCGGCGACTTGGTGCGTCAGATGGGTTTGCCAACGGTGGTGTTGCAAGAAGGCGGATACGACGTAGATGCTTTGGGTAATAATGTGCAAGCCTGGTTGCACGGTCTCGCTAGGTCGTAACAAAACGTGAGCAATATTCAAGAACCGCTAGCCCTGGTCACTGGTGCAACTGGCTACGTTGGTGGTCGTCTTGCCCCAATGTTGCTCACCGAAGGTTTTCGCGTGCGCGCACTGGTGCGCTCAGCCTCAAAACTGCAGGGCTCCCCATGGGCGAATCAGGTTGATATATGCGAGGGTGATGCTTTTGACGAGCAATCTCTTGCGCGTGCTCTCAGCGGTGTATCAGTTGCGTATTATTTGTTGCACTCAATCAGCAGTGGCGCCGATTTCGACAATCTAGAAGCAGAGATGGCAACAAAGTTTGCCCAGGCTGCAAAAAATGCTGGAGTCTCACGCATTGTTTATCTCGGTGGTATTGCCAATGATCAAGAGTTGAGCAAACACTTGCGGTCAAGACAAGCGGTTGGTGAGGTGCTTGCCTCGACTGGGGTTAACGTAATCGAGCTGCGTGCAGGTGTGATCATCGGGTCTGGATCGGCGTCATTTGAAATGCTGCGGTACTTGACGGAGCATTTACCTGTGATGGTGACCCCAAAGTGGATCGATAATCCAACACAGCCCATCGCGATTATCAATATCTTGCACTTCCTAGTTGAAGCAGCGCGCGCACCAATCTCGGTGAGTGGTGTCTATGACGTTGGTGGATCCGAAAAGATTACGTATCGCTCGATGATGGCATGTTTTGCAAAAGTTTCTGGTTTGCGTCGTCGCATCATCGTCAAAGTTCCACTACTCACACCAAAGATCTCAAGCATGTGGGTCGGGCTTGTCACTCCGGTTCCATCATCAATTGCGCGACCTCTGATTGACTCGCTGATCAGCAAAGTCGTTGTAGACGAAAGTAAGTCGGTGCTCAACGTTTTGCCTCCACCTTCGGGTGGAATTCTCTCATTTGAAGAAGCGGTGCGTCGTGCGCTTGAGCGCACCAATGTGCCTACTCGTTGGACCGATGCTTCGCTGCCTTGGTTGCCGTGGGATGTGGCACCAACCGACCCATCGTGGACAGGTGGCTCAATTTTTGTCGACGAGCGCACACGCATCACCACTGCAAGTGAACAACAAATTTGGAAAGTGTTGTCGTCAATTGGGGGAGCAACAGGTTGGTTTGGGTTTGATTGGGCTTGGCGGTTGCGTGGTCGTCTCGACTCGGTGTTTGGCGGTGTCGGTATGCGCAAAGGACGTCGCGAGGAGGGCGAAATGCGCGTGGGGGACCCAATTGATTTCTGGCGAGTTGCATCCATCGATCCAGGTGTTTCGTTGGTGTTGCGCGCCGAAATGAAACTGCCCGGTCAGGCATGGCTCGAGTTTCGACTCGATCCGATTGCAAATGGAATCGTTGTTACGCAGCGCGCAGTATTTCGCCCTCGCGGCCTAGCAGGGCGTTTGTATTGGTGGGTGCTGCTTCCTTTTCATGCCGTCATTTTTCCTGGAATGCTTCGAAACGTATTGGCTACAGCCGAGTCGCGTTAGTCCTCGAATTTGATTGCCGCCCTGGCATCGGCCATCTGGGCCTCGGTGGGCTTGCGAAAGATTGTGATCATGGTGATTCCTGCAACGAGAAATACAAACCCGTTGGCGATCCACGCAACGTGCATTTCTTTCATGTCAACCAAATCGAGTGGAGTGCCTACTCGCCGCGCAGTCTCGATACGCCCAAGGGCGGGAGCCGCAATCGCGAGCGACAATGCTGCGCCAAGTGCCGTACCTATTTGGCGAGCCGTGGTGTTGAGAGCGGAGCCCATCGCGAGCTGAGTTGGTTTGAGATAGGCAGTCGCCGAACTTGACAGTGTTGAAATGCTCAGGCCGACACCAAACCCGGTGAGAAGCATCCATGGCAAGTAGTGCACGAGATAATCGGGTTCAATGGGAATAAATGCATTGAGACCAAACGTGCCGAGACTGAGCATGATTGAACCTGCAAGCAAGATGCGAGCATGCCCAAATTTGTTTGCATACTTACCAGCGAATGGCGCAACCAATGCAGCCATAAAAGGCCCCGGCATGGCTGCGAGGCCCGAATGCGCAACACTGTAACCCCACACCGCTTGTAGCCAGAATGTGTTGAGTAGCCACATGCCGATAAAGCCAATGCCAAACAGTAGGCCCGAGAGATTGGCCGCCAAAACAAATGGCAATCGAAAGAGTTTCAAGTCGAGTAGCGGACTCGTCACCACTCTGCAGCGTTGTACGAAGAGCGCAACCAAGAAGAGGCCAAGACCGATTGAGCCGAGTGTTTTAGTGTCTGTCCAGCCCCATGTTTCGCTTTGCGAAATACCCAGCACCACAAGTGCGATACCGGCAAAACCAAACACGACACTTGGGTAATCCACTTTGCGTTGCGCGTTTGGGTCTTTGCTTTCATGCAAGATCTTGCGGCCGAGCAAGATGGTGGCAACGGTAAATGGAATGTTGATAAAGAACATTGAGCGCCAACCAAGTGAGTCGACAAGGATGCCGCCAACGGATGGCCCGAGTGCCGCAGCGAGACCTCCTGTTGCACCCCAGATAGCAATCGCTTGAGTTCGTTTTTCAACGGGAAACTCGGGCAACACCAATGCGATCGATGCCGGAGTAAGTAGCGCACCCCCCATTGCCTGAATGATGCGGGCAAGTATCAGCACCCATGTGGTTGGTGAGATGCCGCAGAGCAGCGACCCGACGCTAAAGATGAAGAGACCGCGCAGAAACGAACGCTTGCGACCATACACATCGGCAAACCGACCCGCCGTCAGCAACCCTGCAGCGTAAGCAATCGCATATGCCGAGAAGACCCAGGTGATGAGGCTTCCGCCACCAAGGTCAGCTTCGATGGTCCGCTTGGCCACGACAACAATTGACACATCGAGCGAGACAAGGAATGTCGCAGTCGCCGTGAGGCTGAGCACTTGGTATGCGCGCGGTATCCGCGATACGAATGAAGTTGTCATATACGACCCATCAACAGTGCTTGTTTTCTCAGTCAATGACTGTAGTGACTGCGCACTCGAGGTCTTGGGCGCTTGTTGCAGCAGTATGCAGCGAGCTTGAAATGCCGCCGTCAAGTTTCACGAGTCTGTGCGATTTTCGCGCAAAAACTTTTCAAGTTCGGCAGCAAGTTCGTCGCCGCTTGGAAGTGGAACACCACCAAAACCCGTGGTGAGAGTTCCGTTGCCGCTGTGCTCAGCGTCGAAGGCAATCTCGAGCTGTGTGAGCATCGCTGCGTGTTCTGGATTGGTGCGCACAAGTTGATCGAGGCGCTCGCGCTGCACTACTGATTGTTGGAGAATTCCGCTGATGTCGAGAGTGAGACCACCCACGTCGCAAACTGCACCAAGCAGTGCAGCCGAAGCAGGCGGGTACGCCATCGACGCAACGTAGTGGGGTACTTGAGCCCATAATCCGAGTGCATCGATCTGTTGATCGTGAAGTGCGTGCTCGAGTGCTGCTTCCACGCCGGCAGGAACATCGAGTGAGCTCTTAATATAAGGAAGGGTTTCGACCAACTGTGCGTTGGGGGAAGTGCACGAAATCTGCACTGCCCGAGTGTGTGGGGTGGCAACGGGGTAAGCACCCAAGCCGAGCATGCGGCGCACACCGAGTGTGGTTGAGAGGGTTGCTACTTCGATGGCAAACTGCTTCCAACGAGAGTCTGGCTCGGGACCTGTCAAGAGCAGCACGTCGCGATGATTGACATCGTGACCGATCAGTAAATGTGGAGCCGACCAATCGAGTTTGGTGTTGATACCTTCGCGAAGTTGCATAGTTGGTCGTCGTGCGCGATAGTCAACAAACAAGTCGGTATCAAATTCGAGCAACATTGTGGCGCCGGTTTCTGCAATGAGGGACTCCATTGCATTACCTGCAGCAACTGAGGTGTCGATCCAACCGCTAAACATCACGACTAACAGCGGATCGCTCAATCGCGGAAGTGTGTTGCCAAACTGCGGGGCAATGCGATATGCGTCGCTCATTGAATGATCATTGTAGGCGCGAGAGTAACAATTCGGCTTTTTGTGCTGATGCTTCTACCTGTAATTTGAAGGGTTCAAAAGCGGTTATGTCGCTTTGTTCTCCCATGGCGCCCGAGATGTAGCGGGCGTATACACCCTCAATAATGCAGGCAAGTTTCCAATACGCAAATGCAACGTAATAATCCAGATGCGAAATGTCTCGACCAGAAACTTGTGCGTAGCGATGTGCGAGTTGTGCGCGATCTAAAAATCCTTCTGCAGTTGTGGTGCCAAATGTGGTGCCCGAGGGCTCGTCTGTTGGGCCACTCCAATAGACCATCAGTAGACCGAGGTCGGCAAGTGGGTCGCCGAGCGTGCACAACTCCCAGTCGAGCACCGCGATGATGTTGCCAGCACTGTTGATCATGCAGTTGTCCAGGCGGTAGTCGCCGTGCACAATCGTTGCGGGGCCTTGGACTGGAAGGTGTGTGAGAAGGCCATCGTGCACGCGATCTATCGCAGTCAACTCTCGTGTCTTTGACGCATTCCATTGTGAATACCAACGTTTGAGTTGACGTTCGATGTATCCGTCGTGTCGACCAAGTTCGCCTAAGCCAACGGCAACAGGGTCAACGGCATGAATGGCTGCCATTGTGTCGACGAGCGATTTGCTTGCCTGTAGGCGAGTGGCAGGAGTCAACATCTTCAAGGCAATATCTGGATCACGAACGATAATTCCGTCAACAAAACTCATCACATAAAACGGTGCATCATTAATAGTGATGTCGTCGCACATCGCAAGAGTTGGGGCTACTGGCACCTTGGTGTTCTGCAGCGCCGAGATCACTCGGTGTTCGCGACCCATGTCATGAGCGCTGGCAAGAGCATGGCTGAGTGGTGGCCGACGTAATACATAGTGATGGTTGGCGCTATCGGTCACGCTAAATGTGAGGTTTGAGTGACCGCCCGCAATGAGATCAAAATGAAAAGGTGCGACTGCACCAGCAATATTTGCGGTGAGCCATCGAGGTACTGATTCGGCATTAATGCCCGCAGGTGTTGGGTGCTTTGCGTTCATTGACAAGCAAACCTAGTCAAGCAGGGGCGTGATGTCATACTCGGCAGTATCGTCGTGGGTATGGCGATTGATGTAACCGATGCAACATTTCAGGCAGAGGTGATTGAGAGGTCTAAGACAACTCCTGTCATTGTGGATCTTTGGGCGCCATGGTGTGGGCCGTGCAAGACGATCGGGCCAATTCTCGAAAAACTCACTGATGCCACTGGGGGCAGGGTGATACTTGCAAAAGTAAATGTGGATGAAAACCCTGCGATCTCTGCAGCATTCAAAGTGCAATCAATACCTGCGGTGTACGCGCTTAAAGATGGGGCAATGTTCGATGGTTTTGTCGGTGCGCAGTCCGAGCATGTGATCGCGGAATTTGTGCAGTCACTCATGCCTGAGGGTGGTGCGCCGACTGTTGAGTCGTTGGTGGCAGTTGGCGATGAGGCGAGTTTGCGTGAAGCATTTGTGCTCAAGCCGGGTGACGAGAGTATTGCGATTCTGCTGGCAGAGTTGTTGCTAAAAAATGGTGATGTGACTGGCGCGCTCGGTGTGCTTGCTTTGGTGCCCGAGACAGACAAGGTGCGAGTTGTCCTAGCTGCAGCTCGAGCCGCCTTCGCTCCAACTGATGATTATGACGCGCAACTGACAGCCCTGCTGCCTCAGGTAAAGGCCGATGAAAATGCGCGCAAAAAGTATCTGGACATCATGGAAGCGATGGGTCCACTCGACCCTCGCAGTGCTGGCCACCGAAAAAGATTGACCGCACAACTCTTCTAGTTGCGGCACACATTGGGTCGTGCATCAACGACTGACCGACTTCATTCAGTGGATTGGCCTCAGTCGAATCTTGGCCTCTGCATTCGGTGTTGTTGTAATGGTTGTGGGGGTTTGGTGGGTAGTGCGAGTACCGCCTCCGCCACCCGAGGCAAGTATTCCGTTTGCTACGACATCAGTTGCATCAAATACAGGTGCGACATCGGCTCTTCCGACTGCTGCAAACATCATGGTGTATGTGTCGGGCGAGGTGGTCAAACCGGGCGTCTATGTATTGACATCGGCAGCGCGCGTGATTGATGCATTGTTGGCAGCAGGCGGCGCAACAAATCAAGCTGATCTCGTTGTGGTCAATCTTGCTGCACCGCTTGTAGACGCTGCGCAGGTTTTCATTCCACGAATTGGCACAACACCTCGAGTGACATTGCCGCGACCCCACGCAGGCATCAACCTTCCTACTTCCGGTACTAGTGCTGGTGCTGGTGCTGGTGCAGGCGGTGGCGCGACGTCTGCTGCTGGCATTGTTGACATCAATATCGCGACGCTTTCAGACCTAGATGCACTGCCAGGTGTTGGGCCATCGACTGCACAGGCCATCATTGATTACCGCGTTGCAAACGGGCCATATGCATCTATCGAAGGCTTGCTTAATGTGCGCGGTATCGGGCCATCAAAACTTGCGGCGATGCGCGCACGAGTGCGTGTGTGATTGTGTGTGTTTGAGCAGGTGTTACAGCGCACCAAGCACAATGGCGCTCAGCGCCAATGCCAACACTGCACCAATTGCAACACCAATGGCAAGCGGTCGAAATTCTCGTGCCCATTCGGGCCAGCCAGCAACCGCACGACGAGTTGCCCGAATGGCCGACACTTGGCCAAGGGCAAACCAGATTGCGGCACTTGCCAATGTGGCAAGTATGTAACTCGCAAATGTAGAAACTGCAGGAACACCCGCGATGGACAACACGGGCAGTGCAATCACCAGAATCAGATATCCCAAGATGCCAAGCAGTGAGCCAGGAAGCGCAAGCAAAATCAGGCCAACGAGGGCGAGTGAAGCGCTCATGGCAACGGCCACGACGCCTCCACGCTTGCGCACCAAATTGCGGTTGGCGATGATGCCGTCTACGACGATGCGTGGCGAACGCGCGCGAGGTTGCGACATTTCTACATCTGACATACCTCAATCGTACGAGACGCAACAGGGTTCAAGTGGGCATCTGTTGCAATTCGGCGACAACAGCGTGTTGGCGTTAGCAATTGTGTTGTTGGTGTGCACGCGACTTTCGGCCATGATCACGAATCATATTGAGATCAACGTGTTGATTGGTGTTGCATTGGTCATTGCTGGCTCGTTGCGTAAGAAAAATCGCTTTTTCGTAGTGACAATGTTTTGTTTCGCAATCTCTGGTGCGTTGTTGGGTGCTCATTCATGGCACCAACTTGAACAACCTCAATTGGGTCCGTTTCAGGGTGCGGCAAAGTTGGTGGAAGACCCACAGTGGCGCAATGGTGGTGTACAGACCGTGCTGCAAGTAGAAGGCGAGAGGTTCATCGTTTATGCATATGGACTGCCCGGAAGAAGATTGAGTAATCGTCAGGCCGGCGAAGTGGTCCGAGTTTCTGGTGATCGTTTGCGGCTTGAAGCAAACAAGCAATACAGGTTGTCGTACCGACACATCGTGGGGACCTTTGCCGTGCGCGATGTGAGCGAAAGTTTTGGCAATGGTGCGGTGCTGTACTTGAGCGCAAACAATATTCGCGCAGCATTGGCGCGATCTGCTGCAGCGATGCCTCGTGACGAAGGTGCGCTTTTTATGGGTCTGATTATCGGTGATGATCGAGAGCAACCAGCCACAATGATCACAGCATTTCGAAATAGTGGTTTGTCGCACCTCACTGCAGTGTCCGGGCAAAATGTCGCATTTCTGTTGACGGTGATGGGCCCATTGTTGATGCGTGCTCGGTCGTCGTGGCGACTTGGTCTCACACTATTTGTGCTGCTGTGGTTTACCGTCGTGACTCGAGGCGAGCCGTCCGTGTTGCGAGCCGCGATGATGGCCGGGTTTGTTGCGCTGGGCTCTGCGCGCGGGCGCGACACACCTGCTCGTCGCATGCTCGGACTGGCAATCATTGTGCTCATCGTGTGCGACCCACTTCTTGCATGGTCGGTTGGGTTCTGGATGTCGAGTTCGGCAACGCTCGGTCTGCTGGTAATCACACCACAACTTGCAAAGATCATCCCGGGACCTACGTGGTTTTCGGCAGCCTTGTCCACAACCATGGGTGCACAGTTGGGGGTGATGCCGATCACGGCAATTATTTTTCACAGTGCACCAGTGATTGCACTTGTTACCAACCTATTGGCGGTACCCATCGCAGGCTTGGTGATGTTGGTGGGAATTCCACTTGGAATGTTGGCAGGAATTTTGGGTCAAATTTCGAGCGCGTCGGCGATGACTGCTTGTGTGACAGCTCTGATGTGGCCGGTTGAGGTTGCGGTGCGGTGGGTTTGGTGGGTGGCAGCGGTTGGCGAGCGCATGTCGTTGCAAGGCAGTGTTAATGCCTTGGGTTGGGGCATCGTGGCTTTATCGGTTGTTTCTGCGAGAATATCGGCGTGGCGATCTATTTAATTACGGGCAGCGATGCCCGATTGGTTTCGGTCAAACTCACCGACCTTGTCACGCAACTCATCGGAGATGGTGACCGCAACACCATGCTTCTCAGTCACGATTTGGAATCGCTTGGAGCTGACGACCGAGAACAAGAAATTGCCAATGCAATGGTGGGGGCGCAGACCGGTTCGCTCTTTGGTGGCGACCGAGTGGTGGTGTTGCGAGGCATTGGTGAAGCAACAGTTGATCAACTCAAACCTCTCGTTGCATATCTTGCACAGCCGCTCGAAGACACACAACTTGTGCTCACAGGGTCGGGCAAGCTTGCAAAATCGATCACAGATGCGCTCAAGCAAGCAGGTGCGACAACTATTAATACGTCTCCACCAAGTCGTTTTAACGAACTCTCGATGTGGTTCCAAGAACAACTCACTGAAGCAGGACTCAAAGTTGATTCGGGTGGACTCAAGATGTTGATCGAATGGCTTGGTCAAGACCAAGCCAGGCTTCCTTCAATTATTGAAGTATTGGTTTCGACGTATGGCACCAACAAGAAACTGACCGTAGAAGAGATCGAACCATTCCTTGGCCAAGAGGGCAGTGTCATGCCTTGGGATTTGACCGATGCGATTGATCTCTCCAACTCGCCCAAAGCAATCGCGATGTTGCGACGCATGATTCGAAGCG
>JBIHZV010000110.1:0-3046 GCA_044240275.1 Ilumatobacteraceae bacterium | reverse complement strand
CTGCAACGTTGACTACAGCGAGTACGCGACGTGTGGTGAGCAAAAAGTGTGGAGCAAGCAGCAAGCGATCATCTTCGGAAATTCCGGCGCGATACAACGGGCGACCTTCGGCCAAGTGAACTTGCGCGCGCTCAAGTGCTTCCATCTCTTCGGTGACGCTCTTGTCCATGCGCGCAGCTTTTTGTGTGCGCGACAAACGAGTCTCGACAGTTTCGAGATCGGCGAGTGCTAATTCAATTTCAACAACACGCAAGTGCTCGAGTGGATCTGATGGACCCGGGATGTCGTCGTCTTCAAATGCACGCAACACAAAAACGATTGCGTCAACTTCGCGAATGTTGGCAAGAAACTTGTTGCCCAAACCTTCGCCCTTACTTGCACCTTCAACAAGACCACCGATGTCAACAACTTCAACAGTTGCGTACACGGTGTTGTGGGTCTTAGACATTTCGGCAAGTGCCTCAAGGCGCGGGTCGAGGACTTTTGCCACACCAACGTTTGGGTCTTTGGTCGCAAACGGATAGGGGGCGGCAAGTGCGGCTCCGTTGGTGAGTGCGTTATAGAGTGATGACTTGCCAGCGTTGGGCAAGCCGACTAGGCCAAAGCGTTCCATGAGAACTAGTTACGCTACCTGTAGCCCCACTGTTGCATGGGCCATAGGAATTGTTACTATGGCGGTAGTGTTAATTATCCACCACTGAAAAGGTGTTCAAACTTATGACTAGTTTCGATCTCGATCTCACCAAATACTCACTCGGCTGGAGCGATGAGGCTGAGTATGCCTTTACGCCTGAAAAGGGCCTCAACAAGTCAGTGATCGAACAGATTTCGTGGTGGAAGGGTGAACCAAAGTGGATGCGCGATTTGCGTTTGCGTTCGCTCACAACATTTGAAAAGAAGCCGATGGCACCTTGGTTCAACGTCAACATGCCAGATCTTGACTTTCAAGACATCTTTTATTATCTCAAGCCAGCTGCCGCACAGACAGACGAGTGGGACGACTTGCCAGAGCAGATGAAGGCAACCTACGAAAAACTTGGCATCCCTGAAGCAGAGCGCAAGTATCTCGCTGGTGTGACTTCGCAGTACGACTCGGAAGTTGTGTATCACCGCAATCGCATCGAGCTCGAAGAGCAAGGCATTTTGTTTTGCGACATGGACACTGCGTTGCGCGAGTATCCAGATTTGGTGAAGCAGTATTTCGGTTCGGTTATTCCGATGGGTGACAACAAGTTTTCTGCACTCAACACTTCGGTGTGGTCGGGTGGATCATTTATTTACGTTCCACCAGGTGTCGAGTGTGAGATGCCGTTGCAGGCGTACTTCCGCATCAACAGCGATTCGGCTGGCCAGTTTGAGCGCACGCTCATCATTGCTGACGAAGGCTCAAAAGTTCACTACATCGAAGGTTGCTCTGCTCCGGTGTACACCAACAATGCATTGCACTCTGCAGTTGTTGAAATCATTGTTAAGCCAAGTGCTCACGTGACATACACGACCATTCAAAACTGGTCGCCAAACGTCTACAACTTGGTCACCAAGCGTGCACGCGTTGAGACCGAAGGCCACATGGAGTGGATCGACGGCAACATTGGTTCGAAGCTGACCATGAAATACCCAAGCGTGTACTTGATGGGTCCAAAAGCAACTGGTGAAGTCTTGTCGGTGGCATATGCCGGCGCAGGACAACATCAAGATGCAGGCGCAAAGATGATCCACGCTGCACCAGAGACTTCTTCAAAGATTGTTTCGAAGTCAATTTCGAAAGATGGTGGCATCACCACTTATCGCGGCCTTGTGCGCATTGAAGAAGGGGCAACAAACTGCAAGAGCCACGTGCAGTGCGACGCACTGATCTTGGACGAACAGTCAGAGAGCAAGACTTTCCCATACATGGAAGTGGGCGAGCGCGATGCACAGGTTGGTCACGAAGCAACTGTTTCAAAGATTGCTGACGAGCAGCTGTTTTATCTCATGAGCCGCGGACTCACACAAGAGCAGGCAATGGGCATGGTTGTGAACGGCTTTATCGAGCCAGTAACACGCACGTTGCCAATGGAATATGCGGTTGAGTGGAGCCGCCTGATTGAATTGCAAATGGAAGGCTCGGTTGGCTGAGTTTCAGTCACGCCTTAGGTTTATAGACATGTCAATGCGTACGGAATGCAAGCATTTTGAAAGTCGCACGTATTCAAGCGGCGACACTGTGCGCAAATGCAATCTTGATCTGGCACCTGACGCGCCATGGCGTTGCCCAGAAGAATGTGAAAAATACGACCGTCGCATGGTTGATGTTGCGTGGAAGCGCGGCTCAGTGATTCCGTCGGCAACACCGGTTGCACCTGCAAGTCTCGATGACGGCACCGCCGCAGCAATCCTCGATGAAGCAGAGTCGATCATTAACGCAGTATTCAGCGAAGTTGTGGCCGACATGAACGACAAGCGCAAAAACAAAAAGAAAAATCGCGACAAGAAAAAGAAGAAGTAGCAGGAAAACATAAAATATGTCAACAACACTTGCACTCCCCACAGTCGAAGAAGAAGTGTGGCGCTATAGCCGCATTGGTGAACTCGACCTCGCTAGTTATCGCAGCGCTACGGCAACAACAACAGTAGAAAATGCGGAGGGTGTTCAGCTTGTTGGCACTGAAGCGTCGGCGCTCATGGGTGCAGCAATCACGACTGCGCCAGATGTGTTCGCACAAATGAACACCGACAATGCGGCAGTTATTGCACTCAAGATTGCAAAAGGCAAAGTGCACGCGACCACCGTGGTGATCACGCACACCGTTAACGAATCTGGTGTGGTTGTCTACCCACGACTTGTTATTGATGCAGCCGAAAATAGTGAGATCACTGTTGTTGAGCGCTTCGTGTCTGCAGACAATGTTGCATCTCTCGTGGTGCCTGTTGTCGAGATACATGCAGCACAATCGGCACGAGTTACCTATTTGGCGATCAATGAGCTTGGCAACAAGACATGGCAGATCGGTAATCAGGTTGCAGTGGGCGAGCGCGACAGCAATGTGCGCGTGTTTAGCGTGGC
>JBIHZV010000040.1:0-10757 GCA_044240275.1 Ilumatobacteraceae bacterium | reverse complement strand
TGAGCATCAGCCGTAAAAATGCCATGCGACGTGAGCCAGTGAGGCGACCAACGATGCCAAAGTCAAGTAACGCAGTGCGGCCATCTTTCATGACAAACAAATTGCCACCGTGCAGGTCACCGTGGAATACGCCATGAATCATCGCGCCTTCCATGAACGCGATCATTCCTGTACGGATGACTTTTACCGTGTCGATACCCGCTGCTTGCATGCCAACGGCATCGTCAAACTTGAATCCTTCAAGACGTTGCATCACGAGCACACGACGAGCGACGAGGCTCGGATGTGGACGCGGCACGATGTATCCGTCTTGATGCAACTCGTGCAGCATCTTGGCTACATCGAGCATGTTGTCGGCTTCGATGCGAAAGTCGAGTTCTTCAACAATGGTCTCGGCAAAAAGTTCCACCAATGCAGGCGGGTTGGCAAGTGCACTGATTTTGATGCGGCCAATCATGTGGGGGGCAAGCCACGCCATTACTCGCAGATCTTTGCGCACAAGTGCTGAAACTGTCGGTCTTTGTACTTTGACAACTACTTCCTCGCCGGTGATCAGCGTGGCTAAGTGGACCTGGGCAATTGATGCAGCGGCAAGTGGGGTGGTTTCAAACGTGCTGAAAACATCGGTTATGCGGGCACCAAGATCTTGTTCGATTACGCGCCGCGCTTCTTCAAATGAAAATGCTGGAACTTGGTCGCGACAGAGTTTGAATTCATTGACGAGTTCAGTTGGAAACAATCCTTCACCACTTGAGATGATCTGACCAAGTTTGATGTAGGTGGAGCCAAGACGTTCAACTGCTTTGCGCATGCGAAATGAAATAAATTCGCGTGATGCTTCAGGAGTCTCAAACTTCTTTCGCTTCTTTTTTATAATCCAAGGCAGTAGAGCCTTGCTCAGAATAAATACAACAGTGATCAGTCGGGCGACAGGTGGAATCTTCGTTGGTTTCGTAAGCACTGGCACTTCGCGCTGTGCAGCAGCACGCAAAGCAACTGCTGTTTTTTGCCACTTGATGGTGTCGAGTTGCAAAACCCAAGGCGGGTTTTGGTCAAACGCACCCCAGTCGGTGTCGGGAGTAAAAGTCACCCGTCAATTCTGCCCGCGCGAAGCGCGTCTACAACTTGGTGTGCCAAATGTTGTTGGCAGACGATGAAGTCGGGGAGCCAAGTGTCACGCATGTTGTACACGAGTGGTGAGCCGTCGATTCGACTCGTAAATAACCCAGCAGCCTGAGCAACCACCATTGGGGCAGCAGAATCCCATTGGTGCATTCCGCCCTCATGCACATAAATATCGGTTTCTCCGAGCACCACGGCCATTGCTTTTGCTCCGGCCGAACCAAGTCGTGCAACTTCGCAATCGAGGGCTTGGGCCACGATGATTGCCGCATCGGTGGCGCGATTTCGCGAGACAACGAGTCGGGGTTTGCCTTCATGTCGAGGTGGTGTTGCTGGAGGATTGGCCGTCGACAATGTGAGATTAAATGCTGGAAGCGCAACTGCGCCCGCGGTGAGCATGCCTTCATTGGATGGGGCACCACTTGGATTCTTGCGCTCCCACAATGCAATGTGCACGGCCCAATCTGCTCGATCAAACTCTGAATATTCTTGCGTGCCATCGAGCGGATCAATGATCCAAACACGATCTGCGGTTAATCGATTTGAGTCGTCGGCGGCTTCTTCGGAAAGTATTGCATCGTCAGGTCGGTGCTCGGCAAATGCTTCATCTAAAAACCGCTGAGCTGCAGCGTCACCGACATCTTTGGCTAACCACGTCGATGCACCGTCGTTGTAGAGGCGCTCGCGCACCGCGAGCAGACGCTTGCCGGTTTCTTCTGCTAAAAAATGTGCAAGTTCGTGATCGTCAAACTTCACGAAATACTGCGCCCAAGATCGATCGCTGCACGAACTGCTTCACGCACGGCATCTTCGTTTGCGCCAGATGCAACGAGTGCAGAAACTTGGTGCTCAAGTTGTTCGGCTGCCACTTCGTCAAAAGCATCGATGTGCTTGTTGGTTGCGATGGTGGATGCGGTGATGAGCACGACTGCTGCGATGGAAGTGACAAGTCCGATAGTGATGATGCCACCGTTGTTGTTGGAGACAATGCTCGTGGCGATGATGCCTCCAATACCCGATACGAAGACAGCAGCACACACGATGCGGATGCGCTTCAGAGCGGTATTCATACTGTTTGTATCGTATTGCGTTATCGCGAAAGAGGCTTGTACTTAATGCGCCTAGGTTGATCGGCTGCGCCGCCCAATTCCTTTTTGCGCCATGCCTCGTAATCGGAGAAGTTGCCTTCAAACCAACGCACTTGGCTATCGCCCTCAAATGCCAAGACGTGTGTCGCAATACGGTCGAGGAACCAGCGATCGTGAGAAATCACCACAACGCAACCGGGAAACGATTCGAGTGCGATCTCGAGGGCACGCAATGTGTCGACGTCGAGATCATTTGTCGGTTCGTCGAGCAGCAGCAAGTTGCCGGCTTTTTTGAGCATCTTTGCCAAGTGCACGCGATTGCGCTCGCCACCCGACAAGTCGCCGACGCGCTTTTGTTGGTCAGAGCCCTTGAAGTTGAAACTCGCAACATAGGCACGACCATGAATCTCGCGTCCACCAACTTTGAGTGTTTCTGCTCCGTCGGTGATCTCTTCGTACACCGATGCGTCTGCGTTGAGTGTGTCGCGACTTTGATCGACATAGCTCATCTGCACGGTGTCACCAATAGTGATCGTGCCCGAGTCGGGTGCTTCTTGACCGCTCAACATGTTGAACAGAGTTGTTTTACCTGCACCGTTTGGTCCGATGATGCCAACGATGCCAGCAGGTGGAAGTGAGAACGAAAGATTTTCAATCAACAGTCGATCGCCAAAACCTTTGCTGAGATCTTTTACTTCGATGACCGTGCCACCAAGGCGTGGACCAGCAGGAATTGCGATCTCGAGTCTGTCTGGTCCGTTGTCCGCTGCTTGTGCTTCGGCGTGCAACTTGTCGTAAGCAGCAAGTCGTGCCTTGCCTTTTGATTGACGAGCCTTTGGTGCCATGCGGACCCACTCGAGCTCGCGTTGCAATGTGCGCTTGCGCGCATCGTTAGATTTTTCTTCGCGGCCAAGACGCTCTTGTTTTTGCTCAAGCCAACTGGTGTAGTTGCCGGAGAAAGGAATGCCACGCCCTCGGTCTAATTCCAAGATCCATTTGGCCACATTGTCGAGGAAGTAGCGGTCGTGGGTAATGGCAACGACAGTGCCTGGATATTCCTGCAAGAAACGCTCAAGCCAGTCAACGCTCTCTGCGTCCAAGTGGTTGGTTGGTTCGTCCAAGAGCAGCAAGTCTGGGCGGCTGAGCAACAATCGGCAGAGTGCAACTCGGCGTCGTTCTCCACCAGAAAGTTTGGTCACATCAGCATCGTTTGGTGGACAGCGCAATGCGTCCATCGCAATCTCGACATTTCGTTCGAGCGCCCACGCATCGGCTGCTTGAATTTTTGCTTCAAGGTCTGCTTGTAGTGCACCAACTTTGTCAAAGTCTGCATCGGGTTCGCCCCACATCGCAGTCACTTCTTCGTATCGTGCGAGCAAATCGCGAATTGGTGCAACACCATCCATCACATTGCCGAGCACATCTTTAGTTGGATCGAGCTTGGGTTCTTGTTCGAGGATCCCGACACTAAAACCTGGGGTGAGACGTGCTTCGCCCGTGTAGCCGTCGTCGGTGCCGGCCATGATGCGCAGCAGGCTCGACTTTCCACTGCCGTTAGATCCGATGACGCCGATCTTTGCGCCAGGGTAAAAAGACAGAGAGATGTCTTCGAGCACAGTGCGATCTGGGGGATAGAACCGTGCCAGTTTGTAACAGGTGTAAATAAATTCGGCAGCCATGACGCCTACAAACTAGTGGCAACATGGGACTGCGGGGCAGTGCTAGTTTGGAAAACAAGCGGAGGAGAGTTTTTTCCGTTTACAGACACACCACAAAGGGGATTATTCAATATGGAACTTCTATCGCAGGACTACCTCTACAACTTCGGTTTCCGTTGGCTGCACATTCTCGTCGGCATCGCCTGGATTGGCTTGCTGTACTACTTCAACTTGGTGCAGGTACCAGGTTTGGCCGCTTACGGTGATGAAGGTAAAGCACGCAACATCACAATCGACAAGATTGCGCGTCGCGCGCTGTGGTGGTTTCGTTGGGCTGCAATTGCAACTCTTGCGACCGGCCTCTTGATCACCGGTCAGAAGGACTACTGGAACAACTTCATGAATGGTTCGGCTTCGGGCAACGGCCACGACGTCGCAATTTCGGTCGGCATGGTGCTCGGCATTTTGATGGCTGCCAACGTCTGGATGATTATCTGGAAAAACCAAAAGGTTGTGCTTGCAAACGTCGTCAACGTGTTGGGTGGTGGCGAAGCAAATGCTGATGCCCCAACTGCAGGACGTAAGGCGCTCTTGGCATCACGTCAAAACATGATCTTCTCGGTGTCGATGCTGTTCTTCATGGTTGGATCCGCACACTTTTACAGCGGCGCATTTGGCGATGCAACAAGCAGCGACGCGCGTTTGTTTTTCATCATCTCAATTGTGATTACTGCACTGCTCGAACTCAATGCAATCGGCATCTTCGGCGGCATCAAAGCCGGCAACAAGATGTTGTGGATGTACGAAAGCCACAAAAATGCGCTGATTACATCAGGAGTGTTGTGGTTGGTGTTGTGGATTCTTTCAGAGGTCTTGCTCGGTAAGTAAGCGTTTTAAAGTTCAGTACTTCTGAAAGCCGGTCTCACTTAACAGTGAGATCGGCTTTCATATTTTGGTGACCAGGTACTGTGCAAAACAATACGTAGTTGCCGGCAGCGAGGGTCACTGATCCACTATCGATGTCGCCCTTTTTGTTGACCTTGAGTTCGAAGCCACTTACTTTGGTGCCGTCTTGCACGACTACAAGTGTGTGGCGAATCGAGTCTTCGTTGATGTACCCAACAGCGATATCTCCCGCAGCGACTTCGTAAATCGATTTGTCAAACTTGAGACCTGCAATTGCATGCACCTCAAGGTCGGTAGCGGCTGGCAATGTTTCGGCCGGCACAGATTTTGAGCTCGAGCAGGCTGGTAGTACCAAACTTATTGCGACAAGGGACATTAATGCGATTGAACTTTTAGTAAATCGGATCATCGAAACATAATAACTGTCTAGGCGTGGGCGAAAGATGGGTTCATTGCTGGTATTGAGATGTACTGTGTCACACCGTGTCAAAGCGTCACGCGCCATATCGCATAAGCGGCTCAGAGTACAATGACTTCGATGCTTGACCGCCCTCACCCCGAGGATTTTGGCGCCAATTCTTGGCTTGTCGAAGAGATGTATGAGCAATTTCGCAATGACCCATCGTCTGTTGGAACAATCTGGCAAGAGTTCTTCAGCGACTTTCGTCCAGCAGGTTCTCCGCGCGTCGACAACACTGCCGAGATTTTGCGCCCACTCTTGTCGCCGTCCGAGAATGTGGATGGGAAAAGCGCTCAGCCTGTTAAGCCAGTAGCTACATCGCCTGGGGTGGAGCCACCTACACCGCGCACCATTGCACCTACCGAGATTTTGTCTGACCCTCTACCAGAGCCACTTCGCGGCGTGCCCGCGGCAATTGCAACGAATATGGAACGCAGTTTATTAGTTCCAACTGCAACAAGCTTTCGTAATGTGCCTGCCAAGTTGCTGGAAGTAAATCGCAAGGTCATCAACAACTATCGCGGACGTACTGGTCAAGGCAAAGTCAGTTTCACACATCTCATTGGTTACGCAGTTGTGCGTGCAATCGCCGACTCAGTGCCAAACATGAAGAATTCATATGCCGTCGATGCCGATGGTAAAGCGCAATTGCAAAAGCGCTCGCACGTCAACATTGGTCTTGCCGTCGATGTCGACAAGGGCAATGGACAGCGTTCGTTAGTAGTGCCAGTGCTTCGTCATGCCGACACGCTCGACTTTGCGGGTTTCTTGTTTGCATATGACGACATCATTCGTAAAGTTCGCGCAAACAAATTGACTGCGGATGATTATGCAGGAGCAAACGTCAGTCTTACTAACCCAGGCACAATTGGCACCGTGCAGTCGGTGCCACGACTTATGCCTGGTCAGGGTGTCATTGTAGGAGTTGGCTCGATCGACTATCCAGCCGAGTTTCAGGGTTCTGATGAGCGGACCATCGTGCGACTCGGTGTTTCAAAAGTCGTCACTATTACGAGCACGTACGACCATCGCATCATCCAAGGTGCCGAGAGCGGCATGTTTCTCAAATATGTGCACGAATTGCTGATTGGTGAACACAACTTTTATGCCGATGTGTTCCGCAGCCTTGGTGTTCCGTATCAATCTGTTGCGTGGCATCAAGATTCACATCTCATCGACAGTGAAGATGCGATGCTCGACAAGCAAATGCAGATTGCAACTCTGATTCGTGTACACCGCGTGCGCGGACATCTCATTGCCGATCTAGACCCACTTCGTTGGCAAGAGCCAGTGATGCCGCGAGAACTCGACCCTGCAACGTATGGTCTGACTATTTGGGACTTGGATCGCGAATTTTTGACAGGCGGAGTCGGCGGCGTGCGCAAGTCGACACTTGGGGATTTGTTGGGCGTGTTGCGAGATGCATACTGCCGCACCATCGGCGTCGAGTACATGCACATTCAGAACACCGAAGAGCAACGATGGATTCAAGAGCGGATGGAAGGCGAAATTCGCGGTCACACAAAAGTTGATAAGCGCAGAGTTCTTGAACGACTTAACGCAGCAGAGTCACTCGAGCGATTTTTGGCCACTAAGTACGTAGGTGCCAAGCGGTTTGGTTTGGAAGGCGCAGAATCTGCAATTCCAATTCTTGACGCAATCTTGTCGGGCGCTGCAGATGCAAAACTTGATAGTGCCGTGTTGGGCATGATGCATCGCGGACGTCTCAATGTTTTGACAAACGTGATTGGTAAGAATTATCAAGAGTTGTTCGACGAGTTTGAGGATTACATCGATCCATCGTCTGTGCAGGGTTCTGGTGACGTCAAATATCACCTTGGTGCAACTGGCACTTTTGTGTCTCCATCGGGCGCGACTTTGCCTCTCGAGTTGTCTGCAAACCCAAGCCATCTCGAAACGGTCGACTCGATTGTGCTTGGAATGGTGCGTGCTGCTCAGGACCGGATCGATCCGCCGCTTGCATATAGCGTGCTGCCATTGCTCATTCACGGAGATGCGGCGTTTGCTGGTCAGGGAGTTGTTGCCGAGTGCTTAGCCATGAGCGATACCAGTGGCTATCGAGTTGGCGGCACCGTGCATCTCATTGTCAATAACCAAATCGGCTTTACTACTTCGCCGCAGTACGCACGTTCGTCGCAATATCCAAGTGACGTGGCCAAAACCGTGCAGGCCCCAATTTTCCATGTCAATGGTGACGACCCAGAAGCGTGCGTGCGTGTAGCAAAACTTGCCTTTGAATATCGTCAGAAATTTCACAAAGATGTCGTGATCGATTTGGTCTGTTACCGCCGCCATGGTCACAACGAAGGTGATGACCCGAGTTACACACAGCCGTTGATGTACAAGGCAATCGCAGAACGACGCAGCGTACGAAAGTTGTACGTAGAAACTCTTGTGAAGCGCGGAGACATCACCCTTGAAGAAGCCGAGCAAGCTCTTGCCGATTATCAGACCAAGTTGCAAAGTGCATTAGATGCAGCACGTGCAGCAGCGCCAGAACCAATTCGCGTACCTCGTCCACCAGAACCGATTGGTGTATTGCCTCATGTCGCAACTGGTGTTGGACGCACAGTGCTTGACGGTATTTTCCATCACCTCACCGAGTACCCGGAAGGTTTTGCTCCGCATCCAAAGTTGGTCAAGCAGTTTGAATTGCGTGCCAAACAGTATGAGACGCAACACGATATTGACTGGGCGACTGGTGAAGCACTGGCGATTGGCTCGCTTGTCATCCAAGGTATTCCTGTTCGATTAATGGGCGAAGACTCGCGCAGAGGAACATTTAGTCAGCGTCACTCCACTCTTGTAGACAACAACAATGAAACACGTTGGGTGCCGCTCAACACGTTGCCAGATGCCAAGGCTCGTTTTTGGGTGTACGACTCGCTGTTGAGCGAGTATGCAGCTCTTGGTTTTGAGTACGGGTATGCGCATGGCAACACCAATGCGCTCGTCATGTGGGAAGCGCAGTTTGGCGACTTTGTCAACGGCGCTCAAGTAGTAATCGACCAATACATCGTGGCGGCTGAAGATAAGTGGGGTCAACAGAACAGCTTGGTGATGTTGCTCCCGCACGGATTTGAGGGTCAAGGTCCAGAGCATTCGTCGGCGCGTCTCGAGCGCTTCTTGCAACAGTGCGCTGAAGACAATATTCAGGTGTGTTACCCAACCACTGCAGCCCAGTACTTTCACATGTTGCGCCGACAAGTGGTGCGAGAAGTGCGCAAGCCACTTGTGGTGATGACACCGAAGCAACCATTGCGTATGAAGCAGAGTCGATCATTGGTCGATGAATTGACAACGGGAAGTTTTGAAGAGATCTTGGATGATCCATCCGGTATTGACAAGTCGAAGGTGACGCGCGTTGTGTTGTGCACGGGCAAAGTGGCATGGGATGCAATGACCGAGCGCGATAAGCGCGCGGCAAATGTTGCTGTAGTTCGGATTGAGCAGTTGTATCCGTTTCCGATCAACGGCCTACATGAAGTGTTGAAGCGGTATCCCAACGCTAAAGAGTTGTTGTGGTTGCAAGAAGAGCCTGACAACATGGGCGCGTGGAGATTTGTTGATCACTTGGTGTGGCCGCTAAAAAATCAGGGTTACGACTGGCGCCACGTTGCTCGAGTTGAGTCCGGTAGTCCTGCAACTGGATCGAAGGCAATTCATGATCAGGAAGTTGCAGACTTGATGGAACAAACCTTCGACACTTGGTAGCAATTACCAGTTGCGGTTCTGGTTCTAGTTGTTTTATATTGTCAGATCAAGATTGATGATCTGAGCAAGCTCGCTTAAAGCTTGCTCGCTAGTTGCAACCTTGATGGTGATCATGCCCATTTGTGATGCAGGTTTGAGATTGATGCCTAAGTCATCGAGAAAAACACATTCGTCGGGTTGCACACCAACCGTTTCGCACGCGATTTCGTAAAAGCGTCGTTCTGGTTTTCTGGACCCAACTTTGCTCGACTCGATCACGGCGTCAAAGCGTGCGAGTACTGCCTGCAACTCTTGTTGACGTGCACGCTCAATGGGGTCGGTTGCTGCGACCTGTTGTGTGAGCACGTTATTGGTGAGACAGGCGAGTATGAATCCCGATGCTTTGATGACATCGAGTGCGTGCACCATGTCTGGTCGCAACTCGCCGTGCAGCAGCGCAAGAATTTCGGCACCAGCTATGCGGTGACCGAGCGCCTCGCTTTCGAGAGCAAAAATATCGTCAAATTGAGCAGGAGAAATATCACTTCGCTCGAGCCTGGCCCACGCATTTTCGTTGTGATTGACCGAGTTGACCGAGCGGATGAAATCGAGTGGCAGGCCGTGATCTCGCTCATAGTGATTGAAAGCCTCAAAGGGGCTGGACAGGATGACGCCCCCAAAATCGAAAAATACAGCTCTCAGCACGCATAGATAGTAAGGGCTGGGGCATCCCTGCGACGCACTCGGTCCACTGGTTGACTTACCTAGTGGCAAATCGCGGACCAAAGCATGTGGTGGTAGACGGGTCGAATTTGGCGACCGAGGGCCGCACATCGCCCAGCCTTAAGCAGTTGCACGAAGCCGTGCTTTCGTTTATGAACGAATACCCCGACACCAAAGTGACGGTGGTTGTGGATGCCACGTTTGGTCATCGCATCGACAAGCGTGAGGTTGCCGAATTTAATGATGCGATCGACAACAACGAACTGGTTTCTCCACCTGCTGGAGCTGTTGGGCGTGGCGATGGGTTTGTGCTCACCATTGCTAAAAAAATTGGAGCGACGGTTGTATCCAATGACAGTTATCAAGAATTCCACCAAGATCACCCGTGGCTGTTTGATGGTGGTCGATTAATGGGTGGCAAACCAGTGCCACTTGTTGGTTGGGTGTTTATTGATCGCTTGCCAGTTCGCCCGTCGGCTGCAAAGTCTGTCAAGAAAGCAAGCCGTGAAGCCAACAGGCCGATGCCGATTCCGCGTACACCGCCACCAAACATCAAGCTTGCTGCGAAGACGAAAGCCGCTACTACGTCTTCTGCTGCGTCTTCTGGTACTACGGCTGCCGCAACTGCATCGGCTTCTACACAAGCGTCAAGTGCACGCACCAAGCCAACGACTGCAGTGAACGAACTCACACCATTTTTGGAGTTTGTCGAAAAATACAAAATTGGAAGCAAAGTTAAAGGAACAGTTGAGACCTACTCCGCACACGGTGTGTACGTGCGCATTGGCAATGTGCTCGGCTATCTGCCACTTCGATTGATGTCCAACCCGCCACCTCGTAGCGCGCGCGAGTTCGTCAAGATCGGTCAACAGGTTTCGCTCGTCGTGTCGAGTTTTACTGCGTCACGGCGCAGCATCGACGTGGGCATTGTTGGTCCAGTCACGGCCGTCAGAAAAGCTGTCCCTGTCAAGAAGTCAAAGAAACGCCCAGCTGCCGTGCAAACACGTCCCGCTGTCGTGCAAACACGCAAAGCCCCCGCCAAGAAAAAATAAGAGTCGCGTAGTAGTTTGTTGCAGTGCTAATCGC
>JBIHZV010000109.1:0-3061 GCA_044240275.1 Ilumatobacteraceae bacterium | reverse complement strand
GCCGAAATTGCTCGACGTTCACGCGGAACACCACGCATAGCTAATCGTTTGTTGCGACGTGTACGCGATTTTGCCGAGGTTCGTGGTGACGGCACAGTCGATAGGAAGTCTGCCAATGAAGCCTTGAGCGTGTTTGGTGTAGATGAACTTGGGCTTGACAAAGTCGATCGTGCGGTTCTGAGCGCTATCTGCGTTCAATTTGGTGGTGGTCCTGTCGGGTTGTCAACACTTGCGATCAGCGTGAGTGAGCAGACAGAAACAATTGAAGATGTGTATGAGCCATTTTTGATTCAACAGGGGATGATTGCGCGTACACCACGTGGTCGTGTAGCAATGCCGCTTGCCTACGCGCACCTTGGTTTACGCGAACCTGCGCAGCGTCCAGATCTTTTCGCCTAGATTTCTGGAGCCATTATGCATCTGTCGGATATTGAGTACGACCTGCCGCAGCACCTCATTGCGCAGCACCCAATAGAGCCACGCGATGCTGCGCGACTGCTCGTTGATGTTGATTTGAGCGATCCCAACAGCGGACCAAAGCATTGCCATGTTTCAGACTTCGTCGAATTTGTGAGACCAGGAGATGTAGTGGTGGTCAACCACACGCGGGTAATGCCCGCCCGTGTGATCTTGCATCGTGCAAGTGGTGGTGTCGTTGAAGCATTGCTGCTGGAAGAGAAAGATGCGGGTACAACGACATGGGAATCGTTGTTGCGACCGGGCGGCAAGTTGAAGGTCGGTGAAATTCTATTTTCTTCGGACGACGCAGAATTTTTGCAAGTTGGAGAGCGCACTGATGCCGGCGACACTTTTTTGGTTCGATTGATTGGAAGCGATGCTCAAGGTTCGCTTGCGAAGTACGGCAGCATGCCATTGCCGCCGTACATCACCCAAGTGCTTACAGATGCAGAGCGCTATCAAACGGTGTTTGCACACGACCAAAAGTCTGCAGCAGCACCAACTGCAGGTTTGCACTTCACGCCAGAACTTTTGCAGCGTATTCGTGATGTCGGTGCATCTATCTGCGAGGTGGAGTTGGTTGTTGGTCTCGACACGTTCAAGCCGATTTCTGTTGATAACCCACTCGAACATCTCATTCACACCGAGTCATATCGAGTTCCGCAACCAACAATGACCGCTTGTAATGAAGCTCGCTCAAATGGTGCGAGAGTGATCGCTATTGGCACAACGGCAACACGTGCTTTAGAAAGCGCGGCAAAGTTTTCACAATTGGAAGGCCGAACCAATCTGTTCATTACGCCGGGCTTCGAGTGGAAAGTGGTTGACATGATGATGACCAATTTCCACATGCCTCGCACAACACTGCTCCTGATGATTCAGTCTTTTGTTGGCACTCGGTGGCGCGAACTCTACGAAGAGGCAATTGCTCGCGAATATCGGATGCTTTCATTCGGCGATGCAATGCTGCTTGCCCGCCGCACCAATTAGCTACTTGCTGGCTAATGTGTGCCACTACCGTGTAGACAATGTTTCCTGTTCGGTTCACCACAGATGCTGTTGACGGCAATGCACGTGCGGGAACTGCCGTAACCCACAGAGGTTCGTACACCACACCATGTTTCATGCCGGTGGGTACACGCGGTGCAATTAAATATTTGAGCGCTGCTGACTACGAAGACTTAGGCGCACAGATAGTGCTGGGTAACACCTATCACTTGATGTTGCGACCAGGGGCAGAGACTGTCAGCGCAATGGGTGGTCTTGGTGCATTTGCAGGATGGAAAGGTTTGACGCTGACTGACTCGGGCGGGTTTCAAGTGTTCTCACTCAATCCCGATGTCGATGATGACGGTGTCACATTTAAGTCGACATACGACGGATCGCGACATCGCTACACGCCTGAGTCGGCTGTGCACACGCAGCAGTTGTTGGGAGCCGACATACAGATGGTTCTCGATGTCTGTCCGCCGCTTCCGTCTCCAACTCATGTAGTCCGACTTGCGCTCGAGCGCACGTCATCGTGGGCGAAGCGCGCTGTCTTGTCACACACACGCACTGATCAATCGCTTTTTGGGATTGTGCAAGGTGGAGTCGATGTCAATTTGCGAGCGGAGAGCGCTGCGCGAACTGCAGAACTCAATTTTGACGGATATGGCATTGGAGGGTTATCGGTAGGCGAGTCGCGCGAGGAAATGCTTCCTGCACTTGAAGCAGCGCTCGTGCATCTTCCTCTTGATCGACCGCGCTACTTGATGGGCGTGGGGGATCCTGCATCTCTCGTTGAGGCAGTTCATCTTGGTGTCGATCAGTTTGATTGCGTTCTGCAAACTCGGCTTGGTCGGCACGGAACGGCACTTACATCACAAGGTCGTGTCAATTTGAAGCGGTCAGAGTTCACTTTGAGTAATGAACCAATCGATTCGACTTGTTCGTGCTCTGTGTGTTCTCGCCATACGCGCGGTTATATAAGGCATCTCTTTCAAGTGGGAGAACCTACGGCATCGCGTTTGGTGTCGATTCACAACATCGCATGGACGCTCTCACTGATGGATCAAATGCGAAATGCAATTATTGCTGGGCGTTTTGAAGCATTACGGCAAGATATTTTGGCTGTCTGGGGCACTGCGGCTTAGCTCGGTGGAGCGCTAGAGTTACGACTTATGTTCACAACTCTTTTTGCCACAATTGGCGCCGCAACAGCCGAACCCAAATCAGGCGGAGGCATCTTGTCGATCCTCCCGCTGGTTCTTATTTTTGGCGCTATGTACTTCCTATTGCTTCGCCCACAGCGCAAGCGCCAGAAAGAAACGCGCAATTTGCAAAGTGCGCTCCAAGAGGGTGACGAAGTCGTTCTGGCTTCGGGCATCTACGGTTTCATTTCTGCAATTGAAGATGGTTATGTCTGGCTAGACATTGCAGAGAAGGTAGAGATTCGCGTCGCTCGCAGCGCCATCGCGACAAAGGTATCCACTCCAAGCTCGAACGATGAGTCTTCATCCGACAAGAACGACAAGAAGTAGGTCGGCACCGCTCAGTCGTTTGCGGTTTAACTATTTATGGCACGTCGTCTTTATTTTTCACTCGTTGGCATTGTGGTGCT
>JBIHZV010000125.1:0-3061 GCA_044240275.1 Ilumatobacteraceae bacterium | reverse complement strand
TCGATTGACGAAGCAGAACGCACCGTTGCCGAAATGGTGCGACAGTTTGTGCAGCAAGACACAGTCGGAACTGTTGATGGCCGTGCATTCAGCGCATGGGTTGCAGCAAATGCCACCACTCCTCACCCAACGGCTGGCGTCGACATGCTCTCGATGCACGGCGCCAAGGGCCGCGAGTGGGACTGCGTTGTCATCGCTGGTGCCGAAGTTGGCCTCCTGCCACACAGCTCAGCAACGTCGACCGATCAAAAACGCGAAGAAGTGCGACTCGCTTATGTCGCAATCACACGTGCCGCCCACCAACTGTTTGTTACGTATGCACGCAAGCGAAACACCCGCAATGCCGGCCTTAGTCCTCTCTTGCAAGACATGCCGACATCACTTGACATGCCCGTTGTGCCAATGCCAGCCTTCTCACGCATTGCTCGTCGGGCCTCTAATGATCCAGATTTATTAGACGACCTCACTACCTGGCGCCGACATCTCGCGCGATCATTGTTTCAACAACCAACCGGCATCTGCAGTGACGAAGAACTCAAGATGCTGGCAAACGCGCAACCATTAGGCCGCGAGATGACTATTGACGACTTGGCTGCCGTGATGGGAAAAAGTATGGCCCAACGCATTGCGCCAGCAGTGCTACCGCTTTTTGAGCGTCACGCGTCGCGCATCTGAGTCAGACGCTTAAAAACCTCTGGTCGCATTGACACAAAGATTCCAATTGCCTCCGCGCACAATGTCTCACCGTGATACAGCGATGCAGCGGTGATGATCTTGCGCTTTTCGGTTGACACAACATGTGCGCGAAACTCGAGTGGCTTACGGAGTGGCGTTGGTGCGCGGTAGTCGATGGCCAGGTTGACGGTCATACCCGGATTGCCTGTGATCGCCTGAGCAACACCACACACTTCGTCAAAATAGGCGGCAATGACCCCGCCGTGCACACACCCTGGCGGCCCCTCATAGGCCGAACTAAATGTGACACGACCAATGACATTGACGCGACCATTTGCGTCGGTTGAAGTTGTGATTGTCATTGGCATCGCAAGCGGGTTTATCGCACCGATAACTGGGCTGCGGTCAAGAAAACTTGTGCCAGATACAGAAACGAGCTCTTCAATTTCGTTGCGAATCACTTGTGCTCGTTCGGCACGTACATGTTCTTCAGCTGTCATTGGCGTTTGACGGACATGAAAACCCACAAAGCTATTGAACGGGTTAGATGCATCATTGGGTTCGTTGTTTGACATGACTGCTGGTTTACAACTCCATCACGACAGGAGCGTGATCACTTGGCTTTTCGCCTTTACGAGCATTGCGGTCGACCACGGTCATTTTGGTGCGCTTGGCAACCGACTCGCTGACTAACAACAAATCAATCCGCATTCCATGATTTTTATGAAACCCGCCATCGCGATAATCCCACCATGAAAACAACTTTGGTTCAGGATGTTGATCGCGATAGATATCGGTTAATCCCCATGCACAGAGATCATTCAAAACTTCGCGTTCAGGTGCGCTTACATGCGTCGAGCCGACAAGTGCAGCGGGATCCCACACATCTATGTCGTCGGGAGCGATGTTGAAGTCTCCTGTCACGATCACATCGCCTGTCGGTTTGGCGATTTTGACCACGTGCTGTTTCAGTTGCTTCATCCAGCGCAGCTTGTATTGATAGTGATCATGCTCGAGCTCTCGACCATTGGGCACATAAACACATACAACGGTGATGCCACCGCATACGGCACTAATGATTCGTGCTTCGCCATCTGGTTCGCCAACTGCAAAGTTGTTGATCACATTGTCGAGACCAACTTTTGACAAAATAGCTACACCGTTCCATTGACCCTGACCAAAATGTGCGGACTCGTAACCCATTTCATGAAACACGAGCGATGGGAAAACCGCATCCTTCATCTTGGTTTCTTGAATGCACAAAACATCCGGTTTGTTTTCTAAGATCCACTGCTGTACGCGAGGCAGCCTGGCCTTTAGCGAATTGACATTCCATGTAGCGATTAGCACTGCAACAAACTACTACGCGACTCTTATTTTTTCTTGGCGGGGGCTTTGCGTGTTTGCACGACAGCGGGACGTGTTTGCACGGCAGCTGGGCGTTTCTTTGACTTCTTGACAGGGACTGCTTTTCTGACGGCCGTGACTGGACCAACAATGCCCACATCGATGCTGCGCCGTGAAGCAGTAAAGCTCGACACGACGAGTGAAACCTGTTGACCGATCTTGACGAACTCGCGCGCGCTGCGAGGTGGCGGGTTGGACATCAATCGAAGTGGCAGATAGCCGAGCACATTGCCAATGCGCACGTATACACCGTGTGCAGAGTAGGTCTCAACTGTTCCTTTTACTTTGCTTCCAATTTTGTATTTTTCGACAAACTCCAAAAATGGTGTGAGTTCGTTCACTGCAGTCGTTGGCTTGGTGCGTGCATTTGACGCTTGTGTAGAAGTTGATGCAGTTGCGGCAGCCGTAGTACCAGAAGACGCAGCAGAAGACGTAGTAGCGGCTTTCGTTTTGGCAGCAAGCTTGATGTTTGGTGGCGGTGTACGCGGAATCGGCATCGGCCTGTTGGCTTCACGGCTTGCTTTCTTGACAGACTTTGCAGCCGACGGGCGAACTGGCAGGCGATCAATAAACACCCAACCAACGAGTGGCACCGGTTTGCCACCCATTAATCGACCACCATCAAACAGCCACGGGTGATCTTGGTGGAATTCTTGATAACTGTCATTGGATACAACCGTCGCTCCAATTTTTTTAGCAATGGTGAGCACAAACCCGTCGCCACGCCCAACAGCTCCAGCAGGTGGAGAAACCAGTTCATTGTTGTCGATCGCATCATTAAATTCGGCAACCTCACGCTTGTCGATGCGATGACCAAACGTCGCATCCACAACCACCGTCACTTTGGTGTCAGGGTATTCGTTCATAAACGAAAGCACGGCTTCGTGCAACTGCTTAAGGCTGGGCGATGTGCGGCCCTCGGTCGCCAAATTCGACCCGTCTACCACCACATGCTTTGGTCCGCGATTTGCCACTAGGT
>JBIHZV010000007.1:0-27382 GCA_044240275.1 Ilumatobacteraceae bacterium | reverse complement strand
TCGTGGAACTGTGGAGCTTGAGCACATCTGAACCTATTCCAGCGCGAGTCGGGATAAACGGCAGGTTTTGCGCTTGCGCTTGCAGTCGGCAGATGAGGAGATGCTCGCTGTATTCCTCAATCTGGACAGTACGATTTTCCGCGGCTCTTCTAAAATTTGGAGCAAGCCCGAATCCTTCAAAGCTGACCAAGCCGGTAATTATCTTAGAAACACAACCTCCGGCAATAAGCCAGTCAATTGGCATGCCAGCAACGATCCCGATGACGGTGAGGTCACGTTTTTTTTGACGAATTATCTCTCGAACGATCGCCATCGGGGCAGAGTTCATTGACAGTCCACCAAGTCCGATAACGGCACCGTTGGGAATTGACTCAACGGCCTGTTCTGTCAATTCAAGTTTGTTGATTGTCATTTTGCGCTTTCATTTCTTTTTCGGTGAGCTACTCGATTTATTCTTGCTAGATATGCAAGTGTAGGATATGGTACAAGTTGGGGCTGTTAAAAATTGGGGCTGTTAGAAATTGGGGGCGTGGTGGCATGACTGAATTAATTACTATCGACGAAGATACAGACGAGTACTTTTTTTCTCGTAACTGGACTGATGGACTTCCTGTTGTTGCACCAACTGTCGACAAAGTTAATAAAATGTTGGACGCGGTACAGCTTGAGTCGTCAGTTGTATTGGGTGAAGTTGCAGAGAGATCACGTCAATTAACTGCCGAGAAGGCCGCAATTAATGCGGTAATGGCGGGCTGCAAACCAGAGTATTTCCCAATTGTGGTTGCAGCGCTTTCTGCAATGTTGGATCCGGCTTATAACGCCCACACAGCATTGACTAGTACTGGTGGAGCCGCAACGTGTGTGCTCGTTTCGGGTCCTATGGCTAGCGAGATCGGAATGCGCTCGAAGCACAACGTGTTGGGCGCGGGAAACAGGGCGAATCTCACCATTGGTCGTGCTCTACGTCTGGTAGCAGCGAATGTGTTCGGTGCACGAACAGGCGATATGGACGGTTCGTCGATTGGTCACCCAGGAAAAATCTCAATGTGTTTTGCGGAAAACGATCCCGAAGAATTTTGGTCGCCGCTCCGAACGGAACTTGGATATTCCGTGGAAGACACAACGGTAACTGTGTTTGCCTCAGAGGGTCCACGCCAAGTGGCAAATCATCTCAACCCAGATCCAGTAGGGATACTCAATACCTTCGCTACGGCGATGCGCTGTCCGAGCACCTTTTCGGTCGGCAAGGGAGCTGAAGTCATCCTCATTTTGGGCCCGGAACATTCAAGCGTTTTGATTGACGGGCGTTGGTCGAGGGATCGTGTTCGCGAGTATCTTGCCGAACATAGTCGTGTTTCTCCAAAGGAATTGAGTGATGCAGGAATTTTGCTGGAACACGGTTCGCAACACGATAAGGGCGTAGGCGCTGACGGCAAGTTTGCAACTGTTCCAGGCCCAGAAGATATTTACATTGTTACAGCAGGTGGTGCTGGTGCTGGTTGGTCAGCATATATTCCAAGTTGGGCTCCAAAGATTCACTCCCGCGCTGTTACCCGCAAAGTTTCTATTGGGGGAAATATGGCGGATCTATTCTGTGACGACGCTTGCGCGATCCCACAGAGGAATGGCTAGGTTTTATGAAAATTCAAGTCCTTGATCCCATGTTTGATGCTGTATTGGTTCCTCAATTGGCACTTGCTAAACGAAATTCCTACGTCAGTAGCGACAAAATCAAACTGACATTGATTGAAAATGGGAAACCGAATGCCAAAAAGCTTCTGAGCATGATTGGCGAAGGTGTCAAATTGAAATTTCCCGAAATTGATATCTTCATTTTTAGTAAGCCAAGTGCGGCAAAACCAATAGATGCAGATGAGGCGCAGATGCTTGCAGTTCGTTCGCACATGGTCATTTCTGGCCTAGGGGATTGAGGCGCTTGCACGGCGTGCAGTTTGCACGACGCAGTACAACTTGAAGCACTTGGAATACCAACTGCTCTAATAATTACTGAACCATTCGTTCCCATAGTCGCTGCATTTGCTCCGACCATTGGGGCTTCTGGGTACTTGGGTTGCATTGTTCCTCATCCCGTTTCATCGAAGTCCGACGAGATTTTGCAACAATATGCAAATAGCGTTATTGATCAGGTTGTCAACAAACTGACAGCATAAAACGCTGAGTTCAAGCTTGATGCATCAACTTTTTAAGATGTAATTGATCTTGAAGCTGCAAGTCGAATTACGTTAACGACCTCTTCTGGTCGAGCGCCAGGCGTAAGTACGTCAGCAATTCCGGCTTCTCGAAGTTTTTCTACATCTCTCTTGGGGATGATTCCGCCAACCACAACTGGAATAGTGGATCCGCGTTCGCGCAGTTTTTGAACAACCTTGGGAGCGAGCGCCATGTGTGCACCAGAGAGCATGGACAGTCCAACGACGTCCACATCTTCGTCAACTGCCACTGCAGCAACCATCTCTGGAGTCTGAAAAAGCCCAGAGTACACAACTTCAAAACCGGCATCGCGAAGAATTCGCGCAACAACTTTTATGCCTCGATCATGGCCGTCCAGACCGACTTTGGCAACTAAGACTCTGTGTGTCACGTCGGCAACCTTTCTATTGATTAAAAGTAGTGTTAAGGATTAATTGACCGTTGAAAAGTTTCATTAAATAGTTGGAACTTCGGTATGACGTCCGAACACTGCTAGGAGCGTGGACATAATTTCGCCAAGTGTTGCATACGTTGATACGCATTCGATCAAGGTCGGCATCAAGTTGACTGCATCATCTGCAGCCTCTTGGGCCAATTTTGAAAGTGCAGTGTCAACTTTGTTTTGGTCACGGTCAGCACGAACTTGATTGAGTCGCTTCAGCTGCCGATCCTCGTCTGCGCCAGTTATTTCTAGGAGATCCAGCGAATCGTCATCGCTTCCTTCCATAAATTTATTCACTCCAACCACTGTTCGTGTACCGCGTCCGAACTTGACCTCGAGGTCATAAGCCGAATCGGCAATTCTTCGCTGGAAGTAGTTGTCTTCAATTCCAGTAATCACGCCTTCCAACATCGATCCAGAACCCATTGCATCGATCTCCGCAAAGATGATTTCGGCCTGTTTCTCTATTTCGTCAGTCAGCTGTTCTACGTACCATGATCCGCCAAGAGGGTCGGCTACATGGGTCACGTTCGTTTCGTGAGCAATAATTTGTTGCGTTCGCAATGCAATTCTCACTGCTTTCTCGGTTGGTAAGGCAAGTGCCTCATCCATTGAGTTGGTGTGCAGACTCTGAGTGCCACCCAATACTCCGGCAAGTGCTTCAATTGCGGTGCGAACAATGTTGTTCTCTGGCTGTTGAGCTGTCAGTGACACTCCTGCTGTTTGAGTGTGAAACCTCAACTGCAGTGAACGCTCCGATTTGGCACCGTAACGGTTACGCATCCACTTCGCCCAAACTCGTCGCGCAGCTCGGTATTTTGCGATCTCTTCAAAAAAATCTATGTGAGCATTAAAGAAAAATGAAAGTCTCGGCACAAACTCGTCAACAGTAAGACCAGCTTGTAGGCCAAGTTCTACGTAAGCGAAACCATTTGCCAGTGTGAACGCAAGTTCCTCAACGGCCGTTGAACCTGCTTCTCGAATGTGGTAGCCAGATATAGAAATAGAATTCCAGCGCGGCATTTCCTTTGTTGAAAACGCAATAGTGTCTCGAACTAATCGCATTGCCTGACGTGGAGGGAAGATGAATTCCTTTTGCGCCTGGTATTCCTTAAGAATGTCGTTCTGTAACGTTCCACCAAGGTCACGACGATTGATTCCGCGATTTTCGGCCTGTGCTACGAACATCGCGAATATCACTGCGGCTGGTGAGTTGATGGTCATCGAAGTGGTGATTTGAGAGAGATCAATGTCGGCGTAAAGATCTTGCATGTCCGCCAAACTGTCAATAGCAACTCCACATCGACCAACTTCGCCGTCTGACATCGGGTCATTGGAATCAAGCCCGAGCAACGTTGGCATGTCGAAGGCTGTTGATAGCCCATCTCCACCTGATTTGATTATTTCTTTGAATCGATGATTCGTGTCATCTGCTGTGCCGAAACCAGCGAACATTCTCATTGTCCAAAGCCGTGATCGGTACATTGAAGCATGAGGTCCCCGGGTGTAGGGGTACTGTCCTGGGTACTCGCTGTTTTCTAGCCCATAAACAGGATCAATTGGGATTCCTGACATTGTCGAAAACTCAGTATCTCGTATTGGCGCTGTCCCGAATGCCTTTTCCCAAATCTCCCGGTTGCTTGTCATGCTCTCCTCAATCAATTTTGTTGGCATCTGTTCATAGTCGCCCTTTAAACACATATGAATCTAGCATTTCATCTCTATAAAACGCATAAAATCAGGCGAGATCGTTTCGCCAAATCAGTCATTAATCGCTCAATTGTCGTAACGGAGTTTGCAAGACTTTCGTGAGTCAAGACGGATGCTTCGGAGTCAGTGCTTCTCAGTTGACTACGTACCAGTCGGTAAGTGACATCTTATGTGACTGAAATTACCTGTGAGATCTTTATTTATTTGCTGACAACGAATTGGACAGCATGGGCTGTTCGACATTGAGTTCTAGGGTAATCTAGGTGTGATCTTGATGGTACCAATCAGGAAATTTGATGTGCATCGACATAAAAAGTCCAAATGAGGCTGATGAGACAGGTTGTGTTTTTAGGCGAATTGCCAAGCGAGAAGTTAAGGAGAAGTAAATGGTGCTGAGTGAGATTAGAAAAGTTGGAGTCGTTGGTTGCGGGTTGATGGGCTCTGGTATCGCCGAGGTTTGCGCACGTTCAGGTGTGAATGTGCTGGTTCGCGAGATAGACGCAGGCGCAGTTGAAAGAGGGCAAAAGAGAATTGTTGCTTCTTTAGATAGGGCAACGCATTCCGGCAAACTTTCCGAGGAGGCTCGGGGGATTGCGCTCCAAAATCTTTCTTTCACAACCGACTTCGCTGATCTTGCCGATCGCGAGCTTGTGGTTGAAGCTGCTATTGAGGACCAGGATTTGAAGACGAGCATATTCAAGGCGCTTGATCAGCATGTTGTAAATGAAAATGCCATATTTGCGACCAATACTTCGTCCATTCCTGTTATGAAGTTGGGAATAGCGACCAACCGTCCATCTCATGTGGTTGGCATGCATTTTTTTAATCCGGTGACAGTGCTTCGTCTAGTGGAGGTAGTGCCTTCGTTGCTTACCTCGGAAGAGACTGTTTCCTCCACAAGAGCGTTTGCGGAAAATATTTTGAACAAACGGGTAATTCTCGCCAAAGACAGAGCGGGTTTTATTGTCAACTCGCTTCTCGTGCCCTACATACTCTCTGCAATTCGGATGCTCGAGTCGGGCTATGCGTCTGCGGAGGACATTGATAACGGAATGGTGGAAGGATGCGCCCATCCAATGGGTCCTTTGCGTCTTGCGGATTTGATAGGTCTGGACACTACGGCAGCTGTTGCCGAGAGTCTGTACGCCGAATTCAAAGAGCAACTGTTTTCTCCTCCACCTCTACTGTGTCGAATGGTCGAGGCTGGTTTGCTGGGCCGTAAATCGAGTCGAGGTTTCTATGACTACGCAAGGAGTTAATTAAATGAATACAAGAATGTTCGCTTTAGACGAAGATCAGGACACGTTTCGAGGGGTGATTCGTAAGTTCGCCGAACAAAAGATCGCGCCACTTGCAGCCGATTCGGATCGTAAAGGTGAGTTTGGTTGGGAAGCATTTGAGTTCTTGAAATCGATTGAATTGACTGCATTGAGTTTTCCTGTCGAGTACGGCGGCACAGGGGCATCATTGGTGACGCAGGCTGTTGTTGCCGAGGAGCTCGCCCGCGTATGTGCAAGTACGAGTTTGATGTTTATGATTTCCAAACTTGGTGCACTTCCATTACTGAATTTTGGTTCTGAGGAACTAAAAGTTAAATACTTACCAAAGATTTGTTCGGGTGATTCTCAAATTTCTTATGGCTTGTCTGAAGCCGACGCTGGTAGTGATGTTGCAGCAATGACCACACACGCCCGCAAGGATGGTGACGAATGGGTGATAAATGGTACGAAGTCATGGATTACCAATGCGGGTGTCAGCGATCTTTATACCGTTTTTGCAAGAACATCAGACGATCGACACAGTGGCATCACTGTGTTTCTCCTCGAAGCTGGTTTCGGAGTTGAAGTGGAGAAATTGGAGACGAAATTAGGAATTAAATCCTCACCGACTGGATCAATTCGGTTCAATGATCTCAGAGTTCCAGATTCGAATCGCATTGGCGAAGTGGGTCAAGGATTCTCAATTGCAATGCACACTCTTGACAGAAGCCGCCCAACGATTGGTGCTCAAGCGGTAGGGATTGCGCAAGGAGCAGTTGACTTCGCTATTAACTACATGAAAAACCGTACAACTTTCGGTAAACCACTCGCTGAACGTCAGGGCTTGCAATGGATGGTTGCGGACGCCGCAACTCAGATTGAGGCTGCGCGCACCTTGGTTTATCGGGCATGTGCGACAGTTGATGCTGGGGATCCAGATGGAGATCTGAGCAAACTTGGTGCCATGGCAAAATCATTTGCATCGGATGTAGCAATGCGGGTAACAACCGACTGTATTCAGCTACTTGGTGGTTATGGCTACACCAATGATTTTCCCGTTGAGAGATTTTTTAGAGACGCGAAGATTACCCAGATTTATGAAGGAACCAATCAGATACAACGAATGGTGATAGCTAAAAATCTTTTTAGTTAGCCGCTTTCGATTTATTCATTCTGTTGCAAAGCGCTTTGTACGCAGCACTTTAATCAAAAGAGAACTTTGTTCAAATTTCAAGTAGTGCGGTACCTCTTGTGGTCACTTCGCATTGATTGGCCAGTCAAACATTGGGTAATGCTAGAGTTTCGCCGTTAACCGAATGAAAGCGGTAGATAGGTATCTATTCCTGTAGCGAACGTTAGGCGATTGCTTGAAGCCACGAAGCGATTACACATTGTCGGTTCTTGCGGTGAATCTAGCCGTTTTGTTGTGGGGCATCACGCCAGTTTTTGTGAAAGCTGCAGACGCGACGTCTTCCGCAGTGCTTGCGTATCGAATGGCTTTTGCAGTTCCTATTGCGCTTCTATTCTTTTTTAAAGAGGGCTCCAGGATTAATAAGAAAGTTGTGAAGCAGGCAATGTTGCCTGGCTTCATGTTTTTTCTATCCACGTCAAGTGGGTATGCGGCATTTCAAAGAACATCAATTGCAAATGCCATGATTATTAGCCAACTGGCACCAATAATTATTATGTTTTCGGCACCTTTTCTATTTAAGGAGAGACTTGAATTGCGTCGAGTTGTACTTGCTTTTGTTGCTCTCGGCGGAGCGATAATCGTGGTCTTTGGTGGCTCGACTATTGAAAGCGGATCACTCATTGGTGATGGTCTAGCCGCGATTAATTGCATCACGTGGGCGGGTTATTTTCTAATTGTTAAGCGCCGCCGTGATGAAGGTGTCATGTTGTGGGCATTTCTTGCACCAGTGATGTCCTGGGCATGTCTGTTTTCGGTTGTATTTGGAGTTCTCATTCGTCAGTCGATGTCTGTGAGTGGATTATTTAATTGGACAATGATCTTTAGTCTTGCTGCATTTAGTGTTGTGGCGCATGGTTTATTAACTTGGGCCCAGCAACGTTTAGAGGCTGTAGTGGCGTCGCTCTTCATGTTGGCAATGCCGGTTGTTTCTGCTGCTGCAGCTTGGATTGTCTTCAACGAAGTCCTCTCGATCACACAGATCGTTGGAGGATTCATCGTGATATCTTCTCTCGTTGCGGTGTCGCTGGTTTCTAAGAAGAATAGTGACTTGACTGAGCAATTACCCGGGACCGAATAAGGGAAGAGATTTTTTCATCGATAGTGAGCGCGTCCAGCGAATTGCTGAGGACCTCTATGCCTATTGGGGTAGTGCTCGGTAGTTTCGTGAAATATTCAATGAATTTCTCCACGCGAAATTGGCCTTCAGCTAAGCATCTTCTGTTTATTATGCAGTCGCGGATGTAATCTGGTTCCTCTGGAACAAGAGATCCGTCGGAAATCTGAACGTTGAAGACATGTTCCCAACGAACTTTTTCTAATTCCGACATCCCTAAACCACGCTCAATATGCCATAGATCAACGCAAATGCCAACATTTGGTTGAGATACGCGGTCAACGATCATTTGTGCGGTGTCAACATCCGGAATTGGAGTAGTAGGAATGAATTCAAGTGCAATTCGTGTTCCTATCGGTCTGAGTTCTTTTGAGAATTTTTGGAGCCATGTAACCGTTGAATCAATGTCTAATGGGTTGCTTGCCTTCCCAACTTGAAACAAGCCAATCGTCTGGATGACAGAGACGCTGAAAGTCTTTGCTAATTGCAAAAATAATTGGGCCTGTTCATCGTTGCCTATGACAAGGGCTTCTAGTTCGCCTATTTGAATGCCGGACTGTTGTAGCTGGTGCAAGATTTCACTGTCTGTGGTGCCCGATTGTCGGATTCGCTGATACTCGCCACCACGGTTTGAAATCGAACCTGCGTTGAGCCCGATGGCGTTGTATCCCGCCTCCTTGGTAATTCTGAGTCGCTGTGAAAAATCGGTAGAACGTAAAGTCCCGTGACTAATTAACATTGGGTTGTTGATCATGATTCGACAATAACCGAATTGGGACAATTGGAATTGCGGTTTTGAACGTGTCCCATTTAGGGTGCCCAATTGACTCTTGGCAAAGAAAATGGCTTATAAGCGGCGGAGCACGGTGACGAGCTTGCCGTATACAGAGACTTCATCGGTCTCAAACTTCATCGGCTTCATAGAAGAATTGGATGGCGTAAGCGTGATGGTATTGCCGCTCTTCGAGAATGTTTTGATGGTGGCTTCGTCGCCGGGAATACCCGCAACCACGATGTCGCCGTTGTCGGCTGTTGTTTGCTGACGACATACAACAAAGTCGCCGTCCAAAATGCCTGCGTCGATCATTGAGTTGCCGCGAACTCGCAACATGAACAATTCGCCGTCACCAGTGAAGTCCATTGGTAGGGGAACGAGTTCTTCAACATTTTCTTGTGCAAGCACGTTGACACCTGCAGCAACATCACCAACGAGTGGAACGTGCTTCACTGGGCGCCTCTCCATCGCAACGCCACTGGATGCTTCGTAACGAACTTCAATTGCGCGTGGCTTTGTTGGGTCGCGATGCAGATAGCCGAGTTTTTGCAGTGTGCCGAGGTGGTTGTGAACGGTGGCAGAAGAACTGAGGCCAACTGCTTCGCCGATCTCGCGTACTGATGGCGGGTAGCCACGCTCACGCATGTTCTTTTCGATGAAGTCGAGGATGCCGCGCTGGCGGCTTGTGAGCTGGGTGTGGGCGCTTACGGGGAGGGAAGTCATGACTCCATCGTACGGGTGTTCGCCCTCCGAGTCAAACACCTGTTCGGCGAACAAATGTTCGTAAGATCCACAACTCCCGAACACCCGTTCGCTAGAGTGGTTTGTACGAGATTAAACACCCCCAAAACCCATATACACAAAGGACTTAATCATGGCACTAGCACTGAACCACCAAACTACAACTCGCCAAACAACACCCCGTCAAACAACGACCCGTCAGCATGTTCGCCCTGCGCGCCACTTGTACCTCGTTCCCGAGCTTGACCCAACCCCAGTTGGCGCTTACCGCCCAGCCAGCCGCCCAGGCACTAGTCCAGCCAGCCGCCCGGCAGCTCGACGATCTGCCCAGCACCCATCATTGGCCACTACCGCGACCAATTCCACTTCGGTTGCCACGTATCAGCGGCGTCGGCTTGTGGTGTTGGTTGCAGCAATGCTCGCGCTTGGCGTCGTAATCGCGGGTGTGATTGGCGCAACTGGTACAACTGCTCAAGCCGATCAAGCTGTAGCGGGTCAGTCGATTGCGCCTCGCACAGTTGTTGCACAACCAGGCGACACATTGTGGGCGATTGCGCAAAGGGTCGCGCCTCAAGCAAATATTTCAGATCTTGTCGATCAACTTGTGCGCATCAATGGAGATGCAATCGTTGCCGGTCAGCTCGTTCGAATTCCATAATTTACAAAAAACTCAATTTTCATTGATGAATTTGGTGTAATGTGCCAGAAGTGCATTGTCCAAGTTGTTCGTTTGACGACACCAAGGTGATCGATTCGCGTCTCTCTGAAGAAGGGGGCGCAATTCGTCGTCGTCGTAGTTGCACTCAATGCGGATATCGATTTACTACCTATGAGCGACTTGAAGAAGTGGCGCTCAACGTGGTGAAGCGCGGCGGTGGCAAACAGCCTTTTGACCGACTCAAAATGATGTCTGGCATCCAGGCCGCTGTAAAGGGTCGGCCAGTCAGCGATGAGATGATTATGGAGATTGCCGAGCGGATTGAGGATGCACTGCGCCTTGAAGGTGGAGACGTGACAAGCAATCAGGTTGGTCACGCAGTGCTCGAGCAATTGCGCTTGATTGACGAAGTTGCTTATATGCGTTTTGCAAGCGTCTATAAAAACTTTGACGATGCTGCAGACTTCAAACGTGAACTTGCATTACTCGAAAAGCACGCAAGTTCTGCACGCGCTTAGTTTTTGTTTCGCGTATAGCGCAAAAACAAAAAACCTTCTTCTTCGAGAATATGCGACAACGTAAATCGTTTCAAGATTGGTGATGCTTCGCTAAGTAGGCGAGGTTCATGATTTGCTGCAATGTTTGGGCTGATGGTGAGGTTTATTTCATCGATCAGATCGGCTTTCGCCATTGAAGCGTTGAGACCGGGTCCGCCCTCGAGTTGAATAAAAGTGCCATCGAGCTGACACATCGCAGCAGCAAAATCTACCGAGCCGCGGCCGGCGCGAATGCAGGTGACTGCGGGGTTAGAAGGCTCTGGGGCGTCTTCGGGAATGATCAGAAATCCTGCGCCACTGGTGAAGAGAGGGGTCGTTAAATCGATGTTTCCGGTGCGCGAAACAACTCCCACACGCAAATCTTTTCGAGAGGGCGGGCCGTAGTCATCGATTCGAACTGTTGAAGAACCAACCACAATGATGTCGGCCAGCGAGCGCAGACCTATAAGTATCGAGCGATCGGCATCTCCGGACAGGGCGCGCGAATTGCCCGAGACCACGGTTGATCCATCGAGGCTCATGACCATACACAAGCCAATAGAAGGTCGAGTTGCTGGCTGGCTTGCTGGCCGACTGTCAGCATTGATTTGAATGCGCGACCTGGCAACGCCATATGCATCCGCAACCGAAACGGAATCGACCGGTGAGGGAAATATGCGGCGCACGGCAGTTGAGCCTATTGGTCGGGCGATCGTCGTGTGGCACGATACAGGGATGTCAATTGTCGACCAAGAGCGAGTTGTCTATCGAACATGTCCGCTCTGCGAGGCAACTTGCGGGCTCGAGATCACCGTTAAAGGCGAAAAAGTTTCGCGTATACGTGGGGACCGCGATGACGTGTTTAGTCATGGATTCATCTGTCCGAAGGGCAGCACACTCAAGCAACTGCACGAAGACCCAGATCGTTTACGCAAACCGCTCATTAAGCGCAATGGCGTGCACGTAGAAGTTTCGTGGCAAGAAGCATGGCAAGAAGTTGAGCGTGGACTAATGGGTGTGATCAATACACATGGTCGTGGATCTGTGGGCACATATGTTGGTAACCCAAATGCGCACAACCTTGCGCCGTTGTTATACAACCGTGCGTGGATGCAAGCTCTTGGAACGAAGCAGCGATTCAGTGCATCATCTGTCGATCAACTTCCAAAACAAGTTGCTTCTGCATACATGTTCGGCACGGTTGCTTCTATTGCGATTCCCGATCTAGATAGGACTGACTACGTGCTGATGCTTGGCGCAGACCCGTATGTGTCCAACGGAAGTTTGTGTACCGCTCCAGATTTTCCTGGTCGACTGGAAACCCTTCGCGAACGCGGCGGAAAACTTGTTGTTGTAGATCCCCGTCGTAGCCGCACTGCAGAATCAGCCGATGAGTGGTTGGCGATTCGACCAAATGGCGATGCGTTATTTCTCGCGGCAATCGCACACACAATCCTTGCGAGCGGCAAAGCCGATGTGGGCGACCACGTGCGCGCGCATATTGCAGGGTTTGATCGATTGTCTGGTGCGCTTGCGCCGTTTGTGCCAGAAGCTGTAGAGCAATCAATTGGTATTGATGCACAAACGATTCGCCGAATTGCAGGCGAACTATGCGATGCGCCAACCGCACTTGTTTACGGTCGAATCGGAACTACGACGGTCTCTTTTGGCACGACTGCATCGTGGTTGGTTGATGTGATCAACACGATCACGGGCAATCTTGATAAGGCGGGCGGAGTGATGTTTCCGATGCCTGCTGCTGGCAACCAAACGACACGTGGCGAGTCGGGCACGGGCAAGGGTTTTCGAATCGGGCACGGATATTCGCGTGTGCGCAAATCGCCCGAGGCAATGGGCGAATACCCGGTTTCTGTCATGGCTGAAGAAATGTTGACTCCTGGTGATGGTCAGATCAGAGCCATGGTCACGGTGGCGGGTAACCCATTGTTGTCAACTCCCAATGGGGAGCAACTTGAAAAAGCATTTGAGTCTCTTGAGTTCATGGTTTCTGTCGACATCTATTTGAATGAAACAACACGACATGCAGATGTAATTTTGCCGCCGCCGTCGCATCTTGAGCGCAGCCATTACGACATGGTCTTCACTTCATTTTCAATTCGTAACGTTGCCAATTTTTCCGAGGCTGTGTTTGAGCGCGAAGCCGATCAACCCGATGAGTGGCAGATCTTGGCAAAACTTGCTGGCATTGCACAAGGGGCTGGGGCCGATATCGATTCGGCCGTAATTGATGATTATGTTTTTGGCTCGCTATTGAGCAATTTATTGAAAGACAAATCCTCTCCAATACATGGACGTAGCGAGGAAGAGATTCGTGAGATTGTTGACGCAACAAATCTGAGTGGTCCAGAAAGAATTCTTGACACGTTGTTGCGTACGGGCCCATACGGCGAGGCCTTTGGTGCAAACCCAAAGGGCATCAACTTGCAGACGTTGCGCGACCAACCTCATGGTGTCGATTTCGGTGCACTAGAGCCCCGTATTCCAGAAGTGCTGCGCACACCGAGCGGAAAAGTCGAGCTCGCTCCACCAGAGTTGCTCGAAGACTTGGATCGTTTGAAAGAAGCAATGCACGAAGTCGATGCAGATGGGTTATTGCTCGTTGGTCGTCGTCATTTGCGTTCAAACAATTCATGGATGCACAACGTCTCTGTGCTCATGAAGGGCAAGCAACGTTGCACATTGCAAATACATCCAGAAGACGCAACACGTGCCGGTGTTGTTGACGGTGGCAACGCTCGTATAACGAGTCGCGTCGGAAGTGTCGTTGCAGTTGTGGAGATAACGCAAGATATCCGTCCACGAGTTGTGAGCCTCCCGCACGGATGGGGACATGGAGTGAGCGGAACGAGGATGACAATCGCCGCAGAACGCGCAGGAGTCAACTCCAATGTGTTGACAGATGAGGACGAGATGGATCCGCTGTCAGGAACTTCGGTATTAAATGGCATACCAGTAACAGTCGCAGCGGTTATCCACTCATAATCTGGGTTGTACACAACGCTGTCCACAACATAATCCCCAGTAAAAACCTGAAAGACACAGGGTTATCCACTTCCTCCACACAGGGGTATTGCCATACAGTTCGAAGTGCATCTAGCAATGGCGCAACGCAACACGGCAGCTGTGAGACCGCAAGGTTTTGAACCTGTGAAAGGGGGGTGTGACGTTGCTAGATGTTTTTTAATATTTCTTTTTGATGTCTTTTTTGAGGAGTCGCCAAACCGTTACGGAGTAAGGAAAATAAGTGCAAAATTTCCCCCAGAAATTACTGGGGGGTAATTGACACGAGGTAATTACAGTGCTGTAATCATTCCCTACCAGTTGTGGGCAAATCTGCAATGTGGGCGGTTTGGACACAACATCTAGTGGTCTCGAAAGGGATCCCAGATTTGGTGTCCGTTAGCCCTCATAGCAAGCGTGCCCAGAGCCCGTAGTTATTGAGAAATATGAATTTTGAGTCGTTTTATTCACCAGTTGTTACGTACTAAAAATACAGAGAGAAGTAGTCAAAATGTCAATCGCACCAGAGCGGCTCACCATTGGAATCGGCCGCAAGTTCACCTCGGAAGGTGTTCACCCATACGACCAGATGGTCTGGGAGAAGCGCGATGCGCGCATCAACAACTGGAAAGACGGAACAATCGCATTCGAGCAACTCGGCGTCGAGTTTCCAGTTGGCTGGTCACTCAATGCAACAAACATCGTTACGCAAAAGTATTTCCGCGGCACACCAGGTACACCAGAGCGTGAACACTCACTGCGTCAGGTCATCGATCGCGTAGCAAACACCATTGCCGACTGGGGCATCGAGGGTGGATACTTTGCAGATGCCGATGAAGCCGAAGCATTTCGCAACGAACTGAAATTTATTTTGGTCACACAGCGTGCAGCATTTAACTCGCCAGTGTGGTTCAACATCGGCGTACCAGGAGTGCCACAGCAAGCAAGTGCATGTTTCATTCTTTCGACCGAAGACACCATGGACGGAATTCTCAACTGGTATCGCGAAGAAGGAATCATCTTTAAGGGCGGCTCCGGCGCAGGTATCAACTTGTCAAACATCCGCTCAAGTGTCGAACACCTGAAGGGTGGTGGCACAGCATCTGGCCCAGTGAGCTTTATGCGTGGCGCAGACTCGTCGGCTGGCACTATCAAGTCCGGCGGCAAAACACGTCGCGCTGCAAAGATGGTGATCTTGAACGTTGATCACCCAGATGTTGAAGAGTTCATCTGGTGCAAGACTCGCGAAGAGCAAAAGGCTCGTGCATTGCGCGATGCCGGCTTCGACATGGACCTTGACGGCAAAGATTCGTTCTCGGTGCAGTACCAGAATGCAAACAACTCGGTGCGCGTTACCGACGAGTTCATGCACGCTGTTAAAGAAGATCGTGACTGGACATATAAGGCTGTTAAGGACGGAGCACCAGTGCGCTCGATCAAGGCTCGCGACTTGTGGCGCCAAATTGCCACCGCATCGTGGGAGTGCGCAGACCCAGGTTTGCAATTTGATACCACCATCAACAAGTGGCACACCGCCCATGCGACAGGTCGCATCAATGGCTCGAACCCATGCAGCGAATACATGCACATCGACAACTCGGCTTGCAACTTGGCATCGATCAACTTGCTTAAGTACCTAGACAGCACCGACACTTTCGATGTTGAGGCATACCGTCACACCATTGAAGTGATGTTCACCGCTCAAGAAATCTTGGTGGGCAACGCCGACTACCCAACGGAAAAGATTGGTGAGAACAGCCTGATTTTCCGTCAGTTGGGCCTCGGATACGCAAACATCGGTGCATTGTTGATGGCTCTTGGTATGCCATACGACTCGACAGGTGGTCGTGCGTGGGCTGCTGCTCTGACATCAATGATGACTGGCCACGCATACGCAACAAGCGCTCGCATTGCGAGCCGCATGGGGCCTTTCTCGGGCTTTGCAGCTAACGAGCGCTACATGCTCAACGTGTTGCGCATGCACCGCGATGCCAACAACGAAATTGACAACATTGATGTGGTGCAACAAGACCTCGTTGCTGCTGCAACTCACGCATGGGAATCAGCTGTTCGTGACGGCGAAGAGTACGGCGTGCGCAACAGTCAAGCAACAGTACTTGCACCAACCGGCACCATTGGTTTGATGATGGACTGTGACACAACTGGTATTGAGCCAGACTTGGGCCTCGTTAAGTACAAGAAATTGGTTGGCGGTGGCAATATGTCGATCGTTAACCAAACAGTGCCACGTGCGCTCACCAATCTTGGCTACGAAGGCCCAGTTGTTGATCGCATCATTCAGTACATCGATGTCAACAAGACCATTGTTGGTTCACCAGACTTGAAGGCCGAGCACTTGCCAGTGTTTGCTTGCTCGATGGGTGACAACACCATTCACTACGAAGGTCACGTGCGCATGATGGGTGCGGCTCAGCCGTTCTTGTCGGGTGCTATCTCAAAGACGGTCAACATGCCAGAAGAGGCAACTGTCGAAGAAATTGAGGCATTGCACATGTTGTCGTGGGAGCTCGGCATTAAGGCCGTTGCTATCTACCGTGACAACTGCAAGGTTGGTCAGCCACTTTCCACCGCCAAGAAAGACGGAGAAAAGGGAACGGCCGATGCCGCAGCTGCTGCAGGCCAGATGACCAACACGGTTGAGCGCATTGTCGAAAAGATCGTGCACCAACCAATTCGACAGAAGTTGCCACGCTCACGCCGTGGTCGCACCTTCGAGTTCCGTGTTGCTGATTGCAAGGGTTTTGCAACCATCGGCGAATACGTCGATGGTCGTCCAGGCGAAGTGTTCCTTACTGTGTCAAAGCAGGGCAGCACATTGGCCGGCATCATGGACTCGTTTGCAAAGAGCGTCTCGTACGGATTGCAGTACGGCGTTCCATTGCGAGCATTCATCGAAGCATTCATCAACACACGCTTCGAGCCAGCAGGTATGACTGATGATTCAGACATTCGCATGGCATCGTCGATCATCGACTATCTCTTCCGTCGTTTGGCTGTCGAGTATCTATCGGTCGAAGAGCGTGCAGAGTTGGGTATCTACACTCGCGAAGAGCGTTTGCAGCCAACACTGCCAGGCGTCCTCGAGTCGGCAACCAATACCGATCAAGGCGTCGACGTGATCAGTGATCCGAAGACAGTGCCAACTGTGCAAGAACTTGTTGCACAAATGGACTTCGCAGCTCAACAGCCACAGGCGCAGGCAACACCAGCAAAAACTGGCGCAATCTGCTCATCGTGTGGTTCTGCCAACATGCAACGCGCCGGTGCGTGTTACGTGTGCGGCGACTGCGGATCTTCGTCCGGCTGTTCCTGATTCGTCAGGGGTTGATGCGACAAGGCATGCGCTTGATGCCATTAATGAAGTTGCTCTGTAGGTAAGCAGGCTCACCTGTGATTTGCAGGTTGGGCATGCGTGTATAAATTTCATTAAACATCACGCCCAGTTCGCGGCGCGCCAAGTTGGCGCCTAAGCAAAAGTGGGGGCCACCAGCGCCAAAACCCACTTGGCCAGGCGCAGGTGCCCGAGTGACATCGAAGATATACGGATTTTCGTATACCTCCTCGTCACGGTTTGCCGAGTTGTACCACATCACAATCTTTTCGCCTTGTTTGATCTTGACGCCACGAATTTCGGTGTCACGTGTGGCTGTGCGTCGAAAGTGAATCACTGGTGATGACCAACGAACGATTTCTTCAACGGCGGTCTTGGTGTGGGCCTCGAAATTGCCAAACCATTTGGCGCGCTCATCTGGCAGGCGGGTGAGTTCGAGCATTCCGTGGCTGATGGCATTGCGAGTGGTCTCGTTACCTGCAACAACAAGAAGAATGAAAAAACTTCCAAACTCTTGAGGTGACATACGCTCGCCATCAACTTCGGCGTGCATCATGATGCTTGTGAGATCGTCTTGTGGAGTCTTGAGCCTGTTTTCGCCGAGGGCCTGTGCATAGGCAAATATTTCGAGTGCAACATTGATGAGATTTTCGAGAGTGCCACCAAAATCTGGGTCGCCCGCACCAAGAATGACATTTGTCCAATCGAGGATTTGTCTTTCGTCGCTCTGTGGAATGCCCATCATTTCGCAAATGATCTGCAATGGAAATGGCGCAGCGATATTTTCGACAAAGTCAAACTCTGAGTCACCAAACTTTTCAATCACGGTGTCAACAACTGTGCGTGCTTTGACCTTGACGTATTCTTCGATGTGCGCGATTTCTTTAGGTGTGAAGCCTTTGGACACAATGGTTCGCAGTCGAACATGTTTTGGGTCGTCCATACTGATCATGGACCCAAAAAATTCATTGAGTTCGATGGTGAGATCGGGAATATTTGTGCCTTTGCCACTCTGAAAAAGATCAGGATTGCGGCTGGCTTGCCAGATGTCTTCATGTTTGGTGAGTGCCCAATATCCCGGTCCTAACGGAAAGTTCAAGAGTTCAATTTCTGGGAAGAACTTGACGGGGGCTTCTTTGCGCAATGTGGAGAACACGGATTCGCGGTGTTGTCGCGAGGCCTTCCAAAATTCGGGGTCTGAGAGGTTGATGTGCTCGGGATCGACGCGTGTCAGTTGGACTGGGCTTTGGGCCATTCCAAAATGGTACCGTTGCGTGACCATTTAGTCATCTAGACATTTATCTTTAGCCGAACGAAAGACACCCCATGACTCAAGCAGTGATCGTTGCAACCGCCCGTAGCCCAATCGGTCGTGCCAACAAAGGAACCCTTATTGATTTGCGTCCAGATGAGATGACCGCGCAAATCGTGCGCGCACTCATGGCCAAGGTGCCACAAGTGAAAGGTTCAGACGTTGAAGACTTGATGCTGGGCATCGGTCAACCTGCTGGTGAAGGTGGATTCAATATTGGTCGAATGGTTGCGATACTTGCCGGTCTTGACGATGTTCCAGGCGTAACGGTCAATCGTTATTGTTCGTCGAGTTTGCAGACTATCCGTATGGCAGCACACGCGATTCTGGCAGGCGAAGGCGATTGTTTCATCGCAGCAGGTGTAGAAACCGTGAGTCGTTATGTGCATGGTGCAAGCGACATGGCACCGAACCCAATTTTTAAGGGACCAGGTGCGCGCACCAAGTTGCGCAGTGCCGGTGGTCAGCCAACGTGGACGCCTGCTGAGGGTTTGGCAGATGCATACATCTCGATGGGGCAGACCGCAGAGAATGTTCGTGAAGTTGAAGGCGTCACTCGTGAAGAGATGGATGCTTTTGGTGCTCGCTCACAGCAACTTGCAGTGAAGAACCAAAACAACGGTTTCTTTGAGCGTGAAATTACTCCGCTCACATTGCCTAACGGCACCGTGATCAGCAAGGACGATGGACCGCGCGATGGCACAACCGCCGAAGGTCTTGCAGCACTTAAGCCAGTGTTTCGTCCAGACGGACAAATCACCGCTGGTAATGCGTGTCCGCTCAACGACGGTGCAGCAGCAGTCATGGTCATGAGCGACACAAAAGCGAAGCAACTTGGACTCACGCCACTTGCACGAATTATTTCGTCGGGCGTGTCTGGTCTCAACCCAGAGATCATGGGTCTTGGTCCGATCGAGGCATGTCGTCAGGCACTCAAGCGTGCTGGAATGACCATCGACAATGTCGACCTTGTCGAAATCAATGAGGCATTTGCTGCACAAGTTATTCCGTCGGCAAAGCACCTCGGCATTTCAATGGACAAGCTCAATGTGCATGGTGGAGCAATTGCGCTGGGTCACCCATTCGGTATGACCGGTGCTCGCATCATGACGACCCTGATCAACGGCTTGCAGTCAACCAACAAGACAGTCGGCATGGAGTCAATGTGTGTTGGTGGTGGCCAAGGTATGGCCATGATCATCGAACGACTTAGCTGAGAAGAGCGAGTTTTTCTCGGCGACCGAGTCGCCACAAAATCAATACAGCAAGCAACGTCAGTGCTGCCATGAGCAACGCAACCGCACCGAAGGCAACTATGCCTCCGTTTTGGCTTGCTCCACCAAAGTGACCATAAATTGCTGGCGTAGTAAACGCAAGCAGCATCGACATCAATAAGCCCGACGCACCTGCAAGACCTTGCGCTGCCGATGCGCGACCAATTGGTGCGGCGAGCGCAACTGCAGCGGCCGATGCTGGGTACATCAATGCTTGGGCAATACCTTCCAGGACGTTGAGCGCAATTACGGGTGGGAGAGTCTGGAAGATTCCGTATCCGCCAACTGCAGGGACGACGAAAATCATTGCGTACATTGCAACCTTCTGTGGATCGTGTTTGTCGGCCAGCCTGCCGCCATAAGAGGCAAAAACAATAAATGGAATGGTGTACAAACCGAACGAAATGCCAACCATCAGGTTGCCGCCACCCAAGTCGGTGAGGTATCGATCCCACAGTGAGTCAAAGATTCCAACGGGGGCTTGAATTGCCATTGCCAGAAGTACCGCAATGCGCACCTGCGGGTAGCGCAGAAGCTCGATACTGGCACGCTGTGAGGTTTCGTTGGTTGGCAACTCTGGAAACGAGCGAAATCCAATCAGCAACAATGTGACGAGGCTGACGCCACCAAACACCAGAAATGTTGCTGAGATGCCAATTGGGTCAAGCAACATTCCACCAAACAGTGGGCCAGCAACAAAGCCGAGCAACTCGATGCCCGCTAGTTTGCCAAGACGCTCCCCGCGTCGCTCTGGGTCGACATGCGAAATGAGCGCGCGCACTGCAGGCATGACAAGACCAAATGACGAGCCGATGACTGCGCGAGCAACAATGAATTGTGTGAGAGATGTGCTTGTCGACATCAAGATCGCACCGAGCGCACTGACCAATAGACCGAGCATGATTAGTCGTTTGGCATGCCCGCGGTCGGCATATGGGGCGATGAACAGCTGCGCCAAAAATCCACTGAGGAAACCGGCACCAGAAATGAAACCAAGACTTGCGGTGGCAAACCCAAACTTGTCTTGTATGTCGCCGAGTGCCGCGAAGATCACACTGTTGGCGGTGGCAATGCCAAACGAACACGACATCAACAAAAAGGCGTCTGCCTTGTGGTCGCGTAGGTCGACGGTCATGAGTGATACCTCATTAGCGATACCTCATTAACGACCAAGTTCGTTCAAAACTGCATCGCCAAACTTTGGCCAAGCGTCAAGCGCCCAATCGCCAAATTCGCGGTTGGAGAGTGCAAAGCATGCAACGTTTGCGACTGGGTCAATCCAAATAAAAGTTCCGCTACCACCAAAGTGTCCAAAGGTCGAGGCGCTATTGCGTGTCGCCATCCAGTGAGGTGACTTGGCGCCGTGGATTTCTGGTCCGAGACCCCATGGGCACGGATCAAATCTGCCAACGCCAGGAACTACACCTTCAAGCTCGCCAAACTGTGGTGTCGTTGCTTCGATATACGTACTTCGCGCAAGAAGTTTCGGTGTGCGTAACTCGGCTGCAAATAATGCAAGGTCGGAGATGGTCGAATGAATGTCTGCAGCGGGAGAGCCAAGTAATTCGCTCGATGACATACCTAATGGTGCAAACACCGACTCAAACAAATACTCATCAAAGTTCATTTCGACTTGTGTCGCAATATGTTCGGCGAGCATTTCGTATGCAGTGTTGGAGTACACGCGTTTGCGACCTGGGCTAATGATCGGTGCGCCATTGTCAAACCCATAGCCACCGGCATGGCAGAGGAGGTGTCGAAGTGTGCATCCTTCTTGGCCAACTTGATCGTCGAGCGAAACAGAGCCATCTTCTACCGAGATCAGTGTGGCCCAAGCAGTGACAAGTTTGCTCAGTGATGCCAGTCGAAATCTGTATTCGGTGTCACCCCTTGTATGCAAAGCGCCAGTTTGATCAATGACTCCAGCCGCGGTGTTGGACGCACCCCATTCGCTGGTGAGCGCAAATGATTGCGCCAGTGTTGTGCCCATAGGCACTAATTCTTGTCGCGAATCAGTTCTGCAACGCGGAATGCAAGGTCAAGTGATTGACGAGCATTCAGGCGTGGGTCGCACACGGTTTCGTAACGTGTATCGAGGTCTTCATTGCTTAAGCCTTCTGCACCGCCGAGACACTCGGTGACATTGTCGCCAGTGAGCTCAATATGAATGCCGCCTGGCCATGTGCCTTCTGCGCGGTGTGCAGAAACGAAGCCAGTGATTTCACGAATGATGTCGTCAAAGTGGCGGGTCTTGCGGCCATTTGGTGCGGTGAACGTATTGGCGTGCATTGGATCGCATGCCCATACAACTGGATGTCCAGTGTCTCGCACAGCACGGAGCAGTGGACGCAATGCTTCTTCAACGTTGTCTGCGCCCATGCGAGTGATCAGTGTGAGCCTGCCTGGAATGCGCGATGGGTTGAGTGTTTCGCACAAGTTGAGCACAAAGTCGACGCTTGTTTCTTTGCCGATTTTACATCCAATTGGGTTGCCCACTCCACGAAGAAACTCAATGTGCGCGCCGTCGAGCTGGCGTGTGCGTTCACCGATCCACAGCATGTGAGCACTGCAGTCGTACCAACCACCGGTCAATGAATCTTGGCGGGTGAGTGCTTCTTCGTATCCCAAAATGAGGGCTTCGTGACTTGTGTAGACATCAACTTGGTGCAATGCACTATGGGTCTCGGTATCAACACCACATGCACGCATAAATGCGAGTGCTCGCTCGATCTCGGCAGCAACTTGCTCGTAGCGCTGACCCTCTGCGCTTGTTGCCACAAATTCTTGGTTCCAGGCGTGCACTCGGTTGAGGTCTGCAAAACCACCTTTGGTAAAGGCACGCAACAAGTTGAGCGTGCTTGCAGACTGGTGGTAGGCCTGCACTAAACGCTCTGGGTTTGGACGACGAGCATCTTCGTGCGGGCTTGGGTCGTTGACCATGTGTCCGCGAAAAACTGGAAGCTCGACGTTGCCAACTTTTTCGGTGTTGGCCGAGCGTGGCTTTGCAAACTGGCCAGCGATGCGACCAACTTTGACAACAGGAACTCCCATCGAATAGGTGAGCATCACTGCCATCTGTAGTATCACACGAAGCTTTTCGCGGATGTTTACTGCAGTGAACTCTTCAAAACTTTCTGCACAGTCGCCAGCTTGCAAAAGAAATGCGTTGCCGCTCGCAACTTGTCCTAGTGCTGCTTGCAACGAACGAGCCTCGCCCGCAAAAACGAGTGGGGGAAACGTAGCAATCTGCTTGAGCGCGCGCTCGAGGTCGCCCGTGTCTGGCCATTGAGGCTGTTGCACAGAGGGCATGCTCTGCCAAGATGAAGGTGTCCAGTTGCGTGTCATAGGGCTCAATACTTTCAGTGTACGAACCTGCCGTGGCTAAACCCAGCGGGTTTTATACGGTCAGGAAATCGCCAGAATCTTCGCGCAATGAGTCAACTGCACGGCTCACGAGTCGGCGAGCGGCTTCGGCGGTGACACCGAGTTCTTCGCCAACCTGACGGAAGCTCTTGCGCTCGCCGTCGTGCATGCCAAAGCGTGCCTCGACTGCGTAACGGGCGCGCTCGTCAAGAGTATTGAGCAAGTTGTCAAGCAGGTCGGTGTCAACCATCGACATCACGGCCTCTTCTGGGCTGATGTCGTCGTTTGGTACCAAGTCGCCAAGAGTTGCGTCGCCGTCGTCACCAATGGTCTTATCGAGCGAGACTGGGGTAGTGAGGCGGTGCAATTCGGCGTTCATTGCATCGAGGCCTTCTGCATCGCCAGAACCCTGACGAAGAGCGGCACGCAAAGTTGCCGAACGATCACCAGGAATGCGGATGAGGCTGGCCTTCTGATCAAGCGCGCGGCCAATGGCCTGACGGATCCAGAATGTTGCGTAGGTCGAGAACTTGAAACCACGGCGCCAGTCAAATTTGTCGACGGCGTGCTCGAGGCCCAAATTGCCTTCTTGGATCAAGTCCAACAAGTCCATGCCCTGTGGCAATGGGTAACGACGGGCAATCGAGACAACCAGTCGGAGGTTTGAACGGATGAAGTGATCTTTGGCCTTGGCAGCGCCACGAAGGTCGGCGCGCAATGCTGCACTGCGCTCGCCCTTTTTCATCGCCGTGGCCGCATCGCGACCCTTTTCGATGGCCTTGGACAGGTTGCGCTCATCCTCGGCATTGAGGAGGGCAACTTTGCCGATTTCGTTGAGATAGAGACCGATTGCGTCAGACATGGTGGGGGGACCGTTTCGAATGTGTGGGGGGTTTATGGGGGGATTAACTACATTAGTTCATCGGCAGGTTTTGTGCTAGGGGTAAATGGATATTTTTTGAAATTCTTAAACTCATATGTTTATTGGGTCTGGGGCATATTGGTAACGCTCGGGACAATGCTGAGTGTTGCAAAAGTTCGGGGCCGAGGTAGAAGCAGATCTTTCTAGACTGACAGTCGTGCCGCAACCCGAATATCAGCGAATTGGATTATTTGGTGGCACCTTTGACCCGCCTCATGTGGGTCACTTGGTTACGGCGATCAATGTGCGCCATGCCTTGAATCTCGATGTGGTGATTTTGATGGTCTCACACGACCCGTGGCAAAAGTCTGGCGTGCGCGATGTTTCGCCGGCCACAGATCGGTTTGCGTTGGTGGAAGCTGCTGTGCGCAATGTTGAAGGGTTGGTCGCTGGACGCGATGAGATCGATCGGGGCGGGCCAAGCTTCACCGCCGACACTCTGCAAGTTCTTGCAGACAAGTATCCAGGCGCGAAGTTGTTCACCATTGTTGGTGACGATGCAGCTGCAGGTTTGCCAAGTTGGGAAAGAGTTGACCAAGTTGTCACACAATCGCAATTGGTTGTTGTTGATCGACCAGGAGTGAGCGTTGAGTTGCCGAAACAGTTTGAGTGGCTTCGAGTTGAGTCTCCACGACTTGAAGTGAGCAGCACTGACTTGCGTTCACGGTTTGCCGACGGTCGACCTACTGATTACCTCGTGACAACTGCTGTACTCAATGAGATTCAGATTCGTGGCATGTATGGATCAGGTGAGAGAATTATTCGCTCATGACCGCAATACCTTCAAGGCAACGCAAAAGAATGCTCGCGGCGCTTGCTTGTGGCGTCGCATCGGCTTGTTTGTTGCCCATCGGTGGCGTGATTGCTGCGCGCTCGTTATTGAATTCGTCAGGTGGCAAGAGGGTTGACGACAGTGGAGCGTTGCTCATACCTGCAACTCCTGCAGCATTGCTTGCCACTGTCAACGACATCAATCAAGTCACATCGCTCACTGCATTTGTGCTTGCACCAAGCGGCGTTGGCGGCACCATTATTTCGCTTCCAGTTGGCACGCGCGCAGAAGCTATTGGCGGACAGGCGCCACATCGTGTTGGGGACACATACCCTCAAGCCGGAGTTGAAGGCATGCTGCTCGAGGTTGAAGGTTCACTCGACGTCACGTTTAGCGTCGTCGGGGCTGTCGTTCGCAATGACTTGGCTGGGGTGTTAAATATTTTGCCACCAATCCCCGTCAATTTTGAGACACCAGTTGTCAACACCGCAATGGTGATGCCTGACCCAACAACCACAACGGCTACAACAACTACGACGACGAACAAGTCACGCAGTTCCAGATCAACAGAGACAACTCTTCCGCCACAACCAACTGCGGTTGATACCGAGCTGTTTCCTGCAGGGGAGCAGACGTTGACCGGCGATCAAGCATCTTTGCTGTTGTATGCACAGAGATCTGGCGAGCCTGAATTCGATCGACTTGCCCACATCAAGGCAATGTGGAACGGAGTTGCTTCAGCGGTCGGCACCGGGTTGAGCGCAGAAGTTGCACAGTTTGACGCAGCACTCGTGGGGGTTGAAACACCAAATGAAATAGGCGCATTCATGCGCCGAATGTTCGGTGGACCAATTCAGGTTTGGCAATTGAGTGCACAGCCACTTGTGGGTGCAGACAATCCTCTCGGTGCGGATTTGTATGCGCTAGACCGCTTTGAAGTGTTGATGATTATGGCCAGCGTGGCACCAAGCAGTTTGTCAATTGCTAATGACACACTTGCGGTGCAGGTCGATAATCCATTTAACGATGCAAACGTTACGCACGCAATTGTTGAGCGGTTGAGTTATCTCAATGTGACTGTGGCGCTGATTAGAAATTTAACTGTTAGTCCGCAACAAAAAACTGTGATCAAAACGACAACTCTGATTGCAGACGAATTAAAGAAAATCGGTCTCGATGGAGTTGTTGGACCAATTTCGTACGGCAAATGGAAAGATCCGGTCCAGGGAATCGGTGCGCAAATCATTTTGGGCCAAGACTTTGTTGACTTCCTGGCATCTGCACCAGCACTTCCGCCAACGACCGTGGCCACTGATGGCTGAGAAAAAACCAGTAGCGAGGAAGGCAGTAGCGAAGAAGGCAGTAGCGAAGAAGGCGGTAGCGAAGAAGGCGGTAGCGAAGCCAAAAGTTTCAGCAGCATTGCAACTTGCCCAAGTAGCGGCACGCGCCGCAGATGAGAAGCAGGGCTCAAACATTACGGTGCTCGATGTAGCCGAGGTGCTAGCAATCACCGAATTATTCGTGGTAGCAACTGCAAGCAACTCTCGCCAAGTGGGTGCAATCCAGAGCGAGGTGAGCCACAAGGTGCGCGAAAAACTTGGTCGGTCACCATTGCGCAGTGAGGGAACAGTAGAGCAGCAATGGGTATTAATTGACTATGGCGATGTCGTCGTGCATATTTTTGCTCAAGAGGCACGTGATTTCTACGAGATCGAGCGACTGTATTCCGATGTGCCTGTAGTCAGTTGGGATCTCGGGGACTAAGTTCGTGACTATGGACGCATCAGCAATCGCATCGACAAAAGCAGTAATAAACACCGCCAATTTTGGCTTAACTGGTTTGCGCGCGCTTGTCACTGGAGGCGGCTCTGGTATTGGTAAAGCAATTGCCGATGCCATGATCAACGCTGGGGCAACAGTTGTCGTCTGCGATGTCAACGACTCGACAAAACCCAACTACGTCTGTGATGTGTCCTTAACAAGCGATGTTGAAGCAATGTTTGTGGCGATCGAACGCGATCTTGGTGGTCTCGACATCTTGGTCAACAACGTTGGCGTGCCAGGGCCAACAGCTCGAGTCGATGAAATGGATCCAGATGCTTATGACGAATGCGTTCGCATCAACCTAGGCGGCACGTTCCGTTGCACCCATGTCGCTGTTCCGATGTTGCTGAAGTCCAAAGGCTCGATCATCAATATCTCTACGAGCGCAGGAATATATGGCTACCCACTTCGCTCGCCGTATGTTGCAGCAAAGTGGGGGATCATTGGCCTCACCAAATCGTGGGCAATGGAACTCGGTGAGTTTGGTGTGCGCGTTAATGCCATCTGCCCAGGTTCGGTGAGTGGCCCGCGCATGGATGGCGTCATTGAGCGCGAGGCGTTGGCCACTGGTGCGACGGCGAGCGAAATTCGCACTGGTTATGAAAAACAAGTTTCGCTGCAGACCTTCGTCGATGCAAGCGATATTGCGGCTTCTGCAGTATTTTTGAGTTCACCGGCAGCACGGTTTATTACAGGACAAGTACTGCCTGTTGACGGCAATATCGAAACGATGAGGGCCTAGCCACGATAGATTGACGGCGTAAAACCGTGAGTACACGGGGCTATAGCTCAATTGGTAGAGCGCTTGCATGGCATGCAAGAGGTCAGGGGTTCAATTCCCCTTAGCTCCACAAAAGGAATAGGGTCGGGGGACTATGACGCAACAGGTGTTGGATGGGTCTGT
>JBIHZV010000106.1:0-3194 GCA_044240275.1 Ilumatobacteraceae bacterium | reverse complement strand
CGACATCGACATTCACGCCATCGCGTGTTGCGGCTGCACGAACAACCGTGCGAATGCTCATTGCAGTGCGGCCACGACGACCAATGACGCGACCAAGGTCGCCTTCACCAACGCGAACTTCAAGAACGATTTTGTCTCCGTCAGTTACACCCTCGACACGAACTGCGTCTGGGTTGTCAACAATCGAGCGCACGACATGGTCGAGCACAGCTGTTGCTACTGGAGCAGGAATGAGATTTGCCGAGTCAGTCACGGTAGATACAGATGACCGACTTATTTAGCGGTCTTGGCAGGCTTGGCTGGCTTTGTAGCCATGAACTCTGCCCATGCACCAGAAATTTCGAACAACTTCTTGACACGCTCGCTTGGCAATGCGCCTTGCTTGAGCCACTTGAGGGCCTTTGCATTGTCGACAGTGAGCGCTGATGGCTCGGACTGTGGGTGATAGTTGCCAACGATTTCGAGGAAGCGACCATCGCGGGCAGAACGGGTATCGGCAGCAACGATGCGATAATGCGGTTGCTTGGTTTTGCCCACTCGTGTGAGGCGAAGCTTTACTGACATGACCTGCAGGCTATCGGGGCGGAAGGCGTGAGCCCAACGCCGCAGCCAAATCGATATCGCCTGAAGCGCCACCCAGGGCACCGCCGGGAGGACCTCCGAACATGGCACCTAGGCCGCCTCGACCGCCGCCTTTCTTGCCTTTTCCGCCGGCACCGCCCATGCGTTTCATCATCTTCTGCATTTCGGAGAACTGCTTGACAAGTTTGTTTACATCCGAGACCTGAGTGCCAGAACCCTTCGCGATCCGAGTGCGCCTAGAGCCATTGATGATCTCGGGTTTGCGGCGCTCTTCGGCAGTCATCGAACGAATAATTGCTTCTGTCACCTTGACCATGTCGTCAGAGACCTGTGCGTCTTTTGCTTCTTTTGGCAACCCCGGCATCATGCCCATCACACTCGACAACGACCCCATCTTCTTGAGCTGTTGCAACTGATCCAAGAAATCGTCGAGCGTAAATTCACCGTCCATCAACTTTGCAGCAGTTGCTTCGGCCTGATCTTTTTCAAATACCTTTTCGGCCTGTTCGATCAGTGTGAGCACGTCGCCCATGCCAAGAATTCGGCTGGCCATGCGATCTGGATGGAACTGTTCAAACGCATCAATCTTTTCGCCTGTTGCAGCGAACGCGATTGGTTTGCCGATTACTTCTTTGACCGACAGCGCAGCACCACCGCGTGCATCACCGTCCAGCTTTGACAAAATGACGCCGGAAATTGACAGGGTTTCGTCAAATGCTTTTGCAACTGTGACCGCATCTTGACCGGTCATTGCGTCGACGACCAAGAATGTGTAGTGAGGTGAAACAACTTTGGAGATGTCTGCAACTTGCTGCATCATCTCGGTATCTATTGCCAAACGTCCGGCTGTGTCGACAATCAAAACATCGCGACCTAGACGTTGAGCTTCTGCCAATCCAGCAGCAGCGGTTGCAACTGGGTCACCAGCGATTGAAAAAACTGGCACACCTATTTGCGCACCGAGCACTCGCAACTGCTCGACTGCTGCAGGGCGCTGCAAGTCGGCACCAACCAACAACGGGTTGCGTCCTTGCGACCTAAACCATGCTGCCAACTTGGCTGCGCTTGTCGTTTTGCCCGAGCCCTGCAAACCAGCCATGAGCACGACTGTTGGCGGGTGCGATGCGTACGTAATTTTGAGTGTCTCGCCACCAAGCATTGCAATGAGCTCGGCATTAACGATCTTGATGATTTGTTGGCCAGGATCGAGCGCTTCAGAAACTTGAGTGCCGACAGCCTGCACACGAATACGTTCGACTACGTTGCGCACAACGCCAACGTTGACGTCTGCTTCAAGAAGTGCGGTACGGATCTCGCCCATCACCTCGTCGACATCGGCCGACGTGAGACGACCCTTGCCACGCAGGCGTTTAAATACGCCGCCTAAACGATCGGAGAGATTGTCAAACATAAGTGCGGGAAAGGCTACTCAAAGAGCGCATCAATAAATTCGGTTGGATTAAACAGAACTAAGTCGTCAATAGTTTCACCGAGACCTACAAGCTTGACTGGTATTCCCAATTCGGTCTCTATCGCGAACACAATGCCGCCCTTCGCGGATCCATCAAGTTTGGTCAGCACGACTCCGGTCACCTGCGTTGCATCGGTAAATTGTCGGGCCTGCTGCAAACCATTTTGACCAGTCGTCGCATCGATCACCAGCAGCACTTCGGTGACTTTGCCAGCTCCCTTTTCGGCAACTCGACGAACCTTGCGCAACTCCTCCATCAGATTGGTGTTGCTCTGCAACCTTCCTGCAGTGTCGGCAAGCACCAAGTCAATATTGCGCGAGTGTGCGCTTTGCACTCCATCAAAAATTACCGATGATGGATCTCCGCCTTCTGCACCACGCACGATTTGCGCACCAGACCGCTCGGCCCATGTTGACAATTGTTCGCCAGCTGCAGCACGAAACGTGTCGCCTGCTGCCATCAATACTGTGCGACCAAGCGCAATCTGTTGAGCCGCAATTTTGCCAAGACTTGTGGTTTTGCCCGCGCCGTTGACGCCAACCATCAACCAAATATTTGGCCCACCAATATTTGCTTCAAAATTCAGATCGCGGCTTGTGCCGACCAACTGCGACGACATGTTGCTGCGCAATGCATCAATGATTTGTGCGGGCGTGGTGATCTCTTTTGCTTTGACACGTGTTTGCAGCGCACCCAACAAACTTTGGGCTACTCGCACACCAACGTCGGCTCGCAACAAGGCTTCTTCAAGCTCGAGCCAGGTTGCATCGTTGATGTCGCTGCGACCAAGCACAGAACCGACTGCACCGCTGAGCGAACTGCGAGCTTTTGCCAACCTGTCGCGAACCGAAAGCGGCGCTGCTGCGACGGCTTCAACTGCTGCTGCTACTTCTTCTACTACTGATGTTGCTGCGGCAGCCAAAACCTCGGTAGTCGCGACTGGTGCTGCGCGTTGAATCTGCGGCACCGCGCGAGCCTTGCGGCGACTGATCGCCACAACTCCAATCCCAAACACCAAACCGGCAATGGCCAAGAGCAAGAAAATCATTGGGAGCGAAGAATTATTCATTGGTCTCTCACGCTATGCGCAAAAACCGATTACGAAGCAGCGGCAGCAGCGCGCTCAACAATGATTCGCGA
>JBIHZV010000076.1:0-4815 GCA_044240275.1 Ilumatobacteraceae bacterium | reverse complement strand
CCACCAGCACCGCCGGGACGGGCGGGACGCGATGGTCTGCCGGATTCTTCTTCCCGTCGCGGACGACGTGGACCGCGATTTTCTGGGGTTGGCACTTGGTGAAGTCTACTTGCAAACGATGCCTAAACATCGCACATACGCAAGATGGTACTGATCAATTATCGATTGATTGGAAAAATTAGCCATGAAAATCGATCAGATGATAGGCAGTCTTGCCCTTACGTAGCAACAACCACCGTGAGTGCAATAGCGGGATCTTGTCAAGCTTGGTGTGCTCGTCGATCTGCTCACCATTTGCACGAACACTTCGTTGAGTAAGCAGTCTGCGTGCTTCCGTATTTGATGTAGCAAGCCCTGTCAACACCAAGACACTCACGGCATCACCCAAGGCCGCCCTACCCATTGCGCTGCCCGAAACTTCTGACGCAATCAAGTGGAGAGCCGCAGGACTTGCCGAAGTTGGATTTGCTCCAAACAGAACATCGGCTGCCTGCTCAGCTGCAACTGCAGATTCTTCACCGTGTAGCAACTCGGTTAATTCACGCGCAAGCGTCCGTTGTGCGACACGCGACTCTGGCCGCGCACGTTGCTCAGTCAAAATCTCATTGATCTCGTCCATTGACCGCAAGGAGAACTGCGGCAACATCTTCTCAATGTCGATATCGCTTAGCTGCATCCAAAATTGGCGAAACTGATATGGCGAAGTTCGACGAGCATCTAGCCACACCGCACCATCGGCGGTCTTGCCAAACTTTGTCCCGTCAGATTTTGTTACGAGCGGCCACGTCAAACCAAAAGCACTACGACCCAATGTCTTGCGAATGAGATCGATTCCTGCAGTGATATTGCCCCACTGATCAGATCCGCCCATTTGCATTTCGCAACTGTGATGCTCACATAAATGGCGGAAGTCGTTTGCTTGCAGCAACATATAACTGAACTCGGTAAATGAAAGGCCATTGCCTTCCGCGAGTCGAGACTTGACCGAATCCTTTGCGAGCATTTGATTGACTGTGATGTGTTTGCCAACATTACGCAAAAAGTCAAGCGCTGAAACTTTTGCAGTCCATTCGGCATTGTCAACCAAGATCGCCTGAGTGTGTCCAGGAGTGAAATCCAGAATTCGTTCGAGCTGTCGCTTGATGGATTGCACGTTGTGATTCAGAGTCTCCGCATCGAGCAGATTACGTTCGTCACTTCGACCGGATGGATCGCCGACCATACCCGTTGCCCCACCAGCCAGCACCACAGGACGATGACCCAACAGCTGCAGTCTCCTGAGCGAAATTTGCCCAAGCAGGTTTCCTACGTGCAGCGAATCAGAAGTGGGATCAAAACCTACATATGCAGAAATCTGCGACGTTGTGCTTCGAGCAGTCAACTCCGCTCTGTCGGTTGAGTCGTGAATCAACCCTCGAGCAGCAAACTCGGCAACGATGTCGCGATGCAACGGAACACCATTCGAGGTCATGCGCCAATAATAGGTGGTTAGTTGGTGTTGATGCGTGCTCTCAATGAAGCAATTTGATTTGAGAATCTTGTTTGTTGCTCTATTGCAGCCGCAGGTCCACTTGCTCCTGGCGATGTGCGATGACCTACGCCAAGACCCTTACCGATGAGCGCGGCAGCACTTTCACCAAACTTCGCATCCTTACGCACGAGTTCACGCAACGACTCGCTGCCCGAAATGGCTTGCTGCACCAAACCTCCAACCATTGCATGAGCCTGGCGAAACGGAGTTCCCTGTTGCACCAGCCACTCTGCGAGGTCAGTGGCAAACAGCATCTCGGCATCAGCGGCCTCGCCCATTGTTGATTGATGGAAAGTTGCAGTTGCAATCATTCCAGTTACTGCAGTAATACCCAATGAAACTTGATCGTACGAATCGAACAATGGTTCCTTATCTTCTTGCAAGTCGCGGTTATACGCAAGAGGAAGTCCCTTCAACGTTGTAAGTAGCCCTGTCAAATTGCCAATCAAGCGACCAGTCTTGCCACGAGCAAGCTCAGCGATATCGGCATTCTTCTTTTGCGGCAACATCGATGAGCCGGTTGAATAGCTGTCATCAAGCGAAGCAAAACCAAACTCTGTTGTGGTCCACAATACAAACTCCTCGCCGATACGCGAGAGATGCGTTCCGATGAGCGCAATGTCAAATAGCGCCTCTGCTACAAAATCTCGATCCGACACCGCATCGAGTGAGTTCGCAAAATAATCTGCGAAACCCATTTCCTTTGCAGTGAACTTTGGATCTAGTGGTAGTGACGAACCAGCAAGTGCCCCAGCGCCCAAAGTGGAAACATCGAGTCGTTCAATTGTTTGCAACAACCTGTCAATGTCGCGCGTAAATGCCCAAGCATGAGCAAGCAAGTGGTGCGCAAGCAACACTGGTTGGGCGCGCTGCAAATGCGTGTAACCAGGTAGATACACGCCATCGATACCCCACCCAGCTGCATCGGCCCGACTAGACAGCACATCACAAAGTTCGAGTAGTTGATTTGCAAGCACTCCTAGCTCTCGCTTGGTCCACAGTCGCACAGCGGTGACACATTGATCATTGCGGCTGCGACCAGTGTGCACTTTGCCACCAACTTCGCCGGCAATCTCCGTAACACGACGTTCAATCGCAGTATGAATGTCTTCATCCGATGCAACAAACACGAACGTATTGTCGCCCATCTCAGTTGCTACAACGTTTAAGGCTTTGATAATCGTCGCTGCTTCTTGTTTTGTCAGCAGACTTACGTGCTCAAGACCTTTGACGTGCGCAATCGAACCAGCGATATCGTCCTTCCACAATCTTTTATCGAACGAAAGGCTCTGTGTAAATGCCATGAGATCAGCAGCAGGGGCGACGCTAAAGCGTCCGTGCCACAAAGGTTGTGATGAACCGTTCATACCTGCATCTTTTGAGTTGCTCATTTTTTAACTGCTCCAGTTGTTTGCAATCCCGCCAATTTTCCCAAATTTGCCGCGAGTTTTTTAGCACCAAATTTTTCACTTGCTACACAGAACATGGTGTCATCACCAGCCACCGTGCCAACAAGACCCTCTATGCGAGACCGGTCCAAAGCCGAGGCCACCACATGAGCACAACCTGGTGGCGTCCGCACGATCACAAGCGGATGACTGACCTGAATGTCGGCAACCCATTCTGACAACACGCGACGTAGTTGCTCGAGTGGAGCAATTCTTTCTGGCTCAAACTCTGGTATGGCATAAGCAGTGTCACCTTTGGCAGTGCGTACTTTCACTGCACCGAGATCTTCCAAATCACGAGAAACCGTTGCCTGAGTTGCCGCAATTCCAGATTTCTTCAACAACCTTAATAACTGTGGCTGGCTTGTTACGTCTCGTTCGGAAATCAGACGCGTAATGGATTGCTGACGTTGCACCTTGGTTGTCATACGTTCACTCCCATCAAAAATGCAAGCAGCCCTCGAGCTGCGTGCATGCGATTGTGTGCTTGTTCAATTACTTTGCTCCGTGGACCATCAATAACCTCTGCGGCCACTTCCATTCCCCTGTGTGCTGGTAGGCAATGCATAAATATTGCATCGACCGCAGCTTCTTTCATCACTGATTCAGTTACTTGAAAATTTGCAAAGGCCTTTTCGCGCTTGCTGGTTTCTGATTCCTGACCCATCGACGTCCAGACATCGGTATGCACCGCGTGAGCGCCAACTACAGCGTCTTTTATGTTGTCGAATTGAGATACAGATGCAGCACCCAACTTCTGCAACGCTTGCAGCTCGCCGTCCTCGGCCTGATACCCATTTGGGCAACCCAAACGAACATGCATACCAAGTAGCGCAGATGCTTGAGCCAAAGATCGAGCAACATTGTTGTAGTCACCGACGTAAGACACAGTTTTTCCAACGAGATCGCCAAGTTGTTGTTGCATAGTTAAGACATCTGCCAAACCCTGCAATGGATGCTGCCTATCGCTCAACATGTTGACGACAGGCACTCTTGAGCTATCGGCCATTCGCCTCACCATATTGTGATCAAAAACTCGTGCAGCCAAAATCGCGTGATAGCCCCCCATCACCTGTGTGATGTCTTCGACGGTCTCACGAACATCTAGACCGACTTCTTCTCCGCGCGTATACACAGGGTGACCACCCAACTGCACGACAGCCATTTCCATACTGTGCCGTGTCCTATTGGAAGGCTTTTCGAATATGAGAGCCACCCCGAGACCAGCAAGTGGTTTACCAAGTGTTTCCATACTGGCAGTACTCAGTTGCAATACTTTGCGCAATTCGTCTGCAGAGATGTCGGTCGAATTAATGAAGTGACGCAATGTCATGATTTGCTCGCAATCTCGGCCAGTACCGAAGTGATGAGTTCTACTGCCGTAGCAATTTCTGAATCGAGAACCGTGATAGGTGGTGCCAAACGTAAAGCCGATGCAGTCACTGCATTGGTCACCAAACCACGATCAAGCAGCATTGACTGAGCAGTTTTTGCGTCGATTCCAGATTGCAACTCCACGCCCAAGAGCAAACCACGACCACGTATTTCAACGACCTGTGGCAATTTGCTCAAAGCGTCACTCAACATTTTCCCTTTAGCTCTTGCTTGTGCGGGCGCATCCATCTCAAGCATCACTTTGATAGTCGCTCGGGCTGCAGCCGTTGCGATTGCCGTTCCACTAAATGTGCTTCCGTGGTCGCCTGGTTGAAAGACGGACGCAACTTCTTTGCGGGCCCATACCGCGCCGATAGGCATGCCGTTGCCCATCGCCTTAGCGAGGGTCACAACATCGGGCTTGATACCTGCATGTTCGAAACCAAACCACTGCCCCGTGCG
>JBIHZV010000036.1:0-11603 GCA_044240275.1 Ilumatobacteraceae bacterium | reverse complement strand
AAATTGATCCATTGGTCAGTGTGCTTCCAAACGTAGTCACACTTAATGATCGACTGCGACTTCTCGTACAACACGGCAAGACGAGTATCGGCGAGTTGGCCCTTACAGAACTCAAGTACGTGCTTCAACGTGTGGCCAGTGTCCGCAACATCGTCGACAATCAGAACTTTTGAATCCTTCAAGTCAACGAGACTCGGCACCGGAGGAAGGATCATCGGCACTGCAAGACGCTCATTAACACCGGTATAAAACTCAACATTCATCGTGTAGGTATTTTTAACCGAAAGTGCGTAACCGAGTGCACCTGCTGCAAGAAGACCACCGCGCGCAATTGCAAGAATAATGTCGGGTTCGTAGCCACTCTTTGCCACCATCACCGCAAGCTCGCGACTTGCAACTCCGAAGGACTCCCACGTCATTATTTCTCGTTCTTCGCTCAACTCGACTCCTTTATCGCAACTCGTGAAACACTCAATCTAGTTCATCAGTCGGCTACATAAGGACAGTGACGACAACCGCTCTCACAACAATAATTGCGTGAGGCCAAAAACTCGGCGGTCATGACCGACAGGCCTGAGACTGGATCTTGATAGCAAGGCAATCTGGTCTCAACAGCCGAAGCATGACGGTGCATTATTTCTACAAAATGAGGATGCGTCCCCGGCAAACGCCGCCGGATCGGAGTATTGAGATAGTCATCCCTGAGAACTGGGGGTGTCATAAGGACTCGATCATTCCCCAAAATTGAGGCCAACTTTTACTCACAACATGCGAATCATCAATGACCACACCTGTCAGTTTGAGGCCAGCCACACCAAAGGCCATAGCCAACCGGTGATCATGATGTGTGTCACATCGACCGGAATGCAGAGGCTGCGGCGAAATTTCAAGTCCGTCTTCGTGCTCAACGACACTGGCCCCTAGCCGCCTCATTTCCCTCGCAAGATCTCCAATGCGATCACTCTCCTTATTGCGAATGAAGCCAACACCGCGGATACGCGTTGACGTTTCGGCAAACATCGCCACGATGGCAAGCGTAGGAACCAAATCGGAAATCTCAGACATGTCGATATCAACACCTTGCAATGGCTTGATTGCATCACGAATAATCGTGACTCCAACCTGATCTTCCAAAACCTCACAGCCCATTTGTCCCAAGACGTGCACGAATCGACTGTCACCTTGCATCATGACCGACGACATTCCATTTACTCGCACTTGACCACCCACGACTGCCGCGGCCGCAAACGGATATGAAGCCGAACTCGCATCTGGCTCGACGTCATACTCGCATCCCGCATAACCTCCGCCATCAATCATGATGTTGCGATCATCGACAACGCGTACATTTGCCCCGAATGCTTTCATCACCGAAGCCGACATAGAAATATATGGAAGCGAAATGATCTCTCCAACGAGTTCAATCCTCAGCCCATTGTCCAACATCGGAGCAATGAGCATCAACGACGTAACAAATTGTGATGAAGTGTTCGCTGCAACCTGCACTACATCAGAACAAGCCTCACCTCGCTGAACCGTCACAGGCAAGCAATATTTCTCGTCCTGCCATGAAACACCTGCACCAAGTTGTTCTAGCGCAAGATGCAAATCTTTCATTGGTCGAATGCGTAATGATTCATTACCAGTCACCGTTAGTGGGCCTTTGCGCAGTGCTCCAATTGCAGTAAGAAACCGAGCGGTAGTGCCTGCCAAATTTGCATCAACTGTTACCGAATCTTCACGAAAAAGATCAATTGACTTTTCAAAATGCGCAGTAGTCCCGTGAAGGTTGACGGTTGCTCCAAGCACTTTGAGGCCCCGCAACATCGCTTGCGTATCATCACCGTCTGGCAAACCTTTGATTATCGATGGACCACGAGCTAACGCCGCACAAATGAGGGCCCGATTAGCAATTGACTTCGAACCTGGAACATTCACCACCGCGTCAAGCGAACGACCCTTTGCCACGACTGCGTACTCGCTGGATTGATTCATGAAAGCTGTTGCAAAGTCGGCTTAAACCCACGCGCAATCAAACCACCCCGAAACACGTCTTGACTGGTCTGCTCGACCACAAGAACCAGTACTCCTCTTTCGCCTTCGACCGAGTGGGCCACTTCGAAGTTTGCAATGTTGACGCCAAGCTCCGCAGCCAAAGTGAAAATCTCTGCTGCAGCACCAGATCGGTCAGGAATTGGAACTCTTACTTCAACAACATCCATAAGATCACGAACGCGACTTGGCAAATTAGATCGCGCAATACGCGATTGCTGCAACCGCTTCATCAGTTCTTTTGAATCACCTTGCTCGACAATATGTTTCATTTGAACAAGGCCTTCAATCAACCCATCAAGCGCTAAGACGATTGCATCTCGGTTCTCTTTGCATATATCGATCCAGATCGCAGGATGACCAGACGCAACTCTGGTCATGTCCCTAAAACCGCCTGCGGCCAATCGCAATACCGCAACATGCTCCTCTGACCTCTCACTCGCCAGACCCATAAGTGCAGCTGCAGTTAAATGTGGGAGGTGACTAACGATCGCCACCAACTGATCGTGTCGCTGAGGATCAAGCACCACAATTTCGGAACCTAGCTCTGTCACAACTCCTGCTACCTGTTCGAAGTTGCTGTCAGAAATGCCCACTGACGGAGTCAACACCCAAACTGCACCCTCAAATAATTTGGCATCCGCCCCAGCCAAACCAATGAGTTCACTTCCAGCCATCGGATGTCCACCGATAAATCTAGGGTCACTAATTTGTCCAACAAGATGGGCCTTTACGCCTCCAACATCTGTAACCAATCCAGTTGTCTCGGCCAATGCTCGAACAACCTGCTCAGCGATAGACGACACGGGTGTTGCAACAAATGTGATCGCGGCGTCCTTGTCCACACCAATTTGATGAATGACTCCGAGTGCTAGTGCTTGGCTTTCAATTTCGCCGACAGAGTCGCATCCGGTGACATGCCATCCCCTGCTCGAAAGTGCAAGTCCAAGCGATCCACCGATCAAGCCAAGACCGAAAATATTCGCTCGTTTTTGCGTCACAATTGCTAATTCTACTCGTGGTCTACTGAGCAACCGATTCAATTAACAGCTTGACCTCAGCATTCGTGAGATGCCTCCACTGACCTGGCGACAAGTGCCTATCGACCAATGGGCCGATACGAACGCGCACGAGACGCTCAACCGGATAACCAACTTCCTCACACATTCGACGTATCTGTCGGTTTCTACCCTCATGAATCACAACTCGCAAAACACCTGGCTGCAACTGACTGACATCCGCAGGTGCTGTCATTCCATCATCGAGTTCAATGCCATTACGCAAACGGCTGATTGCCGTATTGTTCACACCAGCAGGCGAACATTCGACATGAACTAGATATTCTTTTTCCAAGCCATAACTCGGGTGCGTAATGCGATTGGTAAGTTCGCCGTCATTGGTAAGTAACAACAAACCTTCGGAATCGGCATCAAGCCGTCCAACGGGAAACACCCGAGGTTCTAATGGAACGAGATCGACCACAGTTTCGCGACCGTGTGTATCAAGAGCAGTTGAGATGACATCAACTGGCTTGTTTAACAAGTAGTACACCACATCAGGTCGCACACCAACTGGTGCGCCATCAATCTCGATGAGATCAACTTCCACGTCAACCCTGCGCCCCAAAATTGCTGTCTCACCGTTTACGGTCACTCGTTCGTCGGCGATCATTTCTTCACATGCGCGACGACTGCCCCATCCATGACGAGCCAGAACTTTTTGCAGCCGTTCGCCTTCGTACAAGTGATCGTCGCCTCCCGGCGTTGATGCAGAAATAACTACCCCTCAACTTCGTTTCGAGATGCACCCATTGGGTTTGAAGGAACGATTCGCAATCCTTGTTCGAGAGCTTCGACGACTTCAGCAGGCGGAACAAAATCGGCAATAGGTGGCAATGACTTGAGCGAATCAAGACCAAGTCGCTCCAGAAACATTGCCGTTGTACCAAACAATATCGCTTGACCAGGACCATCATCGCGAGACACTTCAGTGATGTAACCGCGAGCTTGCAACGTACGCATCACCGCATCGGGATCAACCCCACGAATCGATGCAACTTGCTGACGCGACAGTGGTTGCTTGTATGCAATTATCGCCAGTGTTTCCAGCGCAGCCGACGAAATGCGGGCTTGCTGGCTATCGAGCACAAATCTCTCTACGTATGCCGATACATCCGGGTGCGACTGAAAGCGGTATCCGCCCGCAACCTTGACCAACTGAAAACCATGTCCTGCTTCGGAGTAGGCCAACGACAATCGCTCACATAAACCTTCCACCACAGCAAGTGGTTGCTCAAGCAATTGTGCAAGCAGTGCGGGGTCGACCGGCTCCATTGCCACGAGAAGGATTCCCTCAAGAGCGCGCACGACGTCCGCGCTGATCTGCGTTTCTTCTTGCGTATCCTCGTTCGGTAATTGACTATCAAAACTCTGATCAGACATTTACTACACCTTTCATTTCAAAATCATCCTTCATAATCGTCAATATTGAAAACTGCTTCGAAACCAACATCATTGCCACCGGTCCACAGCACCTGAATGTCACCAAATTTGTCGCTCTGCTCAAGATCAACCCGACCTTGCTTGTACAACTCAAGTATCGCCAAAAACCGACATACGACAGCAATACGATCGTGAATCGCCTCAGTAAGTTGCGCGAACGTAACACGCCCGAGGCTCGGCAATTCATCGAGCAATTCCATGAGTGCTTCGGCCACACTTGCTCGTATAGGAGCCACGTGGAAAAGATCGATAGTTGTTGGTGGCTTCGGCTGAACCGCGCGCATAAAGGCGCGCTGCAATCTGACTGGAGTAACGCCTTCCAAAAGATCGGGCAGCAACTCGGCAAAGCGCTCGTCGGGGCCAGCCATTCGGGCGAAGCTCAAACCAGCTTTTTCCACCAACCCGCTGAACACACTGGCAACATCCTTAAACGTCTTGCAGTCCAGCAAACGAGCGAGTAGCAAGTCGCGTTCTTCCCAGAGTGCGAGTTCCTCATCAAGGTCCATGTCAGCCTTACCTGGCAGCAACCTGCGAGTTTTGAGTTCCACAAGTGTTGCGGCGATGAGCAGAAACTCGGTAGCGATCTCGAGATCAAAGGTCTGCATTTTTTGCACTTCAATGAGATATGCCTCGACAATGCGCAGCAGTGATACCTCGTGAATATCCACTTCCTCTTGCAAAATAAGATGCAGGAGCAAATCGAATGGGCCATCAAAGACCGGGGTGTTTACCTCGTATGCCATCGCGCACAAGGCTATATCAAACAGACGTTTAATCGGTCGTTTGCATAAGCGGTTTGCACTAGCGTAATGACGTGGCCAGAGTCCTTTCCTGCATTCAACCGACCGGAGAAGTCCATCTCGGCAACTATTTGGGTGCGCTACGCAATTGGGTGTCAGGACAACACACAAATGATGTCTTTCATGGCATCGTCGACTTGCATGCGCTCACCATTACCGACACTCCTGGCGTCCTAGGCAAGCAAACGCTCCAATTGGCAGCAATTTTGTTTGCAGTTGGGCTCGATCCTCAAATCGCCACAGTTTTTGTACAAAGCCACATTCCGGAGCACAGCCAATTGGGCTGGATCATGGAATGCACAGTCAGTTTTGGTGAGCTGAGTCGAATGACCCAATTTAAAGACAAGTCAGCCAAACGCGAAGCTGATTTCGTATCTGCTGGACTCTTTACCTACCCCGCCCTACAGGCAGCAGACATCTTGCTGTACGACGCAGCCGAAGTACCTGTTGGGGACGACCAACGACAGCACATTGAGATCACTCGCGACATAGCACTTCGCTTTAACCATCGTTTCGGCGACACATTTGTTGTACCAAAAGCTGTGACACCACCGACCGGCGCACGAGTGATGGATTTGCAAGAACCAACCAACAAAATGAGTAAGTCTGGTGATGGCGAAGCTGGAATTATTTACTTACTTGATGACCCTGCAGCGATAGTCAAAAAGTTTAAACGCGCCGTAACTGACAGCGACAATGAAGTTGAATTTGACCGTGAACGTAAACCGGGTGTGAGTAACTTGCTCGAAATACTCGCAGCAGTCACCAACGAGTCACCCGCTTCACTAGCAACTACGTATACACAGTACGGAAAGCTCAAACAGGACACGGGCGAGGCAGTGGCCGAAATGCTGCGACCAATTCAGACTCGTTACCACGAACTGATGTCAGACCCAGCCGAGCTCAGTAACTTGCTCGCACTTGGCAAAGAACGCGCATCAAAGGTTGCACAAGCAACACTCGCTCGAGCACACAGTGCTATCGGTCTCTACCCAAGCAAGTAACCGCTAGTTCGATCGAAGTATTTTCTAAATATCGTCGGCTCGACTGAGTGCTTCTTTCAACTCCCCCGAACACGAGCCTTCAACCATTGAGATCGTCAATTCGTTACTGCCGATAGATCGAAGCATCGTTGCTCCAATCATTTCATGATCGTGATATTGGCGAAAGCGACTCGTGCGTGGGCCCACCAGAGTCGCGAGTACTCGAGCCAAAGTACCAAGTCGTGCTGCGGACTTACCGACATCATGTAATAACGCTCCAGCTATCTCACAATGTGAAGCAGCTGGACGATACTGCACAAAACGACGTCCAACCATCACGCTGTGCCGTCGATCCTGCACCATCATGTCGTTCCATAAAGAAAATTCGTCTTGCGTGAGAATCGAATGAACCCACTGGCGCTCTATCTCGTGCACCTGAGAAGGCACAAGGTTAAGCACGAAGCGTTTAGTGAGATGTGAAATTTTGCTCATTGATGTGCCTTGACTCGCGCACGAGGATGCGATTCGCGATACATCTCAAACAACACTTCGTTATCGACCTTCGTGTACACCTGAGTAGTACTCACCGATGCATGTCCAAGTAGCTCTTGCACGATTCTCAAATCGGCTCCATGCACCAACATGTGAGTAGCGCAAGAATGTCTCAGCACGTGTGGTGAAAGCTCACTCTTGATACCAGCCAATTTCGCGTATTTGCGCACAATTCCCCATGCGGCCTGTCGCGACAAACGTGTGCCGCGTACGCCAAGGAACACTGCATCAGCGTGGTCGCGTTTAGCCCACTGCTGCGGACACAACATAGGTCTCCCACCGGCACCAAACCAAGTTTCGAGTGCTTCCTTTGCATGTCTACCGAAAGGCACAATTCTCTCTTTGGATCCCTTACCGAAGACTCGGGCAACGTTGCTCTCCATGTCGACATCGCTCATCGATAGCCCGCAAGCCTCCGACACACGGGCGCCAGTTGCATACAAAAATTCGAGCAATGCACGATCACGTACTGCCAAGGAATCAACACCAGTTACAGCGTTAAGCAGTAATTCAACTTCCTCTTCGCTCAATGCTTTGGGTATGCCAGATGGGACTTTTACGCCGTCTATGAATGAAGTCGGATTATCGGTACGTAAACCTTCGTCAAGCATGTAACGGTGGAACATACGGATGGCAGCGAACTGTCGAGCAATACTTTTTGGTGCGCGTTCATTTGCACGCAATTGCCCCACATACTTCTCGATAAGTGCTGGTTTCACTGCCCGTGATGTTGACTTGACACCGACAAGATACGACTCATACTGAGCGATATCGCGTCCGTATGCCTCAATAGTCCGATCAGATCGACCCTGTTCTACACGCATCCATGTCAAGAATCGTTCGCGGTCGGTCAGGCTCGTCATACTTCATGCACACTTCCTGAGCGAAGCAATCGATCGGCACGAAGCAGGCCAACCACCGCCATCGCATTGTCGATCTCGCCCGTTTCAATCATTTGCATTGCGTCGTCGAGCAGCAGTTTTACGACCGTCATATCGTCTTCTTCTGGGCCGTGGCGATCCATTGCAACTTCGGTCAAACCAAGAGCGAGATATAACTGCACTGCCGCGTTTGTAATACCTGGAGCCTGCAAAATTTGACCAAGTTGACGCACGTCGTGAGATGTGAACCCAGTCTCTTCTTGCAATTCTCGCAACGCCGTGGCTTGTGGATCCTCACCAGCCACATCTCTCATGCCAGCTGGAATCTCGAGGCTGTAGGCATCAAGAGCAGGTCTGTACTGGCGAACCATCACCACCTCATATCGCCCATTCGCATCGATTCGAATCGGAACTATTCCAGTGGCACCTGGTGACTCGACATACGTGCGAACGAATTCTTCTCCGCGAGGAGATCGAAAACGACTTTGTACGAGCTTCCACAACACCCACTCGTGCACAACGGTTCGTGAGATGCGCTCAAAATGCGCCATCAGAATTTGCTCCCGATGAATCTACGACTTCGCGTCAACAGCAGCCGCGCGATCGGCAGAACGCGAAGTGCTTTCAGTTAAGGCACGACGTTTTAATGCCGCGCCAATCATCTCGCGAAACAATGGATGCGGACGATCAGGACGGCTCTTGAATTCGGGATGAGCTTGAGTACCAACCCAAAATGGGTGATCCTGCAACTCAATAAATTCAACCAAACGTTTGTCGGGCGAAGTACCACTGCAGATAAAACCTGCCTCTTCGAAGCGAGCTCGGTAAGTGGAATTAAATTCGTATCGGTGACGATGTCGTTCGCTCACAACAGGCTCGCCATAAGCATTGGCAACCTTGGTTCCTGGAGTGAGAGCAGCGTAATAGGCACCGAGACGCATGGTTCCGCCTTTGTCGGTTACGTCTCGTTGATCGTTCATGATGTCAATCACGGGATGTTGCGTTGACAAATCAAACTCCGTTGAGTTGGCATCTTCCATTCCCAATACGTGTCGCGCAAACTCGACAGTCATTACCTGCATTCCCAGACACAGCCCAAGGCACGGGACCAAGTTCTCTCTGGCAAATTCGGCAGCCCTGATCTTGCCCTCAATGCCACGTGGACCAAAACCACCCGGAATAACTATTCCATCCAAAGTCGTCATTCGATCGTCTGCGAGCAGGCCCTCAACGTCTTCTGCTTGAATCCACACGATCTCTACTTTTGCTCCGTGATGAAACCCGGCGTGCTTCAAACTTTCGACAACAGAAAGATACGCGTCTTGAAGTTGAACATATTTCCCGATCAGACCAATTCTCACAGGTGCGGTTGAGGCCTCTACTCGCGCAACCAGTTGACGCCACGGTGTCAAATCAAGTGGCGCATCAATCTTCAGCACTTCGCAAATCTGGGTATCGAGACCTTCATCATGAAGGATCAATGGCAACTCGTAAATGTTTTTGACATCGGCTGCATTGATGACGTTCTTTTGATCGACGTCACACTGACCAGAAATTTTGCGCTTTAACTGATCGCTAATTGGTTCGTCACTGCGACAAACAATCAAGTCTGGTTGAATTCCACGCGATCGCAACTCCGTGACGCTGTGTTGTGTCGGTTTCGTTTTCTGCTCACCGCTTGGACCAATAAACGGCACCAAAGTCACGTGCACGTAACAGATGTTGTCGCGTCCAACTTCATTTTTGAATTGGCGAATCGCTTCTAGGAACGGAAGGATCTCAATGTCGCCAACGGTTCCACCAACTTCGGTAATCACCACGTCGACATCATCTGTGGCTAAACGCTGAATGCGACGCTTAATCTCATCCGTGACGTGTGGAATAACCTGCACGGTGCGGCCTAGATAATCGCCACGACGTTCTGCAGCCAATACGGCTTGGTAAATACTTCCCGTAGTCGCGTTGGACGAACGTGAAAGATTTTCATCAATGAAGCGTTCGTAGTGACCAAGATCGAGATCCGTCTCACCACCATCATCGGTAACAAAAACTTCTCCGTGTTCGAACGGATTCATCGTGCCTGGATCGACGTTGATGTACGGATCCAGCTTTTGCATTGTCACTCGAAGGCCACGCATCTTGAGCAACCGACCTAATGACGAAGCAGTGAGACCTTTACCAAGCGAACTTGCAACACCACCTGTTACAAACACATGCTTTGGCACTACTTGCTCCCGTCTCTGTGCGGAGCGCTCCCGACTGGGACCAGATACTCCACGACGGAAGATAAGCATAACCTCAATGGGGCTAGCGGCGTGAACGCCCTTGACCACTCGAACGACTGCTTGAAGCTTTCAGGAGTTCAGAGGCATAGTTCAGGGCAGATTCCTCGGCCATTCCACCCGACAACATACGAGCGATCTCTTGAACCCGATCTTGAGCGCCCAATTCACTGGCTTCGGCAAAAGTCTGCTTGGCCTTCACCGTCTTTGAGACCTTGATCTGTCGATGTGCAGCTGCGGCAACTTGGGCAAGGTGTGTAACCACCAAGACCTGATGTCTCTGACCTAGTTGTGCCAGGGCTCCAGCCACAGCAACGGCGGCTTCCCCGCCAATGCCGGCATCTACTTCGTCGAACACCAACGTCGCCGGACCTTCAGTGAGTACCAAGCGGAGCGCCAGCATTGTGCGCGCCAACTCACCACCTGACGCGACTTTTGTGAGCGGCAATGGTGGCGAACCGGGATTGGCCGCCAGCAAAAACGTGACATTGTCGCCTGCATCGTCACCTGCGTTGTCGCCAGCGCCACTACCAACCGAGACCTCGACAACCGCGTGAGCCATTGCCAAGGTTCGAAGATGCTGTTGCACAGCCTTTGCCAACTTGGGAGCTGCGGCTCGCCGGGCCTCGCCCACTACCTTTTCGGCATCCCGAAGCCGTTGTATCGCAGCCGCGCGTTCTGAATCAAGTGTTGCGGCGCGTGCTTCAAAACTCTCAAGCTCGCCAAGTCGCTGCCCACTTTCGGCCCCGTACGCGATCACTTCGCTGAGCGACTCTCCATACTTGCGCCGCAGGTCGACGAGCAGGTGCCGACGCTGACGCACCTCATCTAGTTTGGCTGGATCCTCTTCAATCGTCTCAGCCAAATCACGCATCTCACGAGCGATGTCATCAATCTCTGCTTGCACGTTCTTTAAGCGTTCAACAAGTAACACAAACGTTTCTCGATGGCTAATGGCGGCAATTGATCGACCGACGACATCGCTAGCACCATCATCATCTTGCAAATTTGAAGCCGCCGCATACAGTGCCTCGCGATGGGACACCGCATCAGCCAACAAGTCTTCCGAACGAGAGAGATCATCGTCTTCAGTTGGGCTCTGCAGATTTGCCTCAGAAATTTCTTTGACTTGAAAACGCAACAAATCAATTTCTCGAGCGCGTGCGCGTTCGTCACCACCAAGCGTCGCAAGTAGAGCCTCAATCTCTGTTAATCGAGCGCGAGCATTGCGTAATGGTTCGAGATCAACTCCACAGAAGTGGTCGAGTGCCAGGCGTTGAGCAGATGCCCCAAGCAAACTTTGGTGTGCGTGCTGACCATGCAGATCTACTAGTTCAGCACCATATTCGGCAAGTTGTGCAACCGTTGCAAGTCGACCATTGACATAGGCCCGTGATCGACCAGTTATTGGCACGACACGACACAAAATAACTTCGCTCTCGTCAGTAACAAATCTGCCTTCAACGCGTGCCTCTTCACATCCGGTTCGAACGACCGACGCATCGGCACGCCCACCCACCAGCAGGTCAATTGCCTCGACCAACATCGTCTT
>JBIHZV010000035.1:0-11609 GCA_044240275.1 Ilumatobacteraceae bacterium | reverse complement strand
TCCAGGCACTCGGTGCCAGCACTGCTCAAGGGTGTAAGCGACCCGCACGCCTTCCATTGTGCCAAGTAAGTATCGTCATACCCATGACTAGTTCTGCCCCACAGCCAACTTCGCCTACTTATTGGGCCAATCGCACCGTTGTAGTCACAGGTGGAAACGGATTTCTCGGCACAAAAGTCGTTGCCAAATTGCGACAAGCCGGCGCAACCGTTGTTGCCCCCCGCCAATCTGAAGCCGATCTCACACAAGTCGGAGTGGCCGAGCAATTATTTTCTCAGCACAAACCAAGTCATGTCATTCATCTGGCCGCGCGCGTTGGTGGTATTGGCTACAACCAGGTTGCTCCAGCGCAGTTATATCTCGACAACCTCATGATGGGAACACTCGTCATCGAAGCAGCACGCAAAGTCGGCGTTGATAAAACTGTTCTGCTTGGCACAGTTTGTTCATATCCAAAGTTCACTCCCGTTCCATTTCGCGAAGAGTCCATATGGGATGGTTATCCAGAAGAGACCAACGCTCCGTACGGCATCGCCAAAAAAGCAATGCTCGTTCACGCCCAAGTCAACGAACAGCAGTACGGCCAACAGTTTGCATTCATCATTCCTACAAACTTGTATGGCCCTGGCGACAAGTTTCACGAATCTGTTTCGCACGTTATTCCAGCATTAATCAAAAAATGCGTTGAGGCCACAGAGCGTGGCGACGACAAGATCTCGGTGTGGGGCACTGGCTCTGCAAGCCGCGACTATTTATTTGCAGACGACGCGGCCGACGCCATTTTGCTCGCAGGACAATTGCACACAACTGCCGAGCCACTCAACCTTGGCAATAACCGCGAAGTCACGATCCGCGAGACCGCCGAAACAATTGCTCGCATCGTTGGCTTCAAGGGCTCACTCGTGTGGGACCCAACACGCCCAGACGGCCAACCTCGTCGACGAGTTGACGCCAGTCGCGCTGAACGCGAACTTGGCTGGTTTAGCAACACCGAATTTGAAGATGGCTTGCGTCAAACGGTCGAGTGGTACCGCGCCAATCGCGCCGATGCCGAAAAAGCACCGCACTAACTCCGTGAACTTCCCCCCACCCCAAGTTCCGTCGCAAAACCCGGCACCACCACCGCCACCGCCACCACGAGCAATCACGCGCAAGCCGCCAACACGAAAGCCAGTACAGCGGAATAGTTACAAGCCAAACAACAACCCGTTTGTTGTCAGCAACGCCATCATCGCGATCAATCTCGGACTGTTCGTGTGGAGTCAGATCTCAGGTGTCGATCGCTTCCAGTACAACATGTCTTTGTCTCGAGTTTTTCTCGATAACGGTGAGTGGTATCGCTTGGTCTCTGCAGGCTTTGTGCACTTTGGATTGTTCCATGTGGCAATGAATATGGTTTTGCTATTTCAACTTGGCCGAATGCTCGAGCCAGCAATTGGCTCAACAAAGTTTGCACTCATCTATTTCGCATCACTACTCGGTGGCTCAGCAGGTGCACTTTTGCTCAGCCCAACCGCCTTCACCGGTGGCGCATCTGGTGCGGTTTTCGGCATCATGGCTGCTGGTGTAGTCGGTATGCGTCAACAAGGCGCCAATCCATTCAAGTCCGGCCTCGGCATGACGTTCGCCATCAACATTGTTATCACCCTCGCCATACCCGGCATCTCGATTGGCGGACACTTCGGTGGCGCTCTTGCCGGAGCAATCTGTGGCTTCGTCATACTTGCACCAGCGCGCATCAAGATCCCTGAATTTGTTCAGTATGCAACCCCAATTCTTGTTGGTGTTGCAGCGATTTTCGTCTCGCTTGCCTAGTTGCAACACCCACGCCCTACCGTCACGCTCGACCTCCCCGTTATTTGCAATTTGCCAGCGACTTCTCGCTTTTACTCAATGTTGAAAAGGACCCCTTGTGCTTCAGACCCTTCGTGCCCCCATCTACCTACCGCGCGCAAACACCGACCCCGTGTCAAGCCCACATGCTGCCCTCGCAGTATTTTCACTTGCACTTCGCCGTCCACTGTGTGAAGAGGTGATGGTTTTAATGCTCGACAACCAACTTCGCGGAGTAGGTCTAATGTCGTTTGATGCTGTTTCGTCCTTTGCAAACAACATCAATCACGCCATTGGTCTGTGCTCCTCAGTACTCGATGCATCTTCGCTCAGCATCTGCACGGTTGAGCCTCATCTGCTCGGTCGCGACAACGATGCGAAATATTTAGAAATGGCACAAGAACTGTGCCGACATGCTGGCCTCAAACTCATCGATTGGCTTGTCGTCACTCGCGGTGCGGTGATCAATATCCGAGCCGTCAGTTAGTGACAGGCACAGCCACCACCGCAACCGCCACCACCGCGCGGTGCTGGCGCTTGTTGCGGTGCAGTTGCTCCAACTGACGCAAACACACTCAGCAAGCGCACCGAGTTGTCATGACCTTGCGCACATGTTGCAGGATCATTGGCTTGTGACATCGCGCGGCGCTCTTCAAAAACTGCGTCACATGTCTTGCATCGAAACTCGTACGTAGGCATGGCTCTAGTGTAGGAAGTGTGAGCACACCGACACCACTTAAATCCCGCCCCACAATCACCAAACCAGTTACCGAACACGAAGCCCAGACGGGTGAGCCAGCCATGGCCCACATTGTCAAGACCGAGCCCGGCGAAGACGCTGCAGGCAAGGTGCTTGAAGCTCGCATTTATGGCACTCCGCTCGAAGCGCTGTGTGGTCATGTGTGGATTCCATCTCGCGACCCAAAACAATTGCCGCTGTGCGATAAATGTAAAGACATTTACGAGACGTACCGCATGTTTAATGATGGACTCAACGAAAAGCCTGAAGAGTAAGTAATTACCTCATAGCTATTTAGCGAAAATTGCGCGCTGCAACTTTGCCACCAACCGAGAGTGTCGAGATGTGTTCGGCAGCCACATTGATCACTCCACCGTCCCCCACTTCGAGCCTGCCGCGCACCAACAATGCACCTGCACCACGTGCGGCGACGCGATACCGAATCCAGCATCCCGGCGAGCACACCACATTGATCAAGCCGGTCTCGTCTTCCAAACTGATAAACGTCACGCCCTGAGCAGTCGCTGGTCGCTGTCTGTGTGTCACGGTGCCAGCAACCAATACTTTTTCGTCACCTCGCGCACCACACATTGGCAACTCTGCTGCAGTGGCAACGCCCATGCGCTCAAGTTCGAATCGCAAAAACTCGGTGGGATGGCCACTCGATGCAACACCAGTAGCCCACAAGTCGGCGATCATTTCTTCGATTGGTTGCATCCCTGGCAACTGAGGCGAAGCGGCACCCGTTGTTACGCCCTGCAAACGATCGGGTCGTGACTGAATCACCGCGCCCGCGCTCCACAACGCGTCGCGACGTTGTTGCCCAAACGATTCATTAAATGCTCCGGCCGTTGCAAGTGCTTCAAGTTGTGCAATGTGTAGTTGTGGCACTTTGCGCACAAGGTCTTCCATATCGATAAACGGCCGGTGTATTTCGATCTCGCGCGCAACTGCACCACTCAGGCCACGCACCGAACCAACACCAAGCCGCACAGCCAACCCACCAGTCGACTCGCCGCATTCCTCCAGCGTTGCATCGGCACGCGAAGCATTGATGTCCACGCTGTGCACCACGACACCATGACGTTTTGCATCTTGCACCAACGAGTGCGGTGCCCAAAAACCCATCGGTTGCGCGTTAAGCAACGATGCACAAAATACTGCTGGCTCATGCAACTTGATCCATGCCGATGAATACACGAGATACGCAAAACTCACCGAGTGGCTTTCGGGAAACCCATAACTTGCAAATGCCGACATCTTCGCAAAAATCAAATCGGCGACATCGCCAACGATGCCCCGCTCTGCCATGCCGGCATATAGCCGCTCGCCCAACCTGAGCATTCGCGACTGTGATCTCTTTGAGCCCATTGCTTGGCGCAACTCGTCGGCCTGACTTGGCGTAAAGCCGGCCACATCAATTGCCATCTGCATCAGTTGTTCCTGAAACAACGGCACACCCAATGTCTTGCCAAGACTGTTCTCGAGCAATGGATGCAGATACGTAACTGGCTCTTGACCATTGCGTCGACGAATGTATGGATGCACCGACCCACCCTGAATTGGACCTGGACGAATCAGCGCAACCTCAACAACGAGATCATAAAAACGCCGTGGCTTGAGCCTTGGCAACGTAGCCATCTGTGCGCGCGACTCGATCTGAAATACGCCAACCGTGTCAGCTCGACACAACATTGCATACACATCGTCTTCTTGTGGAATCGATGCCAGGTCTACTCGAACTCCACGAAACTCTTCAATCAAGTCGACTGCGTTGTGCAACGCCGACAACATGCCAAGCCCCAACAAATCAAACTTCACCAACCCTGCCGCAGCACAATCATCTTTGTCCCACTGCAACACACTGCGCCCCTCCATGCGCCCCCACTCAACTGGACACACTTCGGTCACAGGGCGGTCACACATCACCATGCCACCAGAGTGAATGCCCAAATGTCGGGGTGCGTCTTGCACTTGTTGGGCAAGCTCAAGTACTGCAGCCGGAATATTGTGGTCATCATTTTTGACCGTGACTCCAAGCGATCCCCACGCATCCACTTGTTTGCTCCACGCATCTTGTTGACCTGGCGCAAACCCAAGTGCTCGCGACATGTCACGCACAGCAGAACGCGCACGATACGTAATCACGTTGGCCACCTGCGCCGCATGATGCCGACCATGGCGTTGATACACATATTGAATTACTTCTTCGCGTCGACCACTTTCAATATCAATATCAATATCAGGTGGGCCATCTCGCTCGGGCGACAAAAACCGCTCAAATAACAAGCCAAGCGAAACCGCATCAGCCTTGGTGATGTCGAGCGAATAACACACAGCAGAGTTAGCCGCGCTGCCGCGACCTTGGCAAAAAATATTGGACCGTTGACAAAATTGCACAATGTCCCAGACCACCAAGAAATATCCGGCAAAGCCAAGTGTTGCAATGACCTCTAGTTCGTGATCGATTACTTGCCATGCGCGAGCCCGTAGCGACAAATCTTCATGCGTGTCAGTTGGACGTATGCCATATCTACGTGTGGCACCAACCTGCGCGAGTTGTCGCAAATACGACATCTCATCCAACCCATTTGGACACGGAAACGGTGGCAGCCGCGGAGCAACGAGTCGCAAATCGAAGGCCGCATCTTTGCCGATCTCGGCCGCACATTGCACCACACCCGGGTAACGCGCAAAACGACGATGTTGCTCGGCACCACTGCGCACATAAGCCGTCGCAGCCGGCGGCAGTGTTGCATCTACATCGTCCAAACTGCTGCGTTCGCGCACCGCCGCAACGGCAGTGGCCAATCGATGCTGCTTCGCCGTTGCATACAACACATCGTTTGTGGCAACACTTGTCAAGTTGTTGCGGTGTGCAATCTGCACAAGCACATCATTGCGTGCAGAGTCAAAAGGATCACAGTGATCCCACAGCTCCATCACCACACTGTCACGACCAAAAGCACTTTTCATTTGCTGTACTCGTCGCTCAGCAGCACTTGGTCCTTGCTCATTAAGTGCACGCACCACCGCACCGTCGCGCCCACCCGTTAGCACCCACCAATCACCTACCGAAAATTCGCCAAGTTGTTCGAGCACAAACACTGGGTGTTCTTTGCTGCCAGCAAGTTGGCCCGCACTAATTGCGCTCGACAAGTGTGCATAGCCTCGTGGGTTACGAGCAATGATCACAAGATTCCCAGAATCAAGCTGCAACTCTGCACCAAACACCGTTGGCAACCCAAGCACTCGCGCTGCCTCAGCAAAACGCACGATGCCGTACAAGCCATTGCGATCGGTCAGCGCAAGAGCTTCTAACCCCAAAGACTGTGCTTGCTCTACTAGTTGTTCGGGATGCGAAGCACCTTGCAAAAAAGAAAAATTGGATCGACAATGCAGCTCTGCATATGGAACATGCGCATACGGAACATCAATTGCCACCTCGCCATATTAGCGAACATATGTTCGTACCACTCTGAGAGCTCCCACCAAACCCTTATCTGCCATGGCAATTGCGTCATCCCATGCAAACCAAGCCACATCCTGACTCTCATCGACTCCAGGCGCTGGTTCAACATCATCGGCCATCACTATGTAGCGCACATCTAAGTGCGTGTGCCCGCGCGGACCAGGATGCACATCGAGATGCACCAACACCGGGCCGTTGTCGGGGTGTCGCACATCAAGCCCGGTCTCTTCGCGCGCTTCGCGTAGTGCACCCTCTGCCGGCGTCTCTCCCTGTTCAATATGCCCACCGGGCTGCAACCAAATATTGAGTCGTTTGTGCAAGTGCAACACCACACCTCGCTTGCCAACAACTATTGCCGACCCAGTGATATGCGTGTCATTGACATGCTCGTCAAATGGCGACTCAAGTGTTGGTGCAATTGCCAAAAACTGCTCAATCGATTCACGTTCGCGTTCGTCGCACGGTGTGGCCGCAGCAAAATGTGTGCACAGTTGAACAACGATCTCGACAGGAGTCACGTCACGAGTGTATTGCTGCACACTCAGCCATAGCGCGCGGTCATCCACCACTCACTGTGCTCGAGCACCATCACTACCGCGTGCGTAGTCGTGCGCGCCATGTCGTCAGCATCGCGCGCCAGCACCATCTGCATTCGCACTGCCCTACGTTGACGCAATGGATCCCACCACCGCTCTTCTACTGGCCACGGCCCAGCCCACGACACCACGTTGTACCCATGTCGGCCAATCACTACACGTGCTGGCGATGCACTCAATTCATGTCGGCCACTGACGCTCACCACATAACCACTTGCATCATTGACTTCAGCCGACAACGGTTCGTCGTACACAATCGAAGGTGACGGAGTTGGCAATGCTCCACTCCACACCGTTTCATTGATCACCACCGACTCTGCTCGTCGTTCCATGTCAACCACTGCAGCAGGGGTTAACGCAAACACCTCTCCCACGTCTCGACCACCACGCCACTGCGCAACACGCACTGAATCGGCTCCGAGCATTGTTGTCAATCGCTCGATAGCACGAGCAGCCCATTCATCGGCTTGAGTGCTGCCACCCCACAACCCAAGTTGTCTTCCTTCTCGTGCGCGCAAACCTACTGGCGAGTACCGCAACAAGACAACACCGCTTGTGAGCCCTCGCGTTGCAATCCATGCGTCCATCTGCCAACGCACACGCTCGGCCATTGCTGCGGCAGTCAATCCTTCGGGCTGATACCACAGGCGATCACTTTGTTCACCGTGATCGGTTTGCATGCATATATGAAGACGCACGCAACTCACGCCCTGGTTGTTTAAGTGCGTCACCAATTCGTCGGCAACCGTGCGAGCCGTTGCCACCACCACATTGACATCCTCTACCGAGAGTTCAAATCGGTGCGTGCTTGCGCGTTCTGGTGGTGGCGCGATGGTGATGGGTGGATGCCTGTCATAACCACATGCAAGCCGATGCAATTCAAAACCAACTGGCCCAAATCGTCCAACCAAATCTGATGGCCGCATTGTTGCAAGGTCGCCAACACAACTTAAGCCAAGACGGTGCAACAACGACACCACGTCGCGATCAATCTCGGCAAAGTCGGCGAGCACCGACACAGGCAATTGCGCCAAACATTGCGCGCTCTCACCCGGCTCAACCACTAGATGCCGACCATCAGCAGCATGTGCAGCAACGAGTGCAGTGAGTCGACCATCGGCAATACCCACTCCAAACGCAATCGGGCGGCCGTCGGCCAAAAGCGCAAGTGCATTGTGCGTGATGCCATACAAGCGTTGCGCCAACGCATTATCGCCACCTACATATCGCGATGGTCCGCGTGTAGCCAACAGAATCACACCAGGCGTGCTTACTTCCACGAGCGGAACAAGTTCGCCAACCGCGCGCACTACCGACTCAAACATCAATCTGTCGCGCTCAGGGTTGTTGGTAGCAATGTGTAGTTCGGGGCACACAGCTTGTGCTTCACGCCGTCGCATACCTATTTGCACACCTTGTTTGGCGGCATAGGCAGTGCGAGCCACTACTCGTTGTGCATGCAATACCGCAACTGCATCAAACCATTGCTTGCGCGAATACAATTCGCATTGCGCAGCAACTGCCTGCCAGTCGGCACACGCAATTACTGCAACGCGCGTGACTTCCTTTGCGTCAATTTGTTTGCTAATTTGCTTGCCGATTTGCCCAACCATTGCTAGCCAACATGCTGCAACACGTGTTGCATCGCTCGCGGCACGCGTCTGCCACTCACTGTCACATCAATGTGTCGACCCTGCACATAGCCAGCCCCATGCTCGATCCCGTCCCACTTCGTAGTCACGGTGTGCAGCACTACATCTGGTTGAAATACCGAGCGTGGAGTTGCGTGACGCGATGCTTCTACCAAGACGAGCACATTGCGTCGCGCCTGAATGCGGGTTTGAATACGTCGCGCATCAGACTCACTCACGTCTCGCGGTACCTCAAGTATCATCACGTCAAAACCATCGGCAACAGCAGCAACTGTGCTTGTCCAATCCTTTTTATTATCGGTTGGTGTTACCAACACTGTGCGTTGCAATGCAACCCCTTGCTCGCATGCCGACATCAACCCAAGATCATTCACACCCACGATGGCCAGCCACGAACCCGCTTGGGTGGCGGCACACACCAACAACAATGCGGTCGACATTGCGGCATCGCCACTACACAACACAGTGCGTCCGCGCACCAACGCACCGTCGGGGATTATTGACTGCAAAGCTTGGGTTACGGGTAGCGAACTAGACATACCCTCACTGTAGCGAACATATGTTCGTAGTTATTTGGCGGTTATTTGGCGGCTATTCAGCAACCACGAGCGTATTTAGGTGCGAATGGCGTGCTGTTTGAGCATCGGCATCAGCGTTCGCAGATCGCCGGCCCAGTAGTCAGCACCCAAATTTTCGGCGTGCTCCGAGTCGAGCACTGCAGCACCTCCGACAAAGCACGGAATTGAGTTGTTTGATGCCTTCTTGATTTTGGTAATCGTTTCACTCATTGCGGGCAGAGTTTCTTTCATCGTCGATGCGATACACACAGCAACCACATCAGGAACATCCATGGCCGCAGCTACAAAAGACTCCACTGGCACGTTGGCGCCAAGGTCGTCAACTTTCCATCCCTCAAAATGGATCAGGTCGCTCAGCAACTGACACCCCAGCGCGTGCCACTCTCCCTCCGGCGAACCAAGCAACACTGTTCCTTTGCGCACACCGCGTTTCGAAAATCGTAATCCGATTCGTGCAGCGGAACGAGCTGCAATGCCACTGGCACGGTGTTCTACAAACACATCAATCTCGCCATCTTTCCATTTCGTCCCGATTGCGCTCATTGCCGGCACCAATACATCGAGATACAAAAAATACAAGTCATTTCCAGATCGCAAGACCGATTCCATCAGCGTCAACACACCCCGCTCATCGCCGCTGATCAACAGTGTCAACATCCGATCGCACCATGGCGCAACTTTTCGGTTACTGGTTGTGGATACGACCGCTTGACCCGAACCTTTTCGAAAGGCAGTGATATCACTCGACTTGACCACCCAGCCACGACCCTCTTTGATGGCGGGTAGACGTCCTTCGCGCACATACCTATACGCAGTCATGTAATGCACACCAAGTATTTCTGACACTTCATTCAAACTGACAAGACTTTTTGGCATGACCCCCGTCCACATTGCCTCAATCGACTCGGTAGCCGAAACAACACCCTACATTAAGCGCGTGCCTTAGCAAGTGCTGCCTGACTGCGAATCAGCAACAGCGTAGGAATCTTGCTCGCTGCCGCTGACAACGGTGTACCACTTGCGTCCGTCGCTGATTGAGCCGCTGACTCGGCGCTCTTTGGCACCATCGCCAATAGCTCTTCAGTCGACTTCGGCGCCATGCCAGGCTTCCAGTATTGATACAAATCTTCGACAACTTTGGCCAAACCATCGTTGCTCGCACCATCAGCCACATCGACAGTGATCACGTTGGAATACACATGCACCGCACTTACCTTGCCAGTCGCAAATAACCGCTGTGCAAGCACATCTGCAGGCTTGACACCATTTGCGGCCGAGATATTTGCGTATCGCTCATGACCCTGTCCAGTCAGCGAACGATTGATCTCAAAACGAACTCGCCCAGGAGTTGCGGAAGGCTTTTGAACTACTGCTACTGGTTGACCCATGGGCTAGAGACTAGTTGACTCGCCTTCGCCCAAACCATATTGCGCCAACTATCTTTGACATTATGACATCTGCACCAATTGCACCCGTGCCATCCACACCTCTATCTGTCGAAGATTTCGCAGCATCGGCTCGCAAGTTTCTAGAAGCCAACGCCGAGCGCAAACAGGTCAAGACCAAGTTCACGTGGGGTGAAGGCACCGACAACGTGTCGATGTTTGAAGAGCGCAGCCGCGCAGCCGAAGCAGAGATGCTTGCCAATGCAAAAGATTGGCAGTCCAAGCGTTTTGATGCTGGCTTTGCGTGGATCACTGGGCCAAAAGAGTTTGGCGGTGCAGGTTTGACACCAGCGCATGAGCGCGCATACAACGCAGTTGAGCGCGAGTACCGCACTGCACCACTCGGCGCATTTCAGATCGGTCTCGGCATGGTCGCGCCAACAATTTTGGCCCATGCGTCAGATGCCGCAAAAGCCAAGTACCTCAAAGCTATGTGGCGCGCCGACATCGTTGGTTGCCAATTGTTTTCCGAGCCTGGCGCGGGCAGTGACTTGGCTTCACTCCAAGCAAAGGCAGAGCGCGACGGCGACGAGTGGCGCATCACTGGCCAAAAAGTGTGGACATCTGGTGCACAGTTTTCCGACATCGGAGAAATCATTTGCCGCACCGACGCATCGCTGCCAAAACACAAAGGTCTCACTGGCTTCATTGTCGACATGCATGCGCCTGGTGTCGAGATTCGCCCACTGCGCCAGATGACAGGTGGAGCAAGTTTCAACGAAGTGTTCTTCAATGAAGTGCGCGTCCCAGACGATCACCGTCTCGGTGATGTCAACAATGGTTGGAATGTTGCACTCACCACCCTGATGAACGAGCGCGCATCTATCGGTGCAGCCGACTCTGGCGAAAACAACATTCATACTCGCCTCGTCGCAATGATCCGACATTACGAGTTAGACAAAGATCCAATCGTGCGCGACATGCTCGCCGACCTCTACATCAACTCTCGTGTTGCAGGCTTTACGAGCCAACGCGCCACCGACAAAATGCGCGCTGGTCAGCTACCTGGGCCCGAGATGTCTATTGGCAAGATGGCCCTCGTCAATAACCAAAAGCGGGTCAATGATCTCGTTGCTCACATCCTTGGCGCAAAGCTTGTTGTCGACACCGGCGAGTGGGGCACGTATGCATGGAGTCAGCTACTGCTCGGCGCACCGGGCTTGCGCATCGCAGGCGGATCAGATGAAGTGATGCGCAATATTGTTGGCGAGCGTGTGCTCGGACTACCAAAAGATGTTGGCATTGACTCCAAGTCGCCATTCCGCGACATCAAGGTCGGCACCCAAAAGGGCTA
>JBIHZV010000034.1:0-11781 GCA_044240275.1 Ilumatobacteraceae bacterium | reverse complement strand
AGCTGGCTTGAGTTGCTTCGAGTGATCCAAAATTTCTTGTTCGACCCAACTGCGGGCAAGAGCCATCTCTTCTTTTGTCACGGTGAGAGGAATCATCACTTCAACAATCGGCGAGTAACCCTCACTGGCAACAATGTCGGCAGCAGCAAGCAGTGCTCGTACCTGCATGGCATACAAGCCCGGCTTAATCACGCCAAGCCGAACACCACGAGTTCCAAGCATTGGGTTGACCTCGGCCCATGAATGTGCCGCTTCCATCAATTTTGACTCTTCAGCAGTAAGACCAACGGTTGCCTTCTTGATCTCGAGATCATCAACGCGCGGCAAAAACTCGTGCAGTGGTGGGTCCAGCAAACGAACAGTGACAGGCAATCCGCTCATCGTGCGCAGCAATGCAGCGAAGTCTTCGATCTGCACTTTGCGCAATTCGTCCAACGCTGCTGCTTCTTCTGCCGGAGTACTTGCCAAGATCATGCGACGCACTACTGGCAAGCGATCAGGGGCCAAAAACATGTGCTCAGTGCGGCACAATCCAATGCCCTCTGCCCCATATTCGCGCGCCTTAAACGCATCTTCATCAGTGTCGGCATTTGCGCGCACCGCAAGCTTGCCCTTGCGTATTTCGTCTGCCCACTTCAAGATGGTATGAAACTCTTTTGTCGGTTCGGCAGCAGTAAGTGTCATCGCACCATTCATCACTTCGCCTGTTGTGCCGTCAAGCGAAATAACATCACCTTCACGCACCACTGTGTCACCAACAGTGAACTTTTTGCCGTCGATATGCACGGACTCTGCGCCAACGATTGCTGGTGTTCCCCATCCACGAGCTACTACTGCTGCGTGGCTCACGAGTCCGCCGCGAGCAGTCAAGATGCCTTTCGCAACCATCATGCCGTGGACATCTTCTGGGCTCGTCTCGCTCCGCACCAAAATGACAGCCTCACCACGTCCAGCAGCGGCAGCCGCATCATCGGCGGTGAAATACACAGCACCAACTGCCGCGCCAGGCGATGCAGCAAGACCCTTTGTCAGTGCCTTTGACTTGTTTGCAAACTGCGGATGTAACACCTGATCCAAGTGCTCTGCCGCAACGCGCATCAACGCATCTTTCTTAGAAATTTTCCAAGCTGCTTTGCCCTTGCCAGTTGGCTTTGTCATATCAACTGCCATGCGTAATGCGGCAGCACCTGTGCGCTTGCCAACTCGTGTTTGCAGCATCCACAACTTGCCTTGATCAATCGTGAACTCGGTGTCACACATGTCTTTGTAATGTCGTTCAAGTCGATCAAAGATCGTCATCAACTCTGCGTGGATAGCCGGAAATTGGCGCTTGAGGTCGTCGAGCGTTTCGGTGTTACGAATGCCCGCCACCACATCTTCGCCCTGGGCATTGACCAAAAAGTCGCCATACGGTTTGTTTTCTCCAGTTGCAGCGTTGCGAGTAAAACCCACACCAGTGCCCGAGTTGTTGTCGCGATTTCCAAACACCATTGCTTGCACGTTGACGGCAGTGCCCAAATCATGGCTAATTTTTTCGCGAACGCGGTATGCAATTGCTCGCGCACCATTCCACGAACGAAACACCGCCTCAATCGCACCACGCAACTGCTTCATCGGATCTTGTGGGAATTCGCGGCCTGTCTCGGCCTTAACAACTTGTTTGTATGTCTCGCACAAAGCCTTCAACGCCGATGCTGGCAAATCGGCATCACTCTTTACCCCAGCGGATTTCTTTGCCTCATCAAACGGATGCTCAAACTTTGCGCCGTCAATGCCGAGCACGATACGTCCGTACATCGAAATGAAACGGCGATAGCTGTCATATGAAAAACGTTCGTCGTTGGTGGTGCGAGCCAAACCAACCACGCTCTTGTCATTCAGACCCAGGTTGAGAACCGTGTCCATCATGCCGGGCATCGAAAACTTGGCGCCTGAGCGCACTGATACCAACAACGGACTTGACGCATCGCCCAAACGCGCTTTCATTTTGCGCTCAAGTGCCCCAACTTGCAGTGCGATCTCTTTGTCGAGGCTCTTTGGCCACCCACCATGCATATAGTCGCGACACGCATCGGTGGTCACTGTAAAACCGTGTGGCACTGGCAAACGAAGCACACTCATCATCTCTGCCAAGTTGGCACCCTTGCCACCCAGCAAGTCTTTGAGACTCATTGGTGATTTACGGTGCTTGTGATCGAAAGCGTAAATGTAGGTCATCTAGTCATCCTAGAGCGGCAACATTTCTCCATATGGGTCGCTTATCTCGACTCCCCGTTTGATCAAAGCGAGCGCAATCAAGCCCGCCACAGTGGTGTACTTCCCAACTACTTCGCCGTTCACCAACACTTCATCTTGCACAAGTGTGCCTGGGGCACAAGTTACCCTGCGCAATCTGCGCGGAGCCATTGAACCCCGCGAATCCATTCGTTCCACCAGTTCTTGACCCGGATAACAACCTTTGGTGAAACTCACCGCCACTTCAACCACGCTAGTTTCCGCAGGAATCATCTCGGTCGTGATGTCGACACCCATCTCTGGCCATAATGCTCGCACGCGGGATTCCAACAATTCTTCCGGTGTGCCCTCCCGCAATGTTGCGGGCAAGACCATTGTGGGTGAAAAAATGTCGAATGCAGTTCCATCGCACCGCCATGCAGGTATGGCGCCACTGATGTCAAGCGACTGAGCAATATTTGTGGGTCCGACCGACTCGGTGCTGCGCACTGCACGCCATGTTTGGCGCTGCAATTCGATCTCTGCATTGACTCGAATCTTGAAACGACTCAGCCGCGCCATAGTTGGCTCACCAAATCCCGGATCGCAGTCCAACACAAAACGATCGGCTGCTGCACATGTCACACGCAGTAACGAATCAATTTTTCCGGTTGGCTGCAAAAGTAATGACACCCGAACATCGCCAGGTTGCATAGTTGCGATGTCTTGGCTGAGTTGCGAATGTAGATATGTCTTGGCATCCGAACCAGTCACGGTGATTACATCACGTTGTACTGAGATCCAAAACAATGAGTTATTCATTGAGTGCCGGCAGCGGCTTTGCGAGCTGCGGTCATGCGTCGCGCAGCAGGAATCGCTGCCATCAAGGCCGCAGTCTTGTTGAAGCACTCGAGATCTTCGTCTTCGGGAATGCTGTCGGCAACAATTCCAGCACCAGCCTGCAACGACGCGCCGTGCTCACCAATAAACATGGTTCGAATTGCAATTGCTGTGTCTAAATTGCCACAGAAATCCACATAACCGACGACCCCCGCGTACGGCCCGCGTTTGACAGGTTCGAGTTCATCAATGATCTCCATCGCTCGCACTTTGGGAGCTCCGCTCACGGTGCCGGCCGGCAATGTTGCACGCAAGACATCGATCGGTCCAAGTCCATCCAACAACTCTCCAGATACTTGCGATGTCAGGTGCATCACATGGCTGTAACGCTCTAGCGACATGAACTCGTCTACATTCATCGTTCCAAACTTGGCAACACGACCAACATCGTTGCGCGCCAGATCCACCAACATCACATGCTCGGCAATCTCTTTGGGATTTTCCTTCAATTCAGCTGCCAATTTTCGATCATGTTCTTCGTCGACACCACGTTTACGAGTGCCCGCAATTGGTCGACTCACTACTTTGCCATCGCGCAACTGCACCAATGGCTCGGGAGAGCTACCAACAATTGTCAGTTCGGGATGCTTGACGTAATACATATACGGACTTGGGTTGACTTGACGCAAAACGCGGTACACGTCAAAAGGATCTGCATTGAGTCGAACGTCAAATCGCTGCGAGAGCACGACCTGAAAAATATCGCCAGATTGGATGTACTCTTTTGCGGCCAACACTGCGCGCTGATACGAGTTGCCATTTTTTGCAGGATCGAAATTCGATTTATAATCTTCGACCCGCGGTGGCTCAACTGCCACATACGACAACGGCTTCGTTAAGTCCGCTACTGCTTGTTCTATTCGCTCAATCGCAGCGTCGTAAGCAGCGTCAATTTCAAGATTGTTGAGTTCGATCAACGGAACGCTCTCCAGCAGGTAGACGCGTTGCTTCCAGTGATCAAAAGCCGCAAGCGAACCGATCATGCTGATAGTTGCATCTGGCAGTTTGCGATCATCGCGTGGCGTATTCGGCAAATGCTCAACCTCACGCACAATGTCGTAACCCAAAAAGCCCATGAGTCCACCCTGAAGTGGCGGCAGTTCATGCATAACGGGTGCCCTGTATATCGAGAGCAGCGATTCCATTGCAGCCAACATGCCTTTGTCAAGTACGACGCCTACAGGTACTTCCCCTGTCGTCGTGATCTGACCATCGCGCAACACGAGTGTGGCGAGTGGATTGCGTCCAACAAACGAATACCTGCTCCAACGTTCGCCATTCTCTACCGATTCGAGCAAAAATCCTGGCTTGTCACCAACAAGTTTCATATATGCAGCAACAGGTGTTTCCATGTCGGCCAACACTTCCGTCCACACAGGCACAACGGTGTGAGCAATGGAGAGCAGGTGAAACTCTTCGCGGCTTGGAAAAAACTTCATCAGATGTACAGCCCAGTACTTGCTTCGATACGAGTGGCAGCCACGGCATGAATATCGCGCTCACGCAACATGATGTAGTCCTGCCCACCAACCTCTACTTCGTAGCGATCGTCCGGGCTAAACAACACGCGATCGCCTGCTTCTGCTGCGCGCACATTTTGTCCCATGGCAACAACTTCGGCCCACACCAACCGTTTGGCTACCTGAGCTGTGGCTGGAATCACGATGCCACCGTGAGAACGTCGCTCATTTTCGCCTTGGGGTATGCGCACCAATAAACGATCATTAAGCATCTTGATTGGAAGTTTTTCGGGAGCCCCAGTCACGGTCGTCAGGGTACTAGCGCCCTTGGCGTGCCGCACGTTGCACAAGCCGCAGAGCGGTATTGAGCCCCCGCTCGGCTTCATAAATTGCAGTCAATAGGTCGTCTCCTGCGTCGGCATTCTTTGGGTCTCGTATTGCCATCAGCCGAGACGCACCAAGCGATGACAAACGTTCCCTACAGCGGTCGAGTGTGTCAGCGATTGCGGCAAGTTCAGCCTTTGTGCTCTCAGTATTTGCTGCGCCATCGGCAGAGGCATTTTTGGGCATCGTTATTTAGCTTTCTTTGTTTGCTTTAGTTTTCCATACGGCATCTCTGACGATGGACAGATATCTGCAAGTTCGCACACATCACACTTTGGTTTCTTCGCGTCACACACTCGACGCCCATGCAAAATCAATCGCAAACTAAAGCCACCCCAGTCTTTCGGGTCAAACATTGCATTCAACTCGTATTCCACTTTGACGGGATCTTCTTCTTTGGTCAGTCCAAGTCGGCGCGACAGTCTTCCCACGTGCGTATCTACGGGTAGTCCGGGCAAGTCAAACACCACGCTGCGCAACACGTTTGCAGTCTTGCGACCAACACCCGGAAGAGTCACCAAGTCTTCGATAGCGCTTGGAACTTCGCCGTCGAATCGTTCCATTACGTTGCGAGCCATTCCGACCAAGTTCTTTGCTTTGGTTGCATAAAAACCAGTACTGCGTACAAGTTCCTCTACACGCGCTACATCCGCAGCCGCCATCTTTGGCGCCGATGGAAACTCTGCGAACAATGCGGGAGTAACCATATTGACTCGCGCATCAGTACATTGCGCCGACAAAATAGTTGCACTCAATAATTGAAAAGCATTTTCGTGAGTGAGTTCACAAATCGGAGCACCATAAATGTCTTTCAGTCTGCTCAATATTTCTGCTGAGCGATCAAGAATTTTTGGATTTACTTTTTTAGCTGCCTTGACTTTTTTTGTCGCACTGACTTTTGTCGCCGTCTTTACGCGCGTTGGTGTAGTAGCCACAGTGCCGAACACTAGCGATTGGCGCAGATAACCTGAGAGTTATGGCGCATCTCGACATCAAAAAGCGGTCTGCCAATGACGATCTCTCCGAAGTTGACGGCTTGCTTCGAAGAGTCGAGCGTGCAGATGGCGTGCGACCGCTTTCTGATCACCTCTGGATCGACCTACGTCAAGGTGGTCGTCCCGGATTTGCCGGCCTTCTTGCGTACATCCCTGGCCATGATCACCTCGTTGCCTACTGCCAGGTTTCTCGTGGCAACGATTCGTGGTCACTTGACTTGATCGTCGACCCACACCACCGTTACGACATGGCATCAATCGGTCCAGAGATACTTGCAGCCGCAATAGAAATAATCTCCAACGAGGGTGGTGGGCAGGTGTATTGGTGGGTGTACGAACCAACCCAAGTTCATCAACAACTTGCAAGCAGTGTGAACTTTACTATTGGTCGCACGGTCACCCAGATGCGCGTCAATCTCCCACTCAGCCAAGATGTGCTGAACAACACAAAACAAATTGAGACATGCGCTTTTCGCGTTGGCACAGACGAACAATCTTGGCTCGATGTAAACAACCGTGCGTTTAGTAGTCACCCAGAACAAGGTGGATGGACCAAAGAGATTCTTCAGTCAAGACAACAAGAACCTTGGTTTAGCCCAAATGGTTTTTTATTGCATCACATTGAAAACAAGTTGGCCGGATTTTGCTGGACGAAACTACATCTTGAAACACAACCCGTATTGGGAGAAATTTATGTCATTGCAGTTGATCCCGATTTTGCGGGCAAGGGCCTCGGTCGATCTCTCACCGTGGCAGGCATGCAACATCTCGCCAAACTTGGCACCACTGTGGGCATGTTGTACGTAGACAACCAAAATAGCGTCGCAGTAAACATGTACACATCTCTTGGTTTCACAAGCCATCATCAACAGTGTGCATTTGTTGGTGATGTGCACTAGTTTTTAGCGCATGCCAACCGTCGACAACACAGAATCCACCTCGCTTCCCCGCTGGTCGGTTGCTGATGTGCATGAATCTTTTTCGTCTCGCTCATTTACCGATGCGATGGAACGTGCTGGAGCAACCGTTTCGCGCATGGAACAACTCTTTGATCAGCACAATGTTCGAGCCATCGAACCACGTGAGCCACGCGAAGCCGATGGCCAAGCAGCTGATGCCGTTATCAAGTCATTCAATACGACAGTTGAAGAGTCCGAGATCTTGGGTGCATACATTTATGCGACCGTGAGCACCGACTCGCGTCACGAACAGGCTCAGGGCTTGCTCAGCGAACTCGAAACCTTGGATGCACGAGTATCACCCCTGCTTGCACGTCTTGCGGATTGGGTCGCGTCGTTGGGCGCCGATGCGCTCGCAACAGTCAGCATTGAGGCCCGAGAACACCTTGGACCATTACAACGCCTGCAGGCTCGTAGCGAACACCAGATGTCAGAAGCCGAAGAGGGCTTGTACTCCGAATTAGGTACCACGGGCTCGTCAGCTTGGGGTCGCCTACAAGGAGATCTCACTTCACAACTCAGTATTGATGTGCAACTTCCAAGCGGCACAACAAATATGCCAATGGCTGCAGTGCGCGGACTCGCTACAGATAGCGATCTTGCTACGCGCAAGGCCGCCTACGACGCAGAGATGCAGGCATGGCCCACTATTGCAGTTGCTTGTGCCGCCGCAATGAACTCGATCAAGGGCGAAGCCAATACCGTCAATCGTCGACGCAACTGGAACTCGCCATTGGACGCATCGCTCTATGGAAATAGCGTGAGTCGCGCAACGTTTGATGCAATGCAGTCTGCTGTGCACGCATCACTACCCGACTTTCGCAAATGGATGCGAGTAAAGGCTCAGCTCGCGGGCGACACCAACGGCTTGTCGTGGTGGAACCTATTTGCTCCCCTCTCAGTCTCGCCAGGGGCAATCTCATGGGATGAAGGAATGAGTTTGGTCAAAGGTGCATTTGCCAGTTACAGCGATCAACTCTCGCACCTTGTTGATCGCTCGCTAGCCGAGCAATGGATCGATGCCGAACCACGAAGCGGCAAAGTTGGAGGCGCGTTTTGCATGTCATTCGTGAAGGACCGATCGCTTGTATTGCTCAACTGGAGTGGCAGCGTTGACTCTGCTCAAACAACAGCACACGAACTTGGTCACGCATATCACAACACGCAATTAGCAGAGCGCACTGCGCTACAAAAACGAGTACCAATGGCGCTAGCCGAGACTGCAAGTATTTTCTGTGAAACTCTCGTCGTCGAAGAGGGCTTACGAAAACTGCAAGGCGACGACCGTCTTGCACTGCTCAACGTAGACCTCATCGGAGCATCACAAGTGGTCGTCGACATTCACAGCCGTTTCCTTTTTGAAACCGAAGTTTTTGCTCGACGTCAGCACCGCACACTTGGCGTGAGTGAACTCAACGAGATCATGCTCTCGGCCCAGCGTGATGCCTACGGTGATGGAATTGATCAATCGACAGCTCACCCGCACATGTGGGTTTTGAAGCCGCACTATTACGGCAGTCATTTCTACAACTGGCCATATACATATGGGCTCCTATTCGGGCTTGGCTTGTATGCGCGTTTCCAACATGATCCAGAGCATTTCCGAAGCGGCTATGACGATGTGCTTTCGCGAGCTGGCATGGACACAGCAGAGCAACTTGGTGCTGCATTTGGACTAGATGTGACCGACGAAGCATTTTGGACAGCGAGCCTTGATGTACTTCGTGCACGCATGACCGACTTCAACACACTTGCACAAAAGCACTTGTAAACTGAATACATGGTCAGTCTTTACGATGCATCACGCGAAGACATCACCACTCTCTTAGAGGGTCAGCCAGCATTTCGAATCAAGCAAGTATGGGAAGGCCTCTATCAACAATTTGTTGAGCCTGCCCAGATGCTCACACTGCCAGTTGCTCTGCGCAACAAGTTAAACGAACAGTTCCCTGCAGCACTCAATCTGACCACGACAAGCGTGAGCGACAAAGGCGACACCACAAAGTTTTTGTGGTCTCTTGCCGATGGGGGTCACCCGATCGAAACTGTGCTGATGCACTACAAAGAACGTGCAACTGTTTGTGTAAGCACCCAAGCCGGCTGTGCGATGGCCTGCGGTTTTTGCGCCACCGGCCAAGCAGGCTTCACTCGACATCTCACAAGTGGAGAAATTGTTGAGCAAGTTGTGCGCGCAGCCCGCGAGAGCGCCAAGAAAGAACAACGCGTAGCAAACGTCGTGTTCATGGGCATGGGAGAACCACTCGCCAACGAAGAAGCAGTGTGGGGTGCTGTCGAACGCATGCATCACGACATCGGTATCTCTGCTCGACACCTCACCATCTCGACCGTCGGAATCATTCCAGGCATTCGAGCGCTCGCACAACGACCACTGCCCGTCAACTTGGCAGTTTCGCTGCACGCGGCGCGAGATCCATTGCGCGACCGACTAGTTCCCATCAATAAGCGCTACCCCATTGCCGATTTGGTGCAAGAGTGCGCCGATTATTTGCGCGTCAAGAATCGTCGCGTCAGTTTTGAGTGGGCCATGATCGAGGGCGTAAACGATCAGCCACAGGACGCAAAAGAACTCGCAAGGTTGTGCAAGCGCTTGCGCCCCTCTGCGCACGTCAATTTAATTCCGCTCAATCCAACACCGGGATGGCCAACAAAGGGCACGTCGGCGCAAGGTGTGCGAGATTTTGCAGAGCAACTCGAAGACTTAGGTATCAACGTGACCATCCGTCGCAATCGTGGCACCGATATCGATGCCGCATGCGGACAGCTTGCTGCTGGCCAACCAGTCAAAATGTCTTCGAAGCGCGAAATCCCCGCAACCTAGTTGCTAACTTCTTACGCTTTTTACGCTTGCAAAACAGCTAGTAGCCGCTCTCGTCCTTGCGCTATCTGATCTGCAAGTAGTCGCTCCAAAACGCCGCCCGTAAACAACGTGCCTCCGTAATGCAAATTGACTGTCAGGTTTGAGCCAACACTGGTTGCTCCAACTTGTGCAGTCAACACCCACGGTGAATGCTTGCGTCCATCGGTCTCACGGCGTTCGAATACCACAGTGTTTGGGCTCTCGCACACAGATTGCACCATGCGCAAGCGTTTTGATCGGGCAAATGGCCCTACTTTGCCGCGTAACTCGACCAGCCAAGCGTCGGGTTCACCCGACTTGGACCCCTCCGCTGTCACTTGATGCACGATGCCAAGCCAATGCGGATACGTCGTGAGATCGGCCACTGCCGCAAAGAGTTTTTCTACACCAACAGGTGCTTCAACAGTTGCTGTTACATCCACGGGCATTGTCTTTCAGAGATCGTTTACCGGAGGTCGCTTGTCACGGTATATCGAACTCATTGAACGCTTCGCGTTCGAGTTCGACTGCAGGTACATCGTCGACTACTGGTCGTGGATATTCGATTGTTTCATCAAGACCAAAAGCACGGCTCAATAATTTTCCCTTTGGGCGCAATACTCCACCCAAGTCATCGGTGCGATCAAATTGCGGAGTCCACTGCATAGCTTTTGTTTCTTCAAGGTCGGCATCACGCACTACTGGTTTTGAAACAGTTGTTTTCACTTCTTGAACTTCTTTAACTTCCTGAACTTCCTGCACAACGTCTTTGTCGGTCTGAAACAACATCGGACGCACCGTCGGCTTCTTTTTCTGCTTTAATTCAGTCGCCGACTTTTTTGTGGTACTTTTCGCGGGCGCTGCAACTGATTTGGGTGTCTTAAATAACCGCGGTGGGTCTTCTCGGCGATCATCAATTGACCAACCTTTTGGCACACTCATTCGGTCGCCGTGAGTGACGCACAAAGCACTTCGACGCTCGTCGTTTACCACCTCATAGTTCTGGAGCGTCAGCATCAAACTTTGCGGATCAATAATGTATTCAACAGCTGCAGGTTGAGCACATCCTGGTCTTTCGCACTGCTGGGCCACAACTAAACACTAGTTCTCGTGGGCGATATGGGCCTCGATCCCACGACTTCCACGATGTGAACGTGGCGCTCTTCCGACTGAGCTAACCGCCCGAGGCTGTTGAGGTTACAGCCCGCTATTGGTTCGGTACAACGCACGCTTGACCCATTCCTTGCCGATCCCGTATCGACTCGGTATCGGATGGGCATGTCATGTCAAAACCGATCAATTGCCTCACAACTCCATAATGACCCTCTTCGCACCCCACTTCCACAGCAAGGTTGTTGGCGTCAACGACGACACATGATCCAGACTGCAACAAGCCGTCTGGTTTTGCCGGCGCAATCGGATCACTCAGCACATTGAGCACCAGCACACCTGCAATACCGATCGCAAGAATCCATCCGATCAGGCTCTTAGGAAAATGCCCACGCACGATGGGAGTCGGCGGAAATGAATCTTCGACTTCGCTTTCTACATCGAATAACTCGGCATCGAATAAATCGGCATCGTACGCGCGCTTGAGATCAGGGTTCGACAACGTTGACCATGCCCGAACTACTTCGGCCATCTGCATTGACGCGGTTGGTGATGCAACGACTGCGCTGTCGGGATGAATAATACGAACCTTGTCTCGATAAGCGGCGCGTATCTGTTCTAAGGATGCAGTTCGTGTTAATCCCAGCACCGAATAATGATTGGGGATTTGTTGTGACATCAATATCCAACCGCTTGATCAATGATGCCGACCAACTGCTCGCCATCGGCAAAGCGACGCACATTTTCTGCAATTCGCACAGCCAACAATGGTGGAACCATCTCGGCTGTATTACCAACGTGAGGGGTGATAATGCAGTTTGGCATTGACCACAACGGGTGCCCCGTGGGCAGTGGTTCCGGATCGGTCACGTCCAACGCTGCCCCGCCAATCTCGCCTGTTT
>JBIHZV010000103.1:0-3405 GCA_044240275.1 Ilumatobacteraceae bacterium | reverse complement strand
GCAGCTACGACTATTCCTGCAGCTACGACTATTCCTGCAAGCACTGACTCAACGGTGCCAGCATCGACCGACGCGACTGCATCAGTCGCAGATGCAGCAAATATTTCCGTCTCCGAAGACACCACTGACCCAAATGTCAATGCGGTGTTGCTAGGTCAAAACGGCGAGGCCTATCTAGTTGGTCCTGCTGGAGCGACTGGCAAAGTTTTTACTAACAACGCACAGGCTGTGATCAACAATGGCAACTGGACGGTCACTGTTGAATTACGAAAAGGCGCAGAGGGCGAAGATTTCTGGAATGCACTGACGACTCGATGTTTCAATCGCGATGCGACATGCCCGACGGCGCGCATTGCTATTGCTTTGGACGGCACAGTCATTTCTGCGCCGACAGTTCAAGAAGCGGTGTTCACGGGTGGCAATGTGCAGATCAGTGGAGACTTCTCTCAATCTGAAGCACGCGACCTTGCCAAGATTCTCGAGTTTGGTGCGGTTCCTGTCAAATTCAAGGTTGCAACAGTGCAGACCGTTTCTCCGACACTTGGTAAAGATTCATTGCGCGCAGCAATTATCTCTGGTCTCATCGGCGTGCTCTTAGTGATGGCATTCTTCTTCGTGTACTACCGCATGTTGACCATCGTCGTTATGGGTGGTCTCATGGTGTCGATTGCGCTGTTGTGGAGCATCATCGCATTTATCTCTCGCTCAAATGGTCTTGCGCTCACCCTTTCTGGAGTGGCCGGCATCATCGTTTCTATTGGCGTAACTGTCGACTCGTATGTTGTGTTCTTCGAACGAATCAAAGATGAACTCCACGCTGGCAAGTCGTTGCGCAGTTCAGCGCAACGAAGTTTTACGCTTGCATGGCGCACCATTTTGGCCGCAGACACGGTGTCGTTCTTGGGAGCACTTGTGCTGTGGTGGCTGACCGTCGGCTCAGTGCGTGGTTTTGCATTTTTCCTTGGGTTGTCTACCTTGTGCGACCTGATTGTCTCTTACTTCTTCACAAGACCTGCCGTGCTTCTTCTTGCACGTAGCAAGTTTTTGCAGGGACGCAAAATACTGGGCGTTGCTTTGCCGGAATCGAGTGCGCAATGAGTGGCATGTTGGGCAGGTTGTACCGCGGAGAGACCACGTTCAATTTTGTTGGTCGGCGTTGGTGGGGCTTTGGAATCTCGATCGCATTTGTCGTCGTAACTTTCGTTTCGCTCTTCGCCCAAGGTCTCAATTTGGGAATCGATTTTAAGGGTGGCGTCGCATGGGAAGTGCCAGCTACCACGATCACGATTGAAGACGTGCGCACAATTTTGGAGACAAACAACATTCCGACCGCGGATGCAAAAATTCAAGTGCTCAGTGGTGCTGAAGGGAAACGTATCCGAGCGCAGGTTGGAGAAATTTCGACCGAGACTCGCACGGTCGTTCAGACTGCATTGAGTGCCAAAGCGCAAGTTGACGTCCAAGAAGTGAGTGTTGCTTCAGTGAGTTCGTCATGGGGTCGAAGCATTACCGAAAAGGCTGTGCGAGCGCTTTTGATTTTCTTTGTAATTGTGTCGATGTATATCGCATGGCGTTTTGAATGGAAGATGGCGATAGCCGCAATTCTTGCAATGGTGCATGACGTGTTGATCTCGGTTGGTGTGTATGCAACGTTCGGATTTTCTGTCACTCCAGCAACGGTGATCGCGTTTTTGACAATTCTTGGCTTCTCGTTATACGACACCATCGTCGTGTTCGACAAAGTTCATGAGAACACCACGCGTTATTCGGCATCCAAAGTGTCGTACGGCGACATCATCAACGTGTCGATGAACCAGGTATTGATGCGCTCGATCAACACGTCGCTTGCAGCAGTGTTGCCAGTGCTTTCTTTGTTGGTGCTCGGTTCGTGGATCATGGGCGCAATTGCTCTACAAGAATTTGCGTTGGCGCTGCTGGTCGGTATGTTACTCGGTGCATATTCGTCGATTTATGTGGCAACGCCGCTCTTGGCAGTGTTCAAGGGTCGCGAACTCAAATTTCGTTCGCTTCAGGGAAGTCTTCGACTTGGAGAAGAAATGGCTCGACTTGGCGCAACGTCTAAGAAGGTTGTTACTCGCACCTCGGGCGACACCACGTCTGCAACAAGCACGCAATCCGACATTGAGCGTGAAACCGTGTTGGCAAGTTCTGCGCTGTCGCATCCGCCTCGCCCGCGCAAAAATCGTCGTCGTTGATCCTTCCCATACACTGGAAGGCATGGGTCAGGGACTAGTGCCCCTATTGGGCGACAGATGAGCGCAACGTCACGCGTCTTGCCCTGGCGGCGCAATCAATCGGTGGTCGTTGAAGAACTTGTTCCGTTGTTGTCGGCATACCGAAGGCGGCATCCAAAAGGCTCCGTTGCTCAAATTACAGCGGCATATGAAATGGCGCGAGCAGCGCATCAACATCAGTCGCGAATGAGCGGTGAGGGCTACATCAGTCATCCCATAGCCGTTGCTCGGATCGTTGCAGAGATTGGACTTGACGATGTCTCTGTCGTAGCGGCCTTGCTACACGATGCCGTAGAAGACACCGAAATTACGCTCGCTGATGTTGAGTCGTCATTTGGCGCAGAAATTGCGGGGATCGTGGATGGCTTGACCAAACTGGAACGGCTGCAGTTTGATTCTCGAGAAGCACAGCAAGCGGCGACAATGCGCAAATTGCTTGTTGCAATGGCAAAGGATATGCGCGTTTTAATCATTAAGTTGGCAGATCGTTTGCACAACATGCGCACCATTGCTTCAGCACCGCTCGACAAGCAGCGCCGCGTTGCACAAGAGACACTCGATATTTATGCACCGCTTGCTCACAGATTGGGAATGCAAGAAGTAAAGCAGCAACTCGAAGACCTCTCATTCGCAGCGTTGTACCCAAAGCGCTATGCCGAACTTGACTATCTTGTTTCCACCCGTGCTCCAGAGCGAGATATTTTTCTGGCCAAGGCCTTGGGTCAGGTTGGCGTGTGGCTCAAAGAGGTGCACATCGAAGCTGAACTGACGTCGCGCGGTAAGCACCTGTGGAGCCTGTACGAAAAAATGATGCAGAAAGGTCGTGGGTTCGACGAAATTTTTGACCTGATGGCAATTCGAATTGTGGTTGACTCGGTGAAGGATTGTTATGGAGTGCTGGGCTGCATTCACGGTCATTGGAAACCAGTTGTTGGCAGGTTCAAAGATTACATTGCAATGCCGAAATTCAATTTGTATCAGTCGCTGCACACCACAGTGATCGGGCCAAGTGGCAAACCGATTGAAGTGCAGATTCGATCCAGGGATATGCACCAACGCGCAGAGTGGGGAGTTGCTTCACACTGGTCATACAAGGACGGAGTTCCGTCTACTGATGTCGATTGGCTGAACCGCATTATCGACTGGCAGG
>JBIHZV010000033.1:0-11930 GCA_044240275.1 Ilumatobacteraceae bacterium | reverse complement strand
CCATGTTGGCCTTTGCCGATCACGGCACACCGAAAGTCACGATCGACACCAACGTTGAAATTGCACACAATTGTTGGAGTCAACTTGCTCGCCTCGGCATTGACGTGTCCGATGTTGCACTGCAGCTGGAACGCGAAGGAGTGGAGTCCTTTCAAAAGAGTTTTAGCGAACTGATCAGTGCGCTTGAAGCCAAAGATCAAGCCTTTCGACGATGAACAAGGCTGGCGATTTACTCTCAGCCATCTCGGAGCTTGTCGGCGAGTACGGATCCATCCACAACGCCGATTATGTAATGCAACTGATAGCAACGAGCCTTGAGCTTGGAACAGATAAGACATCGACATTGGATCTCAAAATTGCGTCATCGGCACTGAAGGAAATGCGTGAAGCATTTGCTATGTTTCAGCCGTACACACAACGTCCCAAAGTGACAATCTTCGGATCCGCTCGCACGAAGAAAGATGATCCCCTTTATCACCACACTCAACTTGTGGCCAAAAGACTTGCCGACCAAGGTTGGATGGTGGTTACAGGAGCTGGTCCGGGAATTATGGAAGCGGGCATGGAGGGAGCAGGGAAAGAGCGCTCAATCGGTGTCTCTATTCGTCTGCCATTTGAATCATCAGCAAATTCGATCATTGCTGGCGACGAAAAATATGTTTCAATGCGCTATTTCTTTACACGTAAGTTGATGCTCGTTAAAGAATCTCAAGCCTTTTTGTGTTTGCCAGGCGGATTCGGAACACTGGATGAAACTTTCGAATTACTCACATTGACCCAAACAGGCAAGGGTGTGCCTGTCCCTATAGTCCTACTCGATCTACCTGGTGACAGATTTTGGCATTCAGTTGATCACCTGATTCAAACCGAGTTGCTTACCCGTGGACTCGTATCGCCCGAAGATCTGGCTCTCTATCGGGTATGCGACACCATAGATGATGCGACTCACGAGATTGAAACGTTTTACCTCAACTATCACTCGATTCGATTCATCGGCAAACACTTGATCATGCGATTGAACAAGTTGCCCACTCCCCAATTACTCACTCAACTTCAGGAAAAATTTGGCCATTTGTGCCGTTCGGGTCAATTTGAGTTAGTTCAACCACATGCGACCGAGAAGAGCGACAACGACCATCTGGATAAATATCGGTTGCGATTTGACTTGCAGCGAAGCGATGCTGGCGGCCTACGCGCATTAATTAATTATCTCAATCAAGTCGCGTAAGTACACCGATTGCTTTTTCAACGGCCCTACGGGCCGAAGTCAGCTGTCGCTCGGTCTCTGGGCGCTTGACTGCACCGTCACGATGAGCCGATTTGAGCGCATCAAGGGCTTTGTCGGCAATCTCTTCCGAGATTGATTCAAGTCTCGAGACAATGTCATTTATGGATTCGTCCTGCGATGCTGGCATGCAACAAGTATGACAGTAAAACAGTAATCGCATCAGCAATTGCATCAGGAATCGCGACAACCGTCTCGTCTTCTCTCGTCTTCTCTCGTCTTCTCTCGTCTTCTCTCAACTTCTCTTAGTATCGCCCATTTCGTTATTAATGTGAAATCTTGTGCAATTGTCACCGATTGACGTGTGATATGCCGTTCTATCGTCTAGCGTCACAACCTATGTCAAGACCCGAAGAACTTCATGAATGGATCAGTTTCACCGACCCGGATGCCGAGCAAACATGGATGATTGATTCCACGTTCATGCTTTCGAATTGGTCGTGCATTTATGGCTCTGGCTGCAAGGGGGTGCTCGACGACGACGCAACTAAATTGCAGCAGGGTTGTTGCAGTTACGGTGCTCACTTCATTGACAAAAAGGATCTTGCGTCGGTTAAGAAGTCCGTCAAGCGTCTCAAGCCAGAACATTGGCAGAAGCATGAAAAGGGTGCAAACAATCGCTGGCTGATCAAGAACCGAGATGGTTCCGACGCAACACGTCGAGTGAATGATGCATGCATCTTTCACAATGATCCTGGTTTTGAGGGTGGCATGGGATGTGCTTTCCATATCGCTGCTCTCGAAGTTGGCGAGCGCCCTATGGACTGGAAGCCTGATGTTTGTTGGCAGGTGCCACTTCGTTTAGATGAGCACACAGAAGACGATGGGCACGTAATTTCACACCTGCGCGAATGGAAACGACGAGACTGGGGCGAGGGCGGCATCGATTTTCATTGGTGGTGCACTGACGATCCTGCAGCATTCGTCGGCAAAGATCCTGTCTACAAGTACTTGAAGGATGAGATTACTGAACTCATCGGTTCAAAAACATACAAGACGCTTGTCAAACTGCTCGAAGAGAAGCGATCTACGCCTCGCCCACATCCGCAGGTATCACTCAAGAACCCAACACGAAAAACTGCTAAAAAATAAATACAGCTGTTAGCAGGTTTTGTCTAGTTTGAATTGCGCTTGGTGTACTTGCGACGATCTTCGATCGTCAAGTACTTCTTGCGAATTCGCACATTGAGCGGAGTCACTTCAACCAACTCGTCGTCTGCGATCCATTCGATTGCTGTTTCGAGTGTGTGGGTTACTGGCGTAGCAAGTTTGATGCCTTCGTCATGACTGTGTGTACGAATGTTGTTCTTTTCCTTCGCGCGCACCGCGTTCACGACCATCTCTTCTTCGCGGGCGTTCTCCCCCACAACCATGCCTTCATACAGCTCGTCACCTGGAGAGATGCAAAGTGTGCCACGTTGTTCAAGATTGTCGAGTGCATAAGCAGTTGCAGGACCCATGCGATCTGAAACCATTGCTCCACCAAGACGATGCGGCAATTCTCCTGCCCATGGCATCCATCCGGCAAGGCTCTGATGCAACAACGCCGTTCCGCGAGTCACTGTCAACAACAATGACCTAAAGCCAATCAGGCCACGTGAAGGCGCCTCAAAGTAAACGATCGTTCGGTTGGCATCTCCTGGACGAAGATCGGTGATGCGACCCTTGCGCGGTGCAAGCGCCTGGGTAACAGCACCTACATACTCATCTGGCACGTCGCACGTTCCGGACTCGAGAGGCTCATGCTTCTTACCATTGATTTCTCGGGTGATTACTTCTGGTCGACTGACCTGTAATTCGTAACCTTCACGACGCATATTTTCGATCAATACTGCCAACTGAAGCTCACCACGGCCAGCGACTTCCATTACGTCGGTTGATTCGGTATTAGCGATCTTGATTGACACGTTGCCGAGAATCTCTTTTTGCAAACGGTCTCGCAAGTGACGACTCGTCAGGTATTTTCCATCTTTGCCGGCGAAAGGAGAAGTATTCACACCAAAACTCATGCGAAGTACTGGCTCGTCAACTTCGAGACGTAGCAATGGAACTGGATTGTCAACTGCAGCAATGGTGTCGCCTACTTCAACTTCGTCGATACCACTCATAATGAACAGGTCGCCAGCAATTACTTCTGCAACTTCCACGCGATCAATGCCATGGAACGCCATCAAACCACTGAGTTTGCGTTTGAGTACTGGTGCAGGATTATCATCGGTTGGCTTTTGGCACAGCGAGACCTGATCGCCCTTGCGCATCACTCCGGAAATAACTCGTCCAATCGCTAGACGGCCCAAGTAATCGGATGCGTCCAAGTTGGTAACCATCGCTTGCAATGGTGCACTCATGTCATTTTGTGGGGCTGGAATATGGTCAACAATCGCGTCAATCAGCGGCGACAAGTCACCGTCGGACGCTGGCATACCGATACCTGCCATAGCAAGGCTGTCGCGAGCAACAGCCGAGAACACAGGAAACGACAAGTGATGATCCGCATGAGCGAGATCTAAAAAAAGTTGCTCGACTTCATGCAGAACTTCTTCAGGTCGTGCGTCTTGACGGTCTACTTTATTAATTACCAAAATCACCGGCAAATCCAAAGCAAGTGCTTTCGAGAGCACATATCGCGTTTGTGGCAATGGACCTTCTGCGGCGTCAACGAGAAGCAAAATTCCATCAACCATCGCCAAAGCACGTTCTACTTCTCCACCAAAGTCAGCGTGACCAGGAGTATCTACCAAGTTGATCTTGGTGCCCTTCCATTCGATCTGCGCGGCTTTCGCCAAAATAGTGATGCCTCGCTCACGTTCCTGATCATCGTTGTCCATCACGCGATCGATGATCGCCGAGTGTGCAGCAAATGTTCCCGCCGAACGCAAAAGAGCGTCCAAAAGTGTGGTCTTGCCATGGTCTACGTGTGCAACGAGCGCAATATTGCGCAACTTCTCAGGTGTTTGTGTCATGATCTTTCTTGAATTATTTTGGGGGAACTTACAATGCGCTGGAAGACCAGCACTCACTAGCTTTCTTCAGTATCAGCACTTTCTTCCATATCTTCATCTTCATCATCAAACCGCACACCGTATTTCTCGGCAATTGCTGCGTATTGATCATCTTCTGTCTGAGCTTCTTTACTACGCCCACCCAGCCCGAGATCACTCGCACTAGGACCAGACTGCTTTAACTTGCGCGCTTCTTCGAAGCGACGATGACGACCCTTCTTCACGGTAGGGCTCCGAACCTTGATCGGGTGGCCACCGGTGAGGCAGCCACTTAGTGGATAAACATCGCTGTAAATCTTAGCGTGATATACCTGTGATTTTGTGGCTTTTAGTTCAGTTTGTTGGATTATTGGTCGGCAACAGTCGCAATCTGCCATGACCGTTAAAGCTCAAACCAGCCTCACCAGACAGGATGCGCTCGATGTCTTTGCCCACCATTTCTGCACGCCAACCAACGCTCAGTCTTCCTTGAGGTGATTTGCGCAGGAGAGACAAAATATCGTTGCGCGTGCCAAGCAATGTTGCGTCAATGTGGTGAGTTCTGGCAAGTTCACTCATCCACGCGGTGATCAAGCCAACCGCTGGTCGCAACTCTTTGTCTACATCATCGTTTTCAATTTGTGGCAACGAAACGACAACACCTTTACCTCGATCTACAGCCGCAAGCAACTCTCGACCGACATCGCCACCGATCTGTCTGTTCTCGACTCCCCTTGCCTTGAGCAATTCATCTTGTGTTACTGGCATAATCTGCGCAATCCCCAAGATTGCAATATCGGAAAGAATTCGACGCGGAGGAACATCGGCCGCCATAGCTTTTCGCTCACGCCATTCACAAACAGCTTTGGCAACTCCGCGAGCCGCGCCCTTGAGCGCTCTAGCTTCTTTTACTCGCAACCAAGCATCAGACGGATCGACTGGTCCTGCAGGTCTGACGCGCAACTCTTCGCAGGCTTCGTGCACCCAATTCAGTCTCTCAAGTTCGTTGAGACGCTTTTCAAGATTGTCTTGAACATCGAAAAGGTGCTCAACATCAGTGGCAGCATAAGTCTTCTGATCAGCAGTGAGTGGACGTCTCAACCAATCTGTCAACCGATCGCCTTTACTAATACTGATCTTCAACTCACTCAAGATAAGAGATGACAGCGACGGTGTAGACATGCCTATGAAACCGGCAGCAATTTGAGTATCAAAAATATGTCGAGGTGCCGAACCACAGGCATGGTTGAGAACTTCAAGATCTTGCTGTGCGGCATGTAAAACGCACAGTGAGTCCGAAGCGAAGAGCTCTGTGAACAGCGCAAGATCTACCGCGATCGGATCGATGAGAAAGATCTTATTGTTGTGCTTGATCTGGATGAGAGCCAACTGTGGGAAGTAGGTTCGCTCTCTGTGAAATTCGGTGTCCAATGCGTAACGCTCGCATCCGAGCATGTCTTGCAATAGAGACCTCAACTCGACATCAGAATCGATCCAGGAGATGTTCATAGGTGTCGTACGGTGAGAAATGAGTCGGGATTACGACTGTTGGCCGGTTGCCACCGGGTTTCCTAGAGCGATCCAACCAGATGTGCCACCAATGACGTTGACAACGTTGGTTATTCCTTGATCGTGCAAAAACTCACAGGCTCGCATGCTTCGTCCGCCGGAATGACACACAACATAAACATCGGCATCTGAACGAAAGAGCTCCATGTTGTCTGGAACGGTTCCGAGCGGAACGTGAGTTGCGGCAGGTACATGTCCTGATACGTATTCGTCTGCCTCTCGGACATCTACCACTTTGGCACCACCACTTATGGCAACTTTCAACTCTTCGATCGTTATCTCTCGTACTGACACGAACAAGCCTTTCTTCGCTGGTGCTAAATAGTACCTTGGTCAGGCATGTCGGAAACCATATTGATATTGCGAACGCAAGCAGCATCATATGCAACTGTCGAAAATTGCAATTCGGTCACGGCACCGTGAATAGACCGCACACCGATCTCGTACTGCTTGCACAGTATTGGTAAACATGATTCTTTGCGCCAAATAGAGAGCAACCAGTGTGTTCGAGGTGTGTCTGAGTCATCCACGGCAACAACTACATCTGATCCTGAATCTTCGATCTTTGCACGAAGTGCCGCAAAATTATCCGCAGAGAAGAACGGTGTGTCATTCGGTGCAAAAGCAACGAGTGAACTAGCGGAGCCTTCTATTGCATCAATAATTGCGCCCAATGGTCCGTTGCCCTCTCGCGGGCCAAAGAACGCATCCAAGCCAATCTCGTTGCTTGTGAGCGAATCGGCACCGACCAGTCGAGCTGCACTCCCAAAAGCTTTTTGAAGATTATTTGCTACAACAAGTGCCATATGTTGCGAATCAATGAGTGCCAAAGATTTATTTGCACCGAAGCGCGTGCTCTTACCGCCAGCTAAAACAAAACAAGAACAAGATTCGGTCACGCACCCGATGTTAGAAGGTATGAGACGGATCTAGTTGCAATAAAAATTGCTCGCAACGATCAGCTTCTGCGTTGTCGCCGATGAGGCGAGAAGTTTTTGCCAAACCATTGAGGCACTTCAGAAACCCACGGTTGGGTATGTGCGTCCAACGAACATACCCAGAACCCTTCCAGCCATTGCCACGCAACGCATCCAATCCGCGGTGGTATCCAACGCGATAAGCCGTGTAGGAATCCATTGTGTCTCGGCCGAGTGCGCCCAGCCATGCCCAACCCTCAAGATAGGTGGGGTTTGCTGCAACAAGTTGCACAACGGCAGCGCGTCGATCACGATCAGACTGTCCTAATGCGGAGTCAAGTGCTGAGGTCAAGCGTGCGTCAACCTCCGGTAAACACATGTCGGATGGACCAACACCTGACAAGTTGACACTGGCGGACATATGTTCAGCATAGGGTCGGGCGCATGACAGAATACGACGATGAATTTATTTAACTTAAATGCGGATCTTGCCCAAAATCTTTCAGTCGGAGCCATTGTCACTTCAGTCGTCGTCTTGTTGATAGCTCTCAAATTTGCCTCGTCGCTCATCACCAAATTGCTTTTAGTTGGCGTTTGCTGCGCAGTTGGCTACATCGGTTTCACTCAACGCGACAATCTCAATGCGTGTATAGAGGTAGTCACGGCTCAAGCTGAAAGTGGTCAGCCAATTGAAACGACCTGCAAGCTTCTCGGTCAAGATGTGCGTGTGCAACTGCCCTCGCTACCATCACAGGGATGAGCGACTCAGCAACAATTGCCACGCTGCTGGCCCAATTAGACGCATCGCCTACGGCTCAACATGTAGTCAATTGGTGGCGAACACGGTTAACGGAAGCTGGTTTCTCTGATTGCTCATTGACCGAAACCTTGTCCGTTGATCAAGGTTTTATCGCTAGGAGCGGAGCACTCATTGCATGGAGGACTCCTTCGAAAACTTTGCAGAACGGATTTCGAATAGTTGGAGCACACACCGACTCTCCTGGTTTGCACCTTAAGCCTCAGCCAAATAGACAATACGCAAACATGTCGTTGCTCGGAGTTGAGGTCTATGGCGGCCCACTTCTTAATTCCTGGCTCGACCGCGATCTCGGAATTGCAGGTCACGTCATTTTGCATGATGGATCAACACGACTTTTCTCGAGCCCAATGGCCGTAGCGCGTATCTCACAACTAGCCATTCATCTCGACAGAGACGTGAATGACAAGGGTCTTGTACTCGACCGTCATCAGCACCTGAATGCATTGTGGCTTACTTCGAACAACGCACCAAGTATTGATCAATGGATGGCCGAGCAATGCGGCATAGACCAATCCCAAATTCGTGCTAGCTCCGCTCAATTGTTCGATATGCAAAACGCTGCTCTTGTTGGTGCCGATGAATCGTTAATTGCGTCCGCACGAATAGATAATCAAGCTTCATGCTGGGCAGCAATGACCGCGTTAATCGGACAAAGTGGTGCGAACTCACCGAGTGTCGTTGCATTGTTCGATCACGAAGAGGTCGGATCTTCCTCTACAACCGGTGCCGCAGGACCGCTTCTTGAACATATTCTCGAGCGATTGTGTATCGCTGCTGGGCTCTCTCGACAAGATTTTCTCAATGTGCTGACCAAATCACACTGCGTCTCGGCTGATAATGCTCACGCAGTGCACCACAACTATCCCGAGCGACATGACACAAACCATTCACCGTTCATCAATCAAGGTGTAGTAATCAAGTCCAATGCTGGGCAACGCTACGCCACGAGTTCAACTTCGATTGCGCCATTCAAGGACGCATGCAACAAAGCCAATGTGCCAGTTCAATATTTCGCATCGCGCAACAACATCGCATGCGGCTCCACCATCGGGCCCATAACCGCTACGAGATTAGGAATCGACACCATCGACGTCGGCATTCCACAGTTGTCAATGCACTCTGCTCGTGAAGTTTGCGGAACAAAAGATCCGATTTATCTGCAAGAGGCACTTGCTGCATACTTTGCTCGCTAGTCGAGTATTTTGAATGCCTGATCGAACACAGATTGCAAAGCAGTTTGCAACTCAACTGTGAAATCGCTCATCATCTCGCGCGTAGCTCGTGCACCATTCAAATTTTTGGGATAAATGGGGTCACCGACAACTGCCACACATTTGCGAGGCCGTGGCAATTTGGTTCCCGGCGGCCAGATCTCTTCTGAACCAGCAATTCCGACGGGAATTATCGGAACGCCCGTTTTATAGGCAATGAACGCGGCGCCGTCAAACAATGGCTCGATAATTCGACCCTTATGACGCGTGCCTTCGGGAAAGAGCACGAGCGGATCCCCACGTTCCAGCACGGCAATGCAGCGCTTCAATGCCTCTAGATCTGCTGAACCGCGCGTGACCGGAAAACTACCCAATGCAGTCAGGATCACACCGATTGGCTTGATCTTCCACATCGAATCTTTGCCCATGTACATGAGTCGTCGTCGGGTGGTTGCTGCTGCGACTGGGATATCTACTGTTGAACGATGACTCGGAGCCAAAATAAACGTTCCCGACTTCGGTATTTTGTGAGCACCAACAATCCGCAGTCGTAGATAGATGCGACAAATAGCGATCACGATAAAACGGATAATCCCGTAGAAGAATCTGTTTCCTCGCGATTGACCAGCAAGTTTCGTTGTTACGTCAGCCATGGAAAATTCCAACTATTTCGTTGACTACGTCGCTTATCGAACGATTACTCGTATCTAGGTATAACGCATTCTCTGATTCGCGCAGGGGGCTGTCGCTGCGAGTTGAATCTTTATGGTCGCGCTCTGCAATATCGCGAGCAATCTGTTCAACATCACCACCGATCTGGGCAACGCGTCGTTGAGCTCGCACTAGTGGGCTTGCAGTGAGAAAGACTTTCAACCGAGCATCTGGAAACACAACGGTCGCAATGTCTCGTCCTTCGACTACACCCCCTCCCCGCTTGGCAACCCAGTTGCGTTGTCGCTCGCGTAGTTCGGTACGTACTCCGGAATTTGCAGCAACCACGCTCACTGCCCGAGTAACGGCCTCACCACGAATGTCCTGTGTCGCATCCAAGCCATCCACGATGAGGGCATCATCAGAAATGTCCAACACGGTCGACAGCGCAAGTTGAGCTACTGCACCAGCATCATTCACATCGATTCCCCTACGCAAGGCAGCACAAGTTATGCCACGATACATGGCCCCTGTATCTAGATACGGAAGGTTCAACTTGCGGGCCAACTCGCGCGCAATAGTCGACTTCCCTGCGCCTGCTGGTCCGTCAATAGCGACCACATTGACGCTTGGTGTTGCTACCAACTCGTGTCCCGTGGACGACCCTCTTCATAGCCAGATGCACTCTGAATACCAACAACGGCTCGCTCGGCGAACTCTGGTATTGATCGTGCTCCTGCATAGGTGCACGAAGAACGCACCCCTGCGACAATCTGATCGATGATGTCCTCGACACTTGGACGCTGCGGATCAAGATACATCCGAGACGTGCTAATGCCTTCCTCAAACAGTTCTTTGCGAGCACGATCTAATGCAGTTTCACTACGAGTGCGGTTGCGCACAGCGCGGTTTGACGCCATGCCAAAACTTTCCTTAAACAATCTTCCATCTGAATCACGAAGTGTGTCAGCAGCACTTTCGTAAGTTCCAGCGAGCAACGATCCGAACATCACATTTGAAGCGCCAGCTGCCAGACCCAAAGCAACATCGCGCGGGTATCGCACTCCACCGTCAGCCCAAATATGTTTTCCGAGTCGTGCTGATTCTGCTGAGCATTCCAGCACAGCTGAAAACTGTGGACGACCAACACCTGTCATCATTCGTGTCGTGCACATAGCGCCTGGGCCTACACCGACCTTGACGATGTCGGCGCCCGCTTCAATGAGCTCTCGGGTTCCTGATGCAGTCACAACATTTCCTGCTACCACTGGCAAAGCGCCAACAGCCGCGCGTACCTGGCCAACCACCTGCAGCATGCGCTCTTGATGGCCGTGAGCGGTATCCACCACAAGCACATCGACACCCATTGCAGCAAGGGCTTTTGCACGAACCTCGGGTTCGCTATTGATACCAACTGCGACACCAATCATGAGTCGACCCTGTTTGTCAAGTGCTGGTTGATAGATCGTGGAACGCAATGCTCCTTTGCGAGTCACGCAGCCAACAAGCCTGCCCGCAGCGTCAATTACTGGAGCGAATGTAATGCGCAATTCAGTCATTTCATTAAACATCTCTTCGGCCGAAAGTGTTGACTTAAGGGAAATCAAATCACGGCTCATCGATGTGTGCAACTGACTAAATCGATCGAAGCCGGCTGCATCGTGCTCGGTAAAAATACCTACTGGTCGACCGTCGTCATCCATGACGATAACTGCGCCATGAGCGCGCTTGTGGATCAGGCTCAGAGCTTCGCCAACCGTGCCGTCACCAGGCATGGTGATTGGAGTTTCAAATACTGTGTGGCGCGACTTTACAAAATCAACAACTGTGCGAACCACATCAAGCGGAATATCTTGCGGCAACACAACAAGACCACCACGTCGCGCAACCGTTTCCGCCATACGCCTGCCAGCGATTGCAGTCATATTAGAAACAACGACCGGAATTGTCGTGCCAAGACCATCGGGCGTTGCGAGATCCACACTCTGTCGCGACTGAACGCTAGACATGCTCGGAACCATAAACACATCGTTGTATGTCAGATCAAACGTTGGTGCTTCGTTGAGAAATCGCATGTCAGCTTGTCTCCAAATCTGGCCTGTAAAGCCAAGTAATACTACTGCATCTTGCGCTTGTAATCTTCAAACTTTGTACAGTTCAATGATCATGAGTTCACCGTCTCATACAGCCAATTCGTGCAACATAGCCCAAGCATCTGATGCTTCGACAATGAATGTCGCCGTGCAAACTCTTGCCAATGGTGGTCTCGTTGCTATCCCAACAGAGACTGTCTACGGTCTCGGCGCCGCGATCAACAACGAAGTCGCAATCGCCAAAATATTCCTAGTCAAAGGTCGACCACAAAACCATCCACTGATAGTGCATCTCGCACATCTTGATCAACTGAATTTGGTTGCTGAAAACATTCACCCAGATGCGATCGCGCTTGCTCGCGCATGTTGGCCTGGCCCACTTACGATTCTTCTCCAACGTAAC
>JBIHZV010000102.1:0-3500 GCA_044240275.1 Ilumatobacteraceae bacterium | reverse complement strand
ATGGAAATGGAAGAGTCTGGCGTGTTCGAAAAAGCCGCCCTCGTGTTTGGCCAGATGGACGAACCACCAGGCGTGCGCTTGCGCGTTGCACTCTCGGCACTCACCATGGCCGAGTATTTCCGCGACGTGAAAAACCAAGACGTGTTGTTGTTCGTTGACAACATTTTCCGTTTCGTACAGGCTGGTTCTGAAGTATCGACGCTGCTGGGCCGTATGCCTTCAGCTGTGGGTTATCAGCCAACACTTGCTGACGAAATGGGTCAGTTGCAAGAGCGCATCACGTCAACACGTGGACGATCGATTACATCGTTGCAAGCCGTTTACGTGCCTGCCGACGACTACACCGACCCAGCTCCGTTTACGACCTTTACGTTCTTGGATGCAACAACCGAGTTGTCGCGACAGATCGCATCGTTGGGTATCTACCCAGCTGTGGATCCACTTGCTTCAACGTCGACAATTTTGTCGCCTGAAGTTGTTGGTGATCGTCACTACAACGTTGCTCGTCGTGTGCAAGAAATCTTGCAGCGCTACAAGGAACTTCAAGACATCATTGCGATTCTCGGTCTCGATGAGTTGTCGGAAGAAGATCGTCAGACTGTGTCTCGTGCACGTAAAGTGCAGCGTTTCTTGTCGCAGCCGTTCTTTGTTGCCGAAGTGTTCACCGGTTTGAAGGGTGAGTACGTCAAGACGCAAGACACTGTGGAGAGCTTCGAGTCGATCATTAAAGGCGACTTGGATGACATTCCAGAGCAGGCTTTCTTGAACGTCGGTGGCGTTGATCAAGTATTGGCTAAGGCCAAGACTTTGGCGGAAAACGCTTAATCATGGCCGATGCTGGTGTTGTTCGCGTAGAGGTGGTTTCACCTGAGCGTGTGCTGTTTACAGGTGATGCCCGTCAGGTCATTACCCGCACGCTCGATGGTGGAGAAATCGCTTTTTTGCCAGGGCACATCGCATTCTTGGGTGCACTTGTCGAGAACCACACACGTATCTATCTCAGTGACGGCACGGTGCAAGACCTTGCCGTTCATGGTGGATTCGTTGATGTGGCTCCCGATCATGTGACGATTTTGTCTGACTCAGCAGAACTTGCTGCAGACATCAATATCGAGCGTGCGCGTACAGCGCTTCAGCGTGCTGAAGATGCAATGCGCGGCGAGCATGATGCAACTGTTGAGTCGGCATTGCGCCGTGCACACGCACGACTTGCCGCTGCAGGTGGTGTCTCCGACACCCGTGCTGCAGCACACTAAATAATCATCCAGTCTTTGCAATCAGTCCGACGACTGATCCAATAATGACAAGGTTGATCGAGAGAAACCCAAGCATTATTCCCACAAATTCTCGATGAGACTTTGTGTTGGCGTCATCAAACCGCTTATTCAAATCATCAAATCGTGCATTGATATTTGCGGAAAATTCGTTGAATCGCTTGTCAATATTGGCAGTAAATTCTTCAAACCGCTTGTTGATATTGGCAGTGAAGTCGTCGAAGCGTTTGTCCATGGCCTCGAAGCGTTTATCGACGGCTTCAAAGCGTTTGTCGATGTTGGCGGCGAAGTCGTCGAAGCGTTTGTCCATAGCTTCAAAGCGAATATTCATCGTGCTTTGCAGCCAATCAATCTTTGACTCAACATGCACGAACCCAGTGCGGGTTTCGGTTACGAAACCTCTGAATTCGGAGTAGGTAACAAACTCCTCATTTTCCGCTGGGTTATTCATTTCTCAGATCGTTACACATTTGTTGCTCTGGCTGTCAAGTACCGATTTGCTTCACCACAAAGACTTATATGGTGACAGTGGTGGCCATTTCGGCATAGCGGCACAGCATGTTTGCTAGTCGCACTTGCTCGATTGTCTTGCAATTGACATTGAGCAGCTCGGGCGAGGCAACCACAACGGTGATGGCTTGCGCTCGGCTCACTGCAACGTTGAAACGGTTTTTGCTGTACAAAAACTCGAAGTTGCGTGGCACATCGTCGGCGCTCGAGCTGGTGTATGACACCAACACGATTGGTGCTTCGCTACCTTGGGCTTTGTCGACTGTGCCTACTCGCTGGCGCAACAGATCTTCGGTGAGACCAAACGTGATTGCCGATGAGCATGAGAGCAGTTGGCGACGCAACTCTTGCACTTGGGCGTTGTATGGGGCAATCACAAAGATGTCGCGCGGGGTAATAGGGCGTACTTTGCCAAACTTGTCGGTGAAGTCGCGACCCAACACAGATTCATAAATCTTGACCACGGCTTTTACTTCAGGAACGCTGCGCACCGAACAGTTTTCGTGCACTACTGGCACCCATCGCAGACCAGAGCCCTGCACAATGCCGCCTTCTCCGATGGTTTGTAGCGCGCATGGATCGTCAGCGCCAAGCTTGCCTTCGTATACCTGCTCCGAAATGAACTCGGTAATGAGCGGGTGCATGCGTCGGGTTACACGGAGCAACACGCCATAGTTGGGTGGCACCACGTCGTGACCTTGGTTGATGTGCTCGAGGCCCGACAAGCCAGATGTGCTTGGGTGAGCCGCACGAGTTGGTTGCTTGAGTTGCTGTGGGTCGCCTACAAGCACGGTGTTGCGTGCAGCAAGCGACACGGCCAGGCTGTCGGCGAGCGAGAGTTGTCCGGCTTCGTCGATGATGAGTGTGTCGACCGAGCTGCGCATCGACTCGTTGGAAAACAAGAAACTCGTGCCCACAATGACGTCAAACTTTTGTGCATCGGCAGAGATCTTTTTGGCATCCTTCACACTCTTTACGTCCACTTCTTGCTCGGCAAAAACAAGGGGAGCGTCACCGTCTTTTGGTTTGACGCAAATACGCAATGGCTCGTGGGTAGTAAATCCGTGATCTTTGGAAAACTTGGTGATCTCGCGCAACAGCTGGTGGGCAGCAGCGTGTGTGTTGGCTGTGATGCCAACTCGGTGACCCTTTTTGATCAGCGCAAGAATGGCGTTGGCGGACGAATATGTTTTGCCGGTGCCAGGTGGGCCCTGAATTACGAGGTATGAATTGTCGAGGTGATGAATGGCCTCGGCGATCTGTAGTGGATCGGGGTTAATGCTTTCGCTCACTTGGTGAATGTCGAAGTTGTCGCGAAAGCGTGGTGGGTGAAGTCCCAAGATGTCATGCGCGGCAGCATACGAATTGTGCTTGTTGTCTTTAACAAGCTTTGCAAGTTCTTCGAGTGCTTCTTCAAATTGCTTTTTCGAAAAGTATTCGCGTTCAAATACCGACTCTGGGTGGGAGATGTCTTCGGTTGCGCCGCGCACGTCGAGGTCGATGGTGCCGTTGTCGAGATCGATGTCGACAATCTTGATTTCGCCTGTTGGGCCGTTGTCTTCGGTGTCGAGGCGTGGTGGCCAAATGGTTGAGGATGACAGACTTGAGCCAAGCCCGATCTTGGTGATCTGGGCAGGGTCAAACTTGTATTGACGAATGGCTTTAAAGCCCCACTTTTTCGACTTGGTGGTGCCGGTTTCGATCTCGCGCACAAAC
>JBIHZV010000130.1:0-3507 GCA_044240275.1 Ilumatobacteraceae bacterium | reverse complement strand
TTCATCCCGAACCTTTCTTCAAAAGGTTCCCAGATGTCAACAGGACATGGTGCTCCAAAGGCAATTCGAACTGGGTTATCCAGGTCCTTCGGGGAGGGGTCTTGTTTTTGCAGCATCATCAGCAATGCGCCCATGTAATTGAATGCCGTAATTTCCTTATCACGAGTCATTTGCCAAAAATTTGACACACTGAATCGCTTGTCAACCACACATGACGCATTCGCCTCTAGCGCTGCACAAACAGTTGTGTATTTTGCATTGTTGTGGAACATTGGGAATGCGGTGTACAGACGATCGCTAGAAACATAATCAACTAACCAGACAGTGTGTCGTGTGAGGTGGAGGACGGCTTGATGCGAGAGAACGACTCCTTTAGGTGGACCGGTCGTCCCGGATGTGTGCAATATCACTGCAGGATCATTTGGATGAGACGTGATGGTGGGGATGGCTAAGTCCGAAGCTGAAATATCGGTGAGTTGATGAATGGCGATGCGCTTTGGTAGGTCGATATGCACAGGGGTCTCGGAGTCTTGATGAACAATTACATGTTCAAGTTTTGGCAGTTGATCAGCCATCTCTGCCAAAAGGGGCAAAAAGGAGGCATCAATGACCAATGCCCTCGCATCGGCATGATTGATGATGTAGTGCAACCCAGTACCGCGCGATGCCGTATGGATCGGCACTTCCACAAGCCCAGCCTTTTGAATTCCAAACCATGCATCGACATTGCTGAGCGAATTGAGCATCATCAAAGCAACGTGTTCTCCTTGCTCAAGGCCTAAACCAGCTAGTCCTGCAGCAGTTTGATTGGTCACGTGGTCAAGCTCGGCGTAAGTTCTGAGCTTTCCATCGATGTCGAGTGCGACCTTGTCGCCTCCAATTTGGCAGCGATGGCGAACCCATGCGCCGAAATCTAGTGGGTCATCAGATTTGATCTTAAAACTCTGTCCTGCTGCCATAACTATTTCCCCCTGGTGATTTTTCTACGATATTGAACTTAAATTCTGCTTCCCATGATTCCCTCGGATGCTGGAAGCCATGCAGCAACGCCAGCGAATGGGATAACACATACGCATGCTTCAACGAGATGCCCGTCAGTTGCCCCTTTTGTTCGTGCACCCTTTGCATGAACCTGAACATAGTCAGATTTGTAATCGGCTGCATTTACCGCGACGAGTAGTAACTCCGATTGCAGCGGCGTGAGGCCCGTGTTGTCCATTCCAGCATTTCTGAGCATGTGATAAGTCTGCATTGCTGGCAAACATTCGTCAATGAGGAGCGAGACTCGTTCGGGAACCTGATTGAAAATTGAAATAAAATATTGTTCGATCGTAGGTTGCGACGGCGAGAGACCGTCCTTGGACGGCGTCATTGATGCAGTCATTTCCAACTTCGGAGACACTTGATTAAGGGACTCGATGAGCATGCGCGCCGGAAATATTCCGCGTGAAAGCACAAGCGTGATCGCAGCCGAAAAGATATTGTCAGTTGTGGCGCCAGCGTTTAGAGCCGAGCGAATCCATTGCGTGCAATCTTGCGATTGTGATTTTATTGCAGCTGTAGCGGCAACGATAATGTGCTTGAACCATGTGGGCAGAAGAAGATCAGCATTGATGATGTCACCGATTTTGGCAAGAGCTTCACTTGATTCTGGCGACGTGACGTCTAGGTGTTTGCTCCAAAGATCATCCCCGAGCCATGACCCTCTGCTGGTATTGGATGAATTCTGGGACATGGGTAATATGTTAATAGAAGGTCGAATCTGTGGTTAAATTCAATGCAGATTGTTGTGGGGTTTTGTCACAACTGCTGAGCCTTTAGTTTGTCGGGATCGGGGGAAAATGCAAAGTGAAATAGAGATGCGTTTCGAACAGGTAATGAAGGGGGCCCCTATGGATTTGGCCGCCTTCTACCGTGATGCCCGTGAGCATGCGCCGATCTTCTGGAGCGAAGCATTCAATGGCTGGGTGGTGTCTCGTTACAGTGACACAAAAAGGGTGTTGTTCGACGAGGAATGTTTTGGCCCCTTAACGATTGGGGCTGGATCGTCAATTATCCATGGACGATCAATTCTTCAGATGGAAGGTGATGAGCATCGTCGTAAAGGTGCGATTTTGGCCAAAACTCTTCGCAACACGCGACTCTTAGAAACAACTCAACGCGATTTTACTCGGACACTGAGTGCCCAGCTCTTTGCCGCATTTCCTAACACTGGTGATTTTGATCTAAAAGAAGGTTTTACAACCAAGCTTCCACTTGGAGTTACATCGTGGGTGATGGACATTGCTGAGGCGCCCAATTTCCGAAGTAATTATGATGCAATTGTCGCTGGTGGAGCATCAAATCTTCGCGGAGATGCCTCAGTACAGGCTCGTGCACAACAAGCTCGTACGGAATTGTTTTCGTTTATTACTCCGTTGATCGAATATCGAAGAAAGAATCCTGGCGACGACCTGTTGTCAACGCTCTGCAGTGCGGAATTTGAGGGAGATACCCTTTCGGACGATGAAATTAGGTCCTTTTGTTCATTTTTGCTTGCGGCCGGGGTGGAGACTACCGATCGCTCATTGTCATCTCTCATGAAACACCTCATTAGCCACCCACACATTTGGCATCAATTGAAACAAGATCGCTCATTGGTGCTGCCCGCGATTGTTGAATCCTTGCGCTGGGCGCCTCCAGTTCATGCCGTGAGTCGTGGCGCAAGAATTGATACCGAAATTGCAGGTCAATTGGTAAAGAAGGGCGAGCGGATTGTGACCATGATGGCGAGTGGCAACAGGGATCCAGAAGTATTTGAAAATCCCGACGAATTTGTTGTCGATCGGTTTAAGGACACTGCATCTAAGGAGTTCAGTTCAAAGGCAACGATTTTGTCGTTCGGTTATGGTTTGCACTTATGCACGGGATCATTGCTCGCAAAAATGGAGATGGTTGAAGGCTTGGAAGTTTTGTTGGACAATGTCGAGGAATTTGAGTTCTCTCGGGGTGTGCCTGATGATGTGGGTTACGTGCTTCGCAGCCCAGCACATCTGATGGTCAACATGAAACTTTCGTAAGCGAAACCGGAATTGAAGTCTGAATAACCATTCCTGTGAGGGGATCAACTTCTTTGTAGGAGGTCAGATGGGACACGCTTGGTGTGTTCCATCCGTGCGGGAATACAACACATTCTGGTCTTAACGTATTTTGGTAGATAATTTTTGCTTGAAGCGAGCCGACGGGGGAGGAAATGAGTACAGAGTCTCCTTCGGCCAGTTCGAGGTTGGCTGCAGTTTCCGAATGAATAAGGAGCCCGGGCTTATCCATGTTTGGCGCATCGAGTGGAAGCATGTGTTGTGAGTTGAGGTGTTTAGGTTGGCGCTGTGAGATCAGTCGGAAAGGATATTGGGGATTTGATGTTGCAGTGCTGGTCGGATAGTTGATGAGTTGATCGGATATTTGCTCAGGACAAATTCTCCATTTTCCTTCTGGTAAGAGTTTGTTAACAACCCAACCAAAAGGTCT
>JBIHZV010000004.1:0-35077 GCA_044240275.1 Ilumatobacteraceae bacterium | reverse complement strand
GCAACAACTCAAGGATCACAACCGACAGTGGTGTTGCAATGGTTGCTGGCAGTCGCCCGCCGTCACCCTTGGCCTGAAACGTGACGGGACGATCAGCTGACTGCAAGCCCTCTTCCACAAGCCTCATCAGTGGCCGCACGATCTCGATAAACGAGATGTCTTCGCCGGGCTCACGCGAGAGCGTCTCGTGCACAAGAGCAATCGTGCGAATACGTCGCACAGACTCAGCAATTGCTTCTTTGGCCTCTGGTGATGTGAGTCGACGCCCCTGCAATCGCAACAGTGAAGAAATAGTCTGCAGGTTATTTTTGACTCGGTGGTGAATCTCGCGAATCGTTGCGTCTTTGGTGAGCAACAATCGGTCACGACGACGCAATTCGGAGACGTCACGCAACAACAGCACGCCCCCAGTTACTTCAACGTCACCATCAACATCGCCTTGTCGCAACAACGGAATACTGCGCGTAAGCAGCGTCACGTCTGTTGTCTGCTCGATCTCCTCAATCACTGGTTCTTTGCGCTCGTACGCATTACGCGCCGCGGTCTCTGCCACTCCGAGTTCGGCCAGTGTTTGCCCAATCGCGTTTGCACTCACACCAACTCGATGCAGTGCTGAAACCGCATTTGGCGATGCGTACCGCACGCGCGTTGCAGCGTCCAACACAATCACGCCGTCACCCACTCGCGGAGCAACACTCGCGTCGGCCACTCTGCCTTCAAATGGAAACAAACCTTGCGCCACCATCTCTGCAAACTTCAAAAATATGTCGGTATACGTAGTTTCAAGTTGTCCAGGTCGACGCGCATTGTCGACTACCCATTCACGCGACAACACCGCAATGATGCGCCCTTCATAGCGCACAGGTATCGCCAACATGTTGGCCGATCCGTTAATTGCCTGCACGAATATCTCGCCTTGCACCGTGCCATTTGTTTTGATGCACTTGTCGAGCAAAATTCGCTCGGTGTCACTCGCCCACGTATCTACATAGTCAGAGTGATACAGAGTTTGCCCAGTTGCCGCACGCACTTGAGCGGTGATGAGCCAGCGTTCATTGCCGACGGGTATGTAGAGCAACATGTCGGCAAAACAAAAATCGGCCAGCATTCCCCATTCAGAAACCAATGCCGCGAGATGCTCGACAGCGCCCTGCTCGAGCTCCGTGTGTTCGTGGGCTAGTTCGATCAGGGTTGGCATAGGACAGTCTTATTCTGTCGCACTTCAGTCAAACGAAAGTGTCAGCTACCAAAACCCATTTTGCGCGCACCCTCAGGAGCACCAAATTCGACATAGGCGATCTTGCTGGCGGCCACCATGATTTCGCGCCCACGACTGTCGACAACAGTCAGCGTCTCGGTTTTGCCAGCAAGCGCAGCCTCAGATGCGGCTTTGAATTTGGACTGTGCCTTTTCGTCATCAATTTCGAGAGTGATTTCACGTACTGACTGGATAATGCCGATGCGAATTTCCATGAGCTTCAGTCTAATTCACTTTCAATGCTGCACTGAAAATCTTCTTCGGTTTCATGTCTTCTGCGATGTATTTAGCAATCGCAAAAAACGCCTTCCCGACTTCGCTGTCTGGAGCCACAGCGGCAATTGGGTGACCATCATCGCCACCTTCGCGCAATGCATTGAGCAGTGGAATCTGTGCGAGCAATGGAACATTGAGTTCGTCGGCCAAGATTTGTCCGCCGCCTTTGCCAAAGAGTTCGTAGCGCTTGCCGTCGTCGCCCGTAAACCACGACATGTTTTCGATAATTCCACGCACTGGCAAATTGACCTTGACCGCCATTGCTGCTGAAAGTCGCGCTACTTTTTGTGCAGCCTCTTGTGGCGTTGTAACCACGAGTACTTCTGCTCGTGGCAAATACTGGCTCAAGCTCAACGCAATGTCACCCGTGCCAGGTGGCATGTCAATAAACAAGAAGTCTGGTTCGTCCCAATACACGTCGGTCAAAAACTGCTCGAGTGCTTTGTGCAACATTGGTCCGCGCCACACAACTGCCTGGCCTTCAGGAACAAAATATCCAATAGAGATGCAACGCACACCCCACGCCTCTGGTGGCAACAACATGTTGTCGATCACCACTGGGTCGCGATCGGTACCGAGCATGCGTGGGATTGAGTAACCATAAATGTCGGCGTCGACAATGCCAACTTTGTATCCAAGTGCGGCCATCGCAACAGCGATGTTTGTAGTGACGCTGCTCTTGCCAACGCCACCCTTGCCCGACGAAATCAAAATTGGTCGCGTCTTTGAGCCCGGTTGCGCAAACGAAATCGTGCGACCCTCTGCGTGGCCTTGAGCCGGAGCGGAGCCCGCGGTTGCTCCAGGGTTTCCGTTGAGCATCTGACGCACTGCTGCTCGCTCGTCATCATTCATCACACCAAAGTTGAGGTTGACATCACTCACGCCGTCAAGAGCACGCAGCGCTGTGTTGACACGTGTCTGAATCTCGTTGCGCAACGGGCAGCCCGCAATGGTGAGTACCACGGTGAGCCCAACCGTGCCTTTTTTGTCGATCACTACATCGCGCACCATGCCCAAGTCGACAATGGAACGGTGTAACTCAGGGTCCTGCACAGGGCGCAAGGCATCGATCAGTTGGTCAATGGTGGGTTGTGATGCTGACATTTGACTCCAATAGGTTGCGCAACATAATTTGCACTACGGCCATAGGTACAATACCTGTGTGCCAAGCAAATCGGCTAATCACACGTCGGGTTCATTCACTGCGACCGTGTCGGCGATCACATCTGCTTTTGGTGACCCAACTCGTCGCGCTGTTTACCTTTTTGCGCGCGACTATGAGACAGGTGTAACAGCAGCCCAAGTTGCAGCCAAGTTTGATGTGCACCCAAACGTCGCTCGACACCATCTCGACAAGCTTGCAGCCGGCGGATACCTCGAAGTTGCAGTTGACCGAATTGAAGGCGGTGGCGCTGGTCGCCCCTCGAAGCGCTATCGCATTGTTGGCGACGGCGCCGAGTTTACGTTTCCTGTGCGCAGTGAAGATTTAGTTCTCTCGCTCTTGGGCAAAGCACTTGCGCTGCTGCCAACCAAAGATGCCGAGATCATGGCCGAGCAAGTTGGTCAACAATATGGCGCTGCAATGGCAGCGGGTTTTAAAGGCGATGACATTTCTGCAGGGCACCGCTCTTTGCGCTCAGCACTACAAGCTGTAGCCGACGCACTCACTGCGCACGGTTTTGCTGCACACACCGATCAACGCAACAATCAGTTGCGCATTGTCAACAACCACTGCCCATTTGGCGATGTTGCAATCGAACATCCAGTTATCTGCGCAGTCGATCGTGGAATGGTTAAGGGAATGCTCACTGCAATTTACGGTGACACATCACCCGAGTTGTCTGCATCGCTCCCACAGGGCGACACATTTTGCGCAACTACTATCTAGCTATCTAGCGCAAATCTTTAGCACGTTTTAGTCGCCCCAGAAACGCTGTTCTAAAAACGGATCTCCGTACATGTTGTATCCATTTTGTTCCCAGAACCCTGGTGCATCTGTTGCGCGCAACTCAAGACCGCGCAACCACTTCGGTGATTTCCAAAAATACAAATGAGGAACCAACAACCGCACTGGGCCGCCATGTATTGGTTCGATCACTTCGCCTTCATACTCATAGACCACGAGTGATTCGTCGAGCAGCACATCAGCCAATGGCAGGTTGGCTGTGTAGCCGTGTTCGGCATGACCCATGATGTAGCCGGCATCTTTTTGCATTCCTGCGCGCTCAAACAAGTCGCGTACTCGCACGCCTTTCCACGTGGTGTCAAACTTTGACCACTTGGTCACGCAATGAATATCGGTCAGCAATGTCACTGCGGGCATGCTCTTCAATTCATCCAAATTGATCGTGAAGGGTTTGTCGACAAGACCAAATATTTTGAGATCCCAATCACCAGGCTGATATGTCGGCACATCACCAACGTGCAACACAGGAAATCGCTCGGTCAAATACTGACCTGGCGGCAACCGGGCATCATCAATGCCCTTATTTGCAAGTTGTTCACGATTGCGATCAAAAAAGCCCATAATTCATCTCTCCTTCATCCAGTCTGCCTCATTGCATCGCTAGATTGACGGCGCATGCCACTCTTTTTAGTTCGACACGCCAAAGCCGGCAAACGGAGCAAGTGGCTTGAGGATCCTGCGAACGGCGATGATGACCGCAAACGTCCTTTGGACAATAAAGGAATTCTGCAGGCTGCAGCACTCGCCGATCGGCTGGTCGACTTTGCGCCAACACTGTTGTTGTCGAGCCCATTCATGCGATGCGTGCAGACGCTCCAACCGCTCGGAGCAACACTTGGGATCACTGTGACATCCGACGAACGTCTTGCAGAAGATAATTCCTTCGAGCCAATTCTTGAACTACTTGAGAGTTGCCCAGATAACGCAGTGCTCTGCAGCCACGGAGACATAATTCCTATGGTGACCGATGCGCTTGAGCGCCGTGGCATGGTGGTTACTGGCATGCGCGACTCTCGCAAAGCTTCAGTGTGGGTGCTTGAGCGACAAAGCGGTGTCATTGTGCGTGGCCATGCGTGGCCGCCGCCGACTATTGATTAAGAGCGGTTGCTACTTCTGCTCGAATTGAATCGACAAACCCCATCACTTCTGCTGGCGGATTCATTGCGGCACAAATGTCGAGTTGTTCTTTTGCCCCAGCCGCATCTCCGGCAAGACGAAAGCGGACAATGCCAAGAAAGCAGTGTGCATCGGGATATTCCGGCTCAACGTCAATTGCATGATCAAGCCCCTGAATGGCCGCGGCGAATGCAAGTAGCTTCATGTCGTCTGGCGCATCGCGTGCAACAAGCGCGATCAGCCACGAGCGATACGTCAATGCTTCGACGTGGTCTGGATTCAGCGCCAAAATTTTTGAATACAAATCAATTGCAGTTTTGGGCTCAGAAAAATTGAGTGCTCGCGCTTGAGACAGCATCGATGCCGTTGAGTCTTCGATCCCTCCGCTAATTGTTTGGCCTGGCAATCGCTGACCCGATTGTCCTGCAACAAACCAACCAGCCGCACCTGCAATGAGCACGACAACAGCAACTGATCCAACTCTGCGCTTTATTGATGCGCGAGGTCGAGCCTCACGAGCATCTACGCCTGCATCCAAAACCTTGATGATTTGAGCTGCACGCTGTACATATCCATTTTTCAGTACTCGGTAATCTTCATCGTCAATGTCGCCAGCTGCATACTCGCGTTCGAGGTCACGCAAAGATTCCAGCAAGAATCTGCGCTCCTCTTCCAGGCTCACCAGTTCGTCCGGATTAATCATGAATTCAATTCCGTAACTTTTTGAGAAGCAATTGCGGCGTCTACCAATGCACTATCTTCGGCGCTTGGGTCACCATCATCGGCAGTACGCCATTTTCTAAACACCACTCCAAGTGCGGCCGCACCGCAGATCAACGCAGCAATCGGTAATGCCCACACCAACGAATCGATGCCAGACGAGCGAGGCAGAAGCAATACCTGACTACCAAAGCGTTGCTCGATATAGGCAATCGTCTCGTTGTCGGTGCGCAAACCACTGCCAACCTGTCGCGCGACCTCTGCGCGAATCGCCTCTGCAGCAGATGCCCGCGATACATACACACTTTCGCCTTGACATGTTGGGCAAGCAAGTCGCATCGTGATTGCATCAATGCGATCTTGTTGCGAACGTGGACCACTGTCGCGTAAGCCACCAAAAATTAAAAGCGCACTAGCGATCGCAGCCATAACAATCCACGAATACTTGTTATTAAATTTATTTGATGTGCTCATGACCCAAATTGCACTTTCAGTATTGACATCTGCTCGTCGAGCAAGCCTTCCGAGAGTTGTCCGGCAATACGCAAGCGCACGTAACCATTTGGGTCGATGATCCACGTCTCTGGAACCTTGGCAACGCCAAAGGCAACTGCAATGGTTCCGTCATTATCGCGAATCTTTTGCCAGTCACCTTTATTTTCTGCAAAAAATGCCAAGACTGCGCTGTCATCGTCATCATTGATCACCGTATAGATCTCGGCTGGATTGTCAGTCGACAATTGATTTTGTGCAAATGTCAGCAACTCCGGATGTTCGATCCGACAAGGAACACACGTTGAGTTGAAAAAGTTGAACACAACCCACGATCCTTTGCGACGAGCCAAGTCGAACGGTTTGTCTTCAAGAGTTGTTGTCACTACTGCCGGCGCTGGTTGCCCAAGCAGCGGCGAGTCGGCGTTGTCGGACGGATTTGGTTTGGCACCGACCAACACCCACAGCAGGCCGAGCAGCAATACACCAACCACTGTTGCCGCAATTGGTGCAACTGGTTTCGCTTTTTTCTCACTCAACATCGTTACTACCTATTAATGCAGATGTTGCATCGGTTGGCTTACGGCGTCGACCAGGAAACGCTGCCAAGAGCGTGCCGAGGGCCATCAAAAAACCACCAATCCACAGCCACACAAGAAGCGGCTTGATAAACACCTTGATATGCGCTTCGCCAGAGTCTTGCTTAACAGGTGGTTCGAGCGTGAGATAGATGTCTCCCAAAATGCCTGTGCGCACCGAAGGCGTACCGATGTTCATGCCAACCTTCGTGTACTTGGTGATGGCAGGAGAATATGCCTTGCCGCCATCAATCGAGATCAATGCCTTCACACTGATGGCGCGATCGGTTGTTTCTTCAACGATCTTGATCAATTCAAAACTGTGTCCAGAAAAGTATGCGGGTGTGCCAGTTTTTAAAAACAATTCTTGGCTGTGCGTAAAACTATTTGATGCAGCGAGTGCCACCGCAATCAGGATGACACCGACATGCACAATCATTCCACCGTTTGTGCGACCAACTAATCCGCGCAGGCCCTGCTTGCGTGTGGCCAACACCACCTGACGCAATGCCGAGCCACTCGCAAAACCACCAAGAGCAAACGTGAGTAGTGGCATGAAGCCCGTCGCGCCAAGAACGACGCTGATGCCCAACGCCCCGATGCCACACCATGCTGGCCAAAACAATCGCGTACTCAGCAACTCGGCAGAAGCCTTGCGCCACGGCAACACCGGAGCAATGGCCATCAGCGTGAGCAATGCGATGCCGATCGGTGCAACAAGCCGGTCGAAGAAGGGTTCACCAACCACGATGCTTCGCGACTGCAATGCTTCGATGACAAGTGGAAATACTGTGCCGAGCAAAACAACAAATGCAAAAATAGCGAAGAGCACATTGTTAATCAAGAACGCACCCTCGCGCGAGACCACCGAGTCGATGCTGCCTGGTGCATGCAACCTCTCACCACGCCAGCCAATCAATCCAACCGAAACAATCACGATGACAGCAAAGAATGCCAGCAACCATGGGCCAATTGCGCTTTCGCTAAACGCGTGCACGCTGTTGAGCACACCGCTGCGAGTAAGAAACGTGCCGAGAATTGTCAAGCTAAATGTGGAAACAAGCAACGAAAGATTCCACACTCGCAACATGCCGCGTCGTTCTTGTACCAACACCGAGTGAATATATGCAGTAGCAGTAATCCATGGCAGTAGCGATGCGTTTTCAACTGGGTCCCATGCCCACACACCGCTCCAGCCCAATACTTCGTAACTCCACCAACTGCCAAGGATGATTCCGAATGTGAGAAACCCCCACGCAAACAGCGTCCACCTGCGAGTAGCCAATAGCCAACCTTCACCAACCCTGCCCGTAACAAGTGCGCCAATTGCAAACGCAAACGGCACAGTGACGCCCACATATCCCAAATACAACAACGGCGGATGAAACATCACCAAGATGTGATTTTGCAACAGTGGGTTCGGCCCTGGTCCGTCAAATACTCCGGGTGCACCTACAGCAAACGGATTTGCAGGACCAAACGACAGCAAGAAGAAAAACATCGAGACGATAAACATCACACCCATTGCCCAGTTGGTCAACACATCATCCATTTTCTTGCGTAACCAAAAACAAACGGCCACTGTGTAGCCGGCCAAAATAAGTACCCACATTAAAAGAGATCCCTCAAGAGCACTCCACACTGCTGCAAAGTTGTACAGCGCTGGCGTTGCAGTCGAACCAACTTTTTGCACGTACGCCATCGAAAAATCACGCGTGATCATCGCGTACTCCATAGTCGCAAACGCGCCAATGGCTGCTGCAAAAATAAGAATTGCAAATCGTGGTATCAGACGTGCAACTGTTCGGTCACGTGAACGTGCACTACTGATTGATGCAAGTGCACCAAATAGCGAACCGATGATGCCAACGAGCAAGAATGCTCGCCCTAGTGAGCTACTTACCCCGCCAGCGGCGAACATACCTGTGCCTCCGCCTTGGTTAAACGCTCAGTATTGTCGGCGACATACGCATTGGAATGTTTCACTTCAATGCGCGTTGCCTCAAAGACATCCCCCACTAATCGACCTTGCGCAACCACCGGTATGCACTCCTGAAAAATGCCGCCCGGGTCGCCTTCATACACAACCTGAATAGTTTTCTCATTAAAAATCATCACAAAGTTTGTGGAGTTGTTGACTGACTTCAATGACCCTTTTTCAACTGTGCCCTGCACTCGAATGCTCCTGTCAGACTCGCACCCTTCGCGAATACCAACTTCGTCGACATTGCAGTAATAGTCAATTGCCGATGTTAAAAACTGGGTAACAATGGTGCCACCCGCAACCACAATCACGACGAGTACCGCGACATAACCCCATTTTGTGTTGCGCTTGCGAGGTGCGAGAGGCGCGTTATCGGATGACGTGCGCGGCGTTAGGTCCAAGGCTTGTCCTTGTCGGCGACCTTGCTCGCCAAGTCGCGCCCCTGCGAAAGTGTTCTGACGACAAGCGTGACGATCACTGCAAAGGTCGCGCCGTACACCACTGCGATAAACCCGAGATGGTCCATTACTTCAACCCGCTGCTTTCGATAGCACTTTGGTTGGCGCGTTCCAGAAGTGCAGCATCAAGTTGCGTCATCTGCATCGCGTCCCGCATTGCGAGCACCCGCTGACGGTGCATGACCAACCACGCGAACGTACAAGTAAAACCAATCACTCCTACTAACAGTGTGGTCAGCATCGATCCATCCATCTTGATGTCACCATCGCCACTCAGCACACTTGCTTCCTGATGCAATGAGCGCCACATCAACACACTGAAGTGCACGAGTGGAATTTCGAGAACAGCAAGCAGTGCAATTACTGCCGACCTCCGCGCACGTTGTTCGAGCGAGCCACCAAGACCACGCACTGCTAAATAACCGATGTAGGTCACTAGCAAAAAAGATGTTGTTGTCAGTCGTGGATCCCATGCCCAATATGTGCCCCACGTAATGCGACCCCACAGGCTGCCACTCAGCAAAGTCATGGCCATAAAGATCACGCCGACTTCTGCAGATGCTCCTGCCACACGATCAAAACCCATCGAATGCTTGCGACTGAGCAACCAGCAAGCCGACGCCACTGCAGTAACTATGAATGCAAGATATGCAACCCATGCAGTAGGTACATGCACGTACATAATTCGCACCGCGTCACCCTGATCAACATCTTTCGGAGTGACAATCAAGCCACCAATTACGACCCAAGCCATTGACACAATCGCCATCGCACCGATTAAACGTGTTGTTGGTGTAGCAACCCGCGCATTAAATGTTTGTGCGTCCATCGATGGCTACTCCTCTATTCCTCTATCAACGATCCGAATGACAAAATTCCACCGAGACCAAACACGGCAGCAAAGACGACGAGCACTCCAACCCATGGCCAGCCATCCGACACCGCTGCTCCTCCACTCGTAAACGCCGACTCAGTGGCGCGAGTTGCGCCAATAAGTACTGGTGCAACAACCGGAAGCATCAACAATGGCAGCAATGTTTCTCGCCCTCGTGATCCGGCTGTCAAACCGCCATACAGCGTACCCACGAAGCTCAATCCCGCCGTTGCGCTCACTACACAAGTGACCAACAGCACTGCGCCACTGGCACGTAACTCCACTCGATACAACACAACTGCGGCAACGAGCAACATGATCTCAAGGGTGACGAGTTGCACCATCACCGCAAGTGCCTTGCCAACAAAAATTCCTGCCGGATCAAGGCCAGCAACTCGTTGCGCTTCGAGCGCTCCGTCGGCAGTATCGACCGCAAACGAACGCTGAATAATGATGATCAACGAAAACAGCGTGGCGAGCCACACCAGACCACCGGCAACTCTTGTCAATAGATCATCATTGTCGAGCGCAAATGCAAACATCACCATCACGAGACCAGCAAATGGAAAAATCTGGTTGATCACGACACGACTGCGCAACTCAATACGCAAATCTTTTGCCGCGACCGCCCGAGCAACGCGACCGAGTGAAAGTTGTGCGCTCATGACACCACCCGACCGGCAACGACTGACACACTTCGTGTTGCAAGCCCGCGGGCGCGCTCAAGTTCGTGTGATGCAATCAATACTGTTGCGCCTGCCGCGCATGCCTCACGGATAATTGCGTCTATTTCATCGCGTGCAGAGGCATCAAGCCCTGCATGTGGCTCGTCGAGCAGCCACAACTCTGCACGACGCACAACAAGACACGCCAATGCGCAACGACGTTTTTGACCGGCCGACAATTGCATGACTTTTTGCTCAGCCAATCTTCCATCAATACCAAAACGCTGCAGCGTTGAAGCAACTTCTGCAACTTTCGCACCAACCATCTGCGCCCAGAACAAAACGTTTTCGTTAATAGTCAAATCATCAAACAAACCGTTGGCGTGTCCAAGCAAACCAACTCGCGGACGCACGGATTGGCGATCGACACACAGATCAACCCCCAACACACTTGCTTGGCCGCGCACGATCGGCAACAACCCGGCACATGCGCGAAGCAAAGTTGTCTTGCCTGCACCGTTTGGCCCCTGCAACAACACGATCTCGCCACGTTGTACCTCAATCGAAGCTTCGGCTAGCGCCGGAAATCCGTTGAACACAACTACAGCATCACGAAAGTCAACGACAATGCTCATGAACCAGAAAACCTCGGCTTGCGCTTTTCGGCAAACGCAGCGCGCCCCTCTTTTGCGTCACTAGACAGCATTGCCTTTTCGCGAGCTGCTCGTACCAATTCATCGACATCAGGTAATCCTGCTGTCGACTCGAGAGCAAGCTTGTGTCCCTCAATCGTCAGCGGTGCAAGTTGAGCAATCTCATCCGCCCAAGCAAGTGCATCACCTAACGAACCAAGGCGATGCACCGATCCAAAACCTGCCAATTGTGCCCCTGTGTAAGTAGTCGCTGTCAGCAACATCGCGCGAGCAACAGGCCATGACAATTCGTGCACAATGCGCTCGACTGTCCAATGATTGACAACCAAACCAAGTTTTGCTGCTGGCACACCGATCACACTTGTAGGTGTCGCAACTCGAACATCGCATGACACGAGCAGTTGAGCACCCGCGCCAAGTGCTGGTCCGTCTACCGCTGCCATTGTTACAAACGGCAGATGAGTAAAGCCTCGCAGTACTACTTGCAGTGCTTCATGAAATTCGTCTTCGTGCACTCCTGCCAAATCAGCTCCAGCACAAAATGCTGGCGCTGCTCCAGTAAGTACCAATACTCGTGCCGAACCTGCGAGCGCATCAAGCTGAGCCTGTCGCAATGCGTGCAACGTTGCGACATCAACGGCATTGCGTTTATCTGGGCGATTGATTGTGACGACCGCTACCTGGTCGCGCCAGTCGAGCGAAACAGTGATGTCTTTATTCACTCGTGCGCCCTCTACCATGGGTTTGAGGCTATGACATCAACACCACAAACTCCTGATCCAGTCCGCCGCCGACGCAGCCTCATTGCCGTATGGACGAAACGAGCCAACCGCTTTGGCTATCTCGCATTTGGCGTGTCAATTGTCGCAGTCGCGGTTGGGCTCATCGATACTTTTACACCCCTCATTGGCCGCATCGCCACCGCAGGACTCGTAATCGGATCCATTTTGCTTGCCCCAGCCATTGTTTTGGGATACGCAATTAAATCTGCCGAAAAAGAAGACAGACTAAACGGCATTTAGGAAACGAAGAGGCGCACGCCGACAACGCGAGTACGGTATTAGTGACATGCCAAATCGACTCCCCGCCCACGAACGCAAAGACCAGATTTTAGATGTCGCTTTAAAGGTATTTGCTACTAAAGGGTTCCACGAATCGTCGATGAACGACATTGCCGACATGGCCGGAGTGACGAAGCCAGTCGTCTACCAACATTTTGAATCGAAGCGCGCTTTGTTTTTGGCACTGATTGAAGACGCTGGCACACAAATGATCAACGAAATCACCAAGGCCACTGTGCAGGTCACGGGTGGCAGGCAGCAAGCCGAGCAAGGAACAATCGCGTTCTTTCGGTGGGCAGCGGCGGATCAAAATCGTTTTAAGTTTTTGTTCGACAGTGGCACTCGCAACGACGAAGAGTTTGCTTCTGCTGTGCGCCAAGTGGTCGACAATTCGGCAAATGCGATTGCCCCGCTCATTGCAATTGATCTAGATGCTGCTCATCTACGCACGCTTGCGCACGGAGTCATCGGCGCAACAGAAGGTGTTGTGCGCCATTTGCTCGACAACAACATTGCTATTAATCCAGAAGTCATCGGAAAACAAGTTGCGGATCTCGTGTGGGCAGGCCTACGCGGTGTCGGACGTGAAACTGTAGGAGACTAAGTGGCAACCACAGGCGAACACCACCCAGCATTTGAAGAATATTGCGAATGCATTTTTGAGTTGCGCGAAGACCATATCGATGTCATTCAGGCTCGAGTGGCTGACCGACTTGGTGTGTCTCGCCCATCTGTCTCCGAAATGATTAAGCGCATGGAGACCGAAGGATTGATTGTCGTTCGTGGGGCAAAGATTTCGCTCACTTCAGACGGTGACGTTCTTGCCGAACGAGTAGTTCGCCGCCATCGCATTGCCGAACGATTTCTTACCGATGTGCTCGGACTCTCTTGGGCAAATGCACACCACGAGGCCGGCAAGTGGGAACACATCATGAACCAAGACGTAGAAAGTGCAATGAACCGAGTGCTGCACAACCCAACAACGTGTCCACACGGCAACCCAATCCCTGGGTCTTCCTACCGACAAGAGCGTCTCTCGAAACTCAGCGATGTTGTTGAAGGCAAGTCGTTCACCGTCAATCGCATTCCCGAAGAGCTCGAGTTTGCACCGGGCATTCTTGAAATTCTTGAGCAAGCCAACCTTAAGCCCGGTCATAGCGGCACGATTGTCACCTCAAACAAAGATGGTTCTCGAGTCGTGCGTGTTGACAACAACGATGTAGCACTAGACGAATTTACTAGCTCGCGAATTCTCGTACTTGCGTAGAACCAGGCAGAGAGCAAGCACAATGTCAATGAAAAAAGTATGTTCAGCCGTATTGTTCGGCGCTTTGCTGTTTACTAGTACAGGTTGTGCAACGACTATCAACCTTGCTGCACCGACCACGCTCGCTCAACCAGTTGTCACCACATTGCCGACTGGCAGTACCGCCGAGCTTTTTGGTCAAATGAAATCCACTCTGTCCGAGCTCTCGCTTGCCATCACCAACGAAGACAAGTCGCGGGCCAAAACCACCCTTGCAACTTTGCTCAATGTTTGGGGAGCACTGCAGCCACAAATTGTGGCCGAAGGCGGCGAGGCAGTTGATCAAACTGTCGTAGACATGCAACGCATCGTCGATCTTGCATCTAGTTCGGTGCAGCGCACACGCCCCGCAGATGCCGACAAGGCGCTGAAATTTTTCAATTTGATTATTCAGTCGTAGCAGTAACAAGCTTCAACAATCGCGCAAAGCGTAATTAGCTCTGCATTGATCGCGGCAAAGGCTCACTGTGCACAATTGTTAAGCGTTGTGTCGATCGAGTGAGTGCAACATAAAGAGCACGCAGGCCGTGCACCTGGCTTGCAACGATGCGCGCGGGCTCAACCACGAGCACTCCGTCCAATTCGAGACCTTTCACAACACTCACTGGCACTACCGTGAGACGCGAGTCAAGCGCAGTGGTGTTTGCTCGCCCGTGCGCAACTCCGCCAGATGAGAGTGCGCTATCGACTGCATCGGTCATGTCGTCTGGACAAACGATCGCAACATTGCCCTCACCGACATTTGTTAACAAAATCTTTGCCTGTTCGATCACCGCATCAAGCAAGTCATTGCTGTTCTTCACTGCAACTATGTCTGGGCCAAAATCTCCTTCGCGAACCGATTTCGGCGCACGCAGTGACGGTGCTGCTTCAAGCATCACTTTGTCTGCGAGCGACATGATCTGAGCAGGGATTCGATACCCGACAGAGAGACCGATCACTTCTTGCTCGCGCTTCGCTGGCAAATATTGCAACAAGTCCGACCAATCATTTGGCGCAAACGGGCCTGTTGCCTGTGCCAAGTCTCCAACAACTGTCATTGCTCCGCTCAGCGACCTGCGCGACGCCATGCGCAACTGCATTGGTGTGAGGTCTTGCACTTCGTCGATCACGATGTGCCCAAACACGCGTACCTCATCGGTCTCATCGATCTTGCCGTTCTTGCGTGGCCGTGGCCCTAACAACGCAAGTGCTTCGTCGAGTAAAGCAACGTCACTATCGCTCCACAACACTTCGGCGACCGAGTTGCTACGTTCGCGTACTAGACATTCGTATTCTTCTGCCGAAAATTCGTCCTTGGCCGCAGACTTCACAAGCGCTGCAGACCCAAATAAGTCATGCAACAATTCGGCTGGCACAAGCATCGGCCACATGCGCGCCAGAGTTGCACGGAACTCTGGAATGTCGCGCAACGAGTCGCGCATGGTATCCACACTTGCGTCTGGGTTGCGGCTCGACGCGATCATTGCCGAGATCACTTCTGTTTCAACAAAGCGATGTGCTGCGTTGTGTCGACGAAAACGTCGGCGTGCGTCGCGCACAATGCGCGCGGACTCAGTTGCGCGCAAGCGCATGTAGCCTGCGCCATAAGGAATCTCGACATCGTCGCGCACCGGTCGTTGGCGATCTTGGACTGCTTTTGCAATCACCTTTGCCATCCGAATATCGCCTTTGACGCGCTTTGCGGCATTGGTGTCAATTACTCCAATGCGATGACCCGGCACCAAGTCGGCAAGCACCACTTGTTCAACTCCTGCTTCGCCCAACGAAGGCAACACTTGCTCGATATAACGCAGGAACACGCGGTTTGGACCAATGACCAACACACCCTGATCTTCGAGCGGAAAACGAAATGTGTACAACAAGTACGCGGCGCGATGCAGCGCCACAACTGTTTTGCCAGTACCCGGGCCACCCTGCACAACAAGCACACCGTTGTGACCAGAGCGAATGATCTGATCTTGTTCGGCCTGAATTGTTGCAACAATGTCGCCAAGTTGTCCTGTGCGTCCGCGCGCAAGCGCCGTCAACAATGTTGAGTATCCACGCAACCCAGTTGCAGTTTGCTCAACGCCCGATGCAACTCCTCCGCCAAGACCTTCATCGTGACCAACACCCAAGTGTCCTTCACCAAACAGTTCGTCTTCGATGCCCAACAATTTTTGGCCATTGACTGCAAAATGGCGACGACGTGCAAGGCCCATCGACTCGCGACCAGTTGCGCGATAAAACGGCTCGGACACAGGGGCCCGCCAGTCGACTACGACTGGCTCCCGATGCTCGTCGGCAACAGCAAGCCGGCCGATATGAAAACTCTCGATCTCGCCTTCGGCTTCACCAAATCGATCAATGCGTCCAAATACAAGTGCCGCATCGCCCAGGTCGAGTTGCGTCAGACGCAACACCAACTGTTCGTCAAAAGCATTGCGCTCGTAGCGGGCCTGAAACGTGCCACCCGTATCGGCTTCATTGAGGGTTCTGATGCGCCACGCGTCGGTCCGACTGCGCTCCAGGCACTCATATGCCCTATCAATATGGGCCTGTTCGGCCGCGAGGTCTGGGTGATGTTGGCTCATTTTGGGGTCTTGCAATTCTACCGTCTGTTTTTATGAGCACGATCTGCCCACCGCACAAATGGGATGTCAATATCCACATTCGGGCACGAACAAAGGATCCGCATGTCTGCAAAAAAATGGTTGTTTGCCCCACTGCTTCTTGGGTTGTGCTCGTGCACCACGCAGGGCGGTGTCCTCCAACTCGACACCGGCACGGTGGTGTTGCCGCCGACTGATGACATGAGCTCGATACTTGACTCGGTCCCTGTAACAACAAGCGCCACCACCGATCCACCATTGGACATGGTCGAGCAATTGCGCAAAGACTTCATAGCGAACGACGAGTATTACCACGAGTGCATGGTTGCACCGAAAAATTGCGATGTCACACGCATTTCAGCACCAAACTCTCAGCAGCGCGCAGACCTCATTAAGCGCATGCACGATTATTCGGTCGCAAACATTCATGCTCGATCAGGTTCTGGTGTTGCACTCGTGCGAATTGACTCGCTCAGCATCATTGATGCCAACAACGCGATGGTCAATACATGCAATTACAACTCAATAGTCATGGTTGACGGTGGTACAACGCAAAGCTCTCTTGACGACATCATTTTCAATGATTCTGTTGCTTCATACCTGTCAGCTTGGATGATGACGATGGACAACGGTCACTGGAAAACATCTTCGTGGACAACACGCATGACCAAGTTCAATGTTGATCAATGCGGATTCCCAAAACCATGAAATCAAATACGAAATCAAACACGAAATCAGACACGAAATCAGAAACGAAACTCGTCATGTCGATTGCCATTGTGGCAACACTGTTGAGCGGCGTGAGCTCGGTTGTGGTGCACGCAACACAAGCAACGCTGATTGATGTTTCATCAACTAACGGATCAGCGATTGATGTCAGCGGCTCGGCGCACGGCGACCAAATAGTTGCAGGTGTCGAATACGGTGCGTCACCTGCGACTGGCAGTGGCGCAGACCCCGAATGCGAATGGTCAGAATCACTACCCCGTGATGCAAGCGCAACCGGCCCCGGCCATGTCGTAACAAAACAGATTGGTACCACCAACTACAGATTGTTCAACTACACATGCCCCGCTCGTGATCCGGCAACTACGTATCACTGGATTCCACAAATGTCATCGGGTCAGCTTGCACAACACGCCGCTTCCATTGTGTACGACAATCTTCCAGCAATGTGGGGCAACTTTGCTCCACCTGCAAGGCGGGGGTTTGTTGATGTTGGGACATGGATTTGGGTCAACCCTTTGTTATGGATTCCCGTTGCAGTCACCGCATCCATCGTTACTCCTGCAGGAATTGTTTCGGTCACTACAAAAGCCACACCAAAGAAACTTATTTTCAACCCTGGTGATGGCGATTTGGGCTCTGGCCCCCTTACATGCGACAACTCAGGATTAATTTGGATGTCGCAATTTGGGGATCGTATGCCGTCTCCATGCATGTACACATACCGCCACTCTTCAGCGACACAAGCAAGTGGATTATTCGAGGCTGATGTAGCAGTGCAATGGCATGTCACATGGTCTACAAATTTGGGGGCGAGTGGAACTATTGGTGACCTGACGCTGCACACGTCTCATCAAATGAACATTCGCGAGGTGCAAGCCCTGATTAGTCGCTAGCTGTTGCGATTGCACCAAGGGATGCATGCAGCGCATCAATCAAGTCGACTGCACCAACCTCTATGTCCAAACCCCTGCGTCCGCCGCTCACAAAGATTGTTGTGTGCAGCACTGCGCTCTCATCAACGACAGTTGGCAACATTCGCTTCTGACCAAATGGACTAATGCCTCCCACGACATAACCAGTAATGCGTGATGCATCGCGTGCCGCCACCATCTCGCAACGCTTTGCGTGCAGCACTTGCGCTAGTGCTTTAAGTGAAAGCTGCGTATTCACCGGCACAATCGCAACCACGGGTCCATTCTCCGACTGCGCCAAAAGTGTTTTATAGACCCGATCCTCCTCCACGCCAAGTGCGCGGGCCGCTGCCCTGCCGTATCCAATGTCGTCTGTGGTGGCTGCATCGTGGTCAAACGTATGCGCAACATAGTCAATGCCAAGTTGCTCGAGGGTGACGAGAGCTGGCGTGGCTGCCTTCATGGGCACATCATACGAAACAACACCCGAAACGTGTAGTAACGAGGGCTCGCACCTGACACACTGAAGCGTCGCCAAGACCGCGCAGAAAAGGAACATCCCATGCCCGTTAGCAACTCCCGAGACACCATTTTGATTGAGCGCCGTTACGCGGCAGTTTTCAGCACATTGACCGATGATTCGATCGTCAAACTTGCTGGAGCAGTTGAAGAAAAACTGCGCGATGCTCTCGCCAAGGTGCTTGCACTTCCAGCTGGCGCATTTACCGAGACAGCCACGCTCGCACCAAAGATTCGTGAGGCAATGAAAGAGCGTCGCTCATACCTCGACACTGGCGTGTTGTTCAGTGAAGGCGCAACAGATCGGGCAATCGAGTTGCTCGGCGATCAGTCAGACGACCCAAGCCTGGAGGATCTGCAACTGGTGATCCCAGCGCTTGTTGAAACATTTGGTCTCGACGCAGTTCGTCTCATGGCGGTTCAGTACTCGGTGTCACTTGGCGGTTTCCGCAAACTTGTGTTAACCGATGATCGATTCAAAATTCCAAGCGCACCTGCAACCACCACTCGTGGTGCAACCGGTGACTCAACAGTCGACGCTGCAGCACAGGACGAAAAGCGTCGTGCACGTGCAGAGCGCAAAGAAAAAGATCGTCTCGACAGAGCAAAGGCCGAAGCACAGCGACGCGCCGCATACGGTCGCATCTAACTCAGCGTCAAGAGATCATCATGTCGCTCAAACTTGCGTCAGTTCAAGGTCGGGCACATTTTGTAATTGGATCATCAGCCGACTTTCGGGTTATAGATGTTGAGCGCTCCAGCAATGGCGCGCTGCCAAGCGATGTGATGTCGTGCTATTCGGTTTGGCAGTCTCTTCGCGCACATGCCGCAACGCTTGCCGCGACAGATGGCGTTGCATGTTCACTCGAACAACTCGACTGTCCCGTGCCCCAACCACGACAACTGTTTGCAGTAGGGCTGAACTACAAGAAGCATGCCGAGGAAATGGGTAGCCCAATACCAACTACCCCACTCACATTTGCCAAGTTTCAAAGCTCGATCAACACGCCATGTGGCGACGTTCAACTTGTTGGTGAATCATGTGACTACGAGTCGGAGCTCGTCATCGTGGTCGGTACTGGCGGCGTCAATATTGCTCAAGCAGATGCGTGGCAACACATCGCAGGCTTTACTGCAGGACAAGACATCTCCGACCGCACTCTGCAGTACAGCGGCGTGCCACCACAGTTCAGTCTTGGCAAGAGTCGTACTGGTTTTACTCCGATGGGTCCGTGGGTTACCGACATGCACGACAACTCAAGTCGCGACGACCTGCGCCTCACATGCTCGGTCAACGGCGAGATTCGACAAGACACCAAGACCAGCGACATGATCTTTGATATTTCACAAATCGTTTCGTATCTGTCTAGCGTCTGCCAGCTATTTCCTGGTGATGCGATTTTTACTGGTACCACTGCTGGTGTCGGTCATGGGCATAAGCCACCTATCTATCTGCAACGTGGGGACATCATTGAGACAACCCTTGAGGGTGTTGGAATTATTCGCAATCGCTGCGTCTAGTAGCGCGACGGGCTCGTCTCGCATTAGATTTTCCAGTTATGCAAACCGGCAAACGAACCGTCATCACGGGGGCCAATTTGGTCGATGGCACCGGTTCGCCAGCGCGGCACGCCGATGTTGCATTTGTTGACGGCATCATTACCGAGGTTGGCGAACCAGGCTCGGTGTCGACCGCCCAAGCACATCGCCACATAGACGCCGATGGTTTGCTGCTCACTCCGGGTTGGGTCGATGTGCACACGCATTACGACGCTCAGGCAACATGGGATCCATGGTTGACTCCAAGTAGTTGGCACGGCGTCACATCTGTCGTGATGGGTAATTGTGGAGTTGGTTTTGCTCCAGCAGCACCCGAGCGCCATCAATGGCTCATCGACCTCATGGAAGGAGTCGAAGATATTCCTGGCTCCGCAATGGTGGAGGGCATTAAATGGGAGTGGACTTCGTTTCCTGAATATTTGGACGCCCTTGAGCGCACTCCCCACGTGCTCGACATGGGAACACAGATTGCGCACGGTGCTCTTCGGGCATTTGTGATGGGTGACCGCGGTGCTGCCAACGAAGACGCAACAGCCCTAGACATTGCACAGATGAGCGCACTCACGGAGCAAGCATTGCGCGCTGGTGCGCTTGGTTTTTCTACTTCGCGCACATCGTTGCATCGCAGTAAGCACGGTGAGCTTGTACCGGGCACAAATGCTCAGCCAGATGAGTTATTTGGAATTGCCGACGCGATGAAGCGAGTCGGTCACGGCATCTTTCAGTTTTCTCCCGAACATTCGCGTGTGCCCGTTGACGAATGGCCGTGGATGCAAGAGCTCGCACGCCGCTCTGGAGCAACTGTCAGTGTCAACGTCAATCAGCTAGATGATGGCAGCGAAGTGTGGCGCAAAACTCTTGCGCTGCTCACGAAGGCACACACCGATGGAGAAAAAATCGTTGCTCAAACCGCTGGCAGGTCTATCGGCATCTTGATGTGCCTTGAGGGCAGTGTGCATCCGTTGCTCGCCCACCCCGCATATCACGAAGTCGCTCACTTGCCATTTGCCGAACGTATTGCTGCACTTAAAGACCCTGTGCGACGTGCACGATTTGTGAGCGAGATACCAACCGATGGTTTTTACAACGGACTCGTAACAAAATCTTTGCATCGCATGTACCCAGTCACTACTGCCAACATCGATTACGAGCCGAATCCAAGTACGGCAATAGGCGAAATAGCAAAGCGCACTGGTGTTGCGCCGATGGAATTGATTGTCGATCATCTGCTGACGAACGACGGCAAGGGCATCATCTACTCGCCATTCTTCAATTACATCTACGGCGATCTTTCAATGACGTATGAGATGATGCAACATCCGCAAACACGAAACGGTCTCAGCGACGCAGGTGCACACTGCGGCGCTATCTGTGACGGCGGCATGCCAACATTTATGCTCACACACTGGGCACGCGACCGCACCCGTGGTCCAAAACTTTCTCTTGAGCACATCGTCTATCGCCAAACACGACACACAGCCGAATTACATGGCCTGCTCGACCGCGGCATTGTTGCGCCCGGAATGAAAGCCGACCTCAACGTGATCAATTTCGACGAGTTGAGTTTTGATATGCCATACATGGCCTACGACTTGCCCGCTCAGGGCCGACGCCTTGTGCAAACTGCGAGTGGCTACAACAAAACTTTTGTGAGTGGCGTGCAAACTGTGGAAAACGATGCGTTCACCGGTGAGTTGCCAGGCAAACTCATCCGAGGTCCGCAGCGCTAAACACGCCGCAAATCACTAGCTCGTCATTCCCCCAAGACCAACAAGCCCACGCGCGAGTTCAATCTCGCCCATGTGACGCAAACCGTGTTGATAAATCCAGCATTCAACCGCGTCCAACACCGTGATACCCACGTCCCCTGCCACACGAGCCGAGTATGTCGACTGAATCTGTGGCGGAAATGGACGTGCAATCACAACACGAGTCAGTTCGCTTGGATCCAAAGTCTCGAGCCATGAATGAACGCGGTCGAAAACCAGTTGCAGATACTCCTGAAATGCTTCATAATCACCAATTCGTTGCCCGACCATTTCTTCCACAGTTTTGTGTTTGCCATGATCGGCAATGGATGGATTGACGCGAGCCTTCCACTCGTCATCCCAGATCGGCGCGACACCAGTGATCATCATGAACGATGCATCGATCATGTTGACAATGTGAAACAAACTAAAAGCAATCGGCATGACACCCTCTCGCTCAAAGTGATTGACGTGATCAATCGTCATCGTGCTTAAAGCCTGGTCGTAAAGCGAGTGCAAGGCTTTCATGCGTCGCTGCAACGAGTCGAGAATCAGTTCATTTGACATAAAGGTGTTATTCCTTTGCTGCTTCAGTGATTAAGAACGCATCAATGTCTGCTTTGGTTGCTCGACTACGAATTTCGAAATGTACTTTCGAGAGAGTCGAGTTGAATGCGAATGGCGCGACGTAGTCACTGACCACAGGCGACAACTGATCGCTTCCCAAATCCATCCCCATTGAACCGAGCACTCGCACAATCTTCGGGATATGCACCGAGCCAATATCTTTTCCATCGACCGTGAGCGTGATCGTTCCTGTTGAATCTTCACGATCAAATCGGACGCCTAGTTGATGATTGCCCGGTTTCAGAGAGATCGGAGCGCTTGCTCGCTGATGCTTGCCTAGCGCGTTGTAGTCAAAGTGCAACACAGAATCTTTGACGAAGAACGAGTGTCCAATGTTGTGTGCGCCACGTGCATAGATCACGCCTTCTACTGGCTGATTGCCTACCACCACGTCTGCCGTGATTGTCCACGCACGGCCGCTCAACAATGGACATGCATCTGCCGGAATGTGCGCAACGGGTGGATAGTACGTATATGTGTTTCCGTAGTGCGGCGAACCAGGATGTGACTTTGTACCAAAAATCTCTATGCCTCGATCGTCGAGTGGCAACACACCATGCAACTCTGCTTGCTCCCACCACAGTGCAATCATCTCTTTGAGCTTTGCTGGTTGAGTTACAGACAGGTCATGCATCTCCGAAAAATCTTCGTCAAGTTTGTACAAACCCCACGTGTCGTTTTCATACGGCACGTTTTGGTCATGAAATGTGACTGCCTTATACCCATCGGCCCAGATCGCGCGATGCCCCATCATCTCAAAATATTGCGGACCACGCCTTGTCTCTCGTGTTTCAGCATCAAACGAATACGTCAGGCTCTCACCGTGCATCGGCATTTGTCCGTGCCCATTGATCACAGATGGAACAGTGATACCGAGCGCGTCGTACACCGTTGGCGCAATGTCGGTGATGTGGCAAAACTGTGGACGAATGCCCCCTGGCTGGTCTATTCCTTTTGGCCAGTGAATAATCAGCGAGTCTCGAACACCGCCGCCATATGTCTGCGACTTGTACCAACGACTCGGTGTATTGCCTATCTGCGACCAACCCCACGGATAGTTGGAGTGCGCGTTCTTGGTGCCGATGTCGTCGAGCCGGTTGGCAACCATGTCGTCCACGTCTTCCCACATGCTGTTGAAGAAACTGAATTCGTCAACAACTCCTTGAGGCCCACCTTCACGACTTGCACCATTGTCCGACAGCAATGCAATCATCGTGTTGTCTGTCAATTTGTGCTCATCCAAAAAGTCGAGCAAGCGACCGATCTGTGCGTCGGTGTGATCGAGCATCGCCGCGAAAGCTTCTTGCAACCGACATGCAAATAGCTTTTCGTTGGCAGTCAGTTCGACCCATGGGCGCACACCAGGGTTGCGCGGTGAAAGCACGGTGCCTGGGGGAACAATGCCCATTTCGATTTGTCGCTTAAACCAAACATCGCGATGCACGTCCCAACCTTCGTCAAACTTGCCGCGCCACTTTGCCAAATAACTATCGGGTGCGTGGTGCGGTGCGTGCTGCGCACCAAATGCGAGATACAAATAAAACGGACGATCGGGTCGCACTGAAACCAAATCTCGAATCCATGTTGTTGATTGATCAACAAGATCTTCCGAGAGGTGGTATCCCTCTTCTGGAGTGCGTGGTGGCAAAATATGTTGATTGTCGCGAGTGAGTTCTGGATAGAACTGATCGGTCTCGCCATTCAGAAATCCGTAGAAGCGATCAAAACCTTTTTGCAACGGCCAGTTGGTGTGCGGGCCTGCTGCAGTGCACTCTTCCATTGGCGCAAGATGCCACTTGCCTGCACACAACGTTGCATAACCCTCGAGTCGCAATACTTCGGCCATCGTTGCTGCCTTTGGAGTAATGCCTCCGCGCATATTTGGAAAACCTGTATTCCAGTTGGAAATACCGCGCATACCGACAGCGTGATGATTGCGACCTGTCAACAAACTTGCGCGCGAAGGCGAGCACAGCGCTGTCGTGTGAAAACCGGTGTAGCGCAAACCGTTTTGTGCGAGACGATCGATATTGGGTGTGTGCAGTGTGCTTCCAAAACAACTTGGGTGTGAAAAGCCCATGTCGTCAAAAACGATGGTGATGACATTGGCCCCATGTAAACCCTTTGGCAAGTCAGGCCATGCAGGAGTCGAAGTCTGATACGACGAGTCAATTGTGCCTGCAAAATGAGGTTCGTTTGGGTGCACCGACTTGTTTTGAGCCATCTCACTATCCCCCGTTATCTGATTACTAGAGTTCCAATTCTTGCTTCGACAATCTTTTCTCATAGTGTATGCAAAAAGTTTGCTAGGTTCGTAATCGCACGAACTAGTAGTCAACCAACGAATAACTACTGCTCAAATATTGGAGACCACATGGAAGTCATTTTGCTCGGTACGGGAAGCCCAATGCCAGACGCCAAGCGAGGTGGCCCGGCAACGTTGGTAAAAGCCGGCGCAACTCAAATTTTGGTCGACGCAGGTCGTGCGGTTGTGATGCGACTCACTGGGGCTGGATCATTGCCTATCTTTTTGTCAGGTGTGCTCATCACCCATCTGCACAGTGATCACCTCACTGACCTCAACGATGTCATCACCACGCACTACATCATGAGTCAAGCAGAAACTCCACTCCATATATACGGCCCACCGCGCACGCAAGAAGTAGTCAACGGAATCCTCGCATCACTTGCACCCGATATCAGCTACCGCCTCGCACACCACCCCGACACGTTGTGGTGGCAACCAAAAATCATCGTCACTGAAGTAACACCTGGCATGATGTTCACTCTTGGTGAAGCACAAGTTTCGGTTGGTGAGACCAATCATGCGCCAGTAGAGCCAACAGTTTCGTATCGCATCGAACACGAAGGTAAGTCTCTCGTACTTGGTGGGGACGGCATTCCGTGTCCGACACTGGACGCTATTTGCAAAGGTGCAGATGCATACGTGCAGACAGTAATTCGTGCAGAACTCGTCAGCCTTGTAAAAAACAAACGCTTCCTCGATATTTTGGATTATCACTCGACAGTCGAGCAAGCAGCACAAACCGCAACACGCGCTGGTGTAAAAAAATTGATTTTGACGCACTACGTACCAAGCATTCAGCCTGGCCAAGAAGAAGAGTGGCGTGCACTTGCCGCCGCGCACTTCGCAGGTGAAATCGTGCTCGGCGATGATCTCACAGCAACGACGATCTAGTACTGAAAAGGACAATGACATGAAAACATTGCGCACACCAGACGAACGATTTGCCAACCTTGACGGCTATAACTACGAGCCGCATTACTGCGATATTTCCGACCTCGAAGGCGGAACACTTCGCGTGCACTACATCGATGAAGGCCCACGCGATGCAGACCCAGTGCTGTTGATGCACGGCGAACCGTCGTGGTGCTACCTCTATCGCAAGATGATTCCGATCCTGCTTGAAGCAGGACACCGAGTGATAGCGCCCGACTTGGTCGGTTTTGGTCGCTCCGACAAGCCAACAGAACAAACCGATTATTCATACGCCAGGCACGTTGCATGGATGAGCGAACTGATTTTTGACAAACTGCAACTGCGTCACATCACTTTCTTTGGCCAAGACTGGGGCGGACTTGTGGGTCTGCGACTAGTAACTGCCGAACCAGAACGATTTGATCGAGTCGTTGCCGGCAACACCGGTCTACCAATTGGCCGCAAGGTCGATTTTTCTGCCAACGATGCATTCATGCAGTGGCGCAACTTCTCGCAAACCACCCCAACATTTCCCGTTGGCTTCATCGTCAATGGTGGCAGCCTCAAAACACTTTCGCCCGCAGAGGTCGATGCATACGATGCACCCTTTCCAGACGAGACCTACAAGTCTGGAGCGCGCATCTTCCCAACATTCGTTCCAGTGACGATTGATGATCCATCCAACCGTGACAATGAGATCGCGTGGGGCGTGCTGCGCAAGTTTGAAAAGCCATTTTTGTGCACATTTAGCGATCAAGATCCGGTCACAGCAGGTGGCGAAAAACCGTTCATGCGAGACGTTCCAGGTGCGGCCAACCAACCACATGTCACCATTACTGATGCTGGTCACTTCTTGCAAGAAAACAAAGGTGAGCAACTCGCGCGGATCATTGTCGAATTTATCGCTTCCAATCCACGCGAGTAGACACACGCGGTGTCGTTACACCGCACAAAATTATTTGTGAGAACCGCTGAACTCTGGGTATGCAAGCACACCCATCTCTGCCATATCGAGTCCAACCAATTCGTCTTCGGCCTTAGAGCGAATGCCACCCTTGGTGAACTTATTTTGCAAGGCAAAGAATACGTACGAAATAGTTCCGCAGACGATGATGATGGTGACGGCACCAACAGCCTGGGCGCCTAGCTGACCCCAGTCGCCCTTGATAACGCCTTTCACTCCTTCGCTCGCCGAACCATTCCAACCCGCGCCATAACTTCCGTTGGCGAAGATGCCCACGCTCAGCGTGCCGAAAAGACCACCAACACCATGTACTGAAATTGCACCTACCGGATCGTCAATCCCGCGACGCTCAAAAAAGTACACCGATTCGATAATCAAAATTGCTGCAATCACACCGATAACGGCTGCGGCCCACGGAGCGACAAATGCGCATGCTGCCGTAATTGCAACCAAACCCGCAAGCATGCCGTTGATCATCATTCCTGGGTCTGGCTTGCCGGTTTTGCGAGTGATGTACAACATCGCAGTGATCGAACCAAACGCACCAGCAATTGCAGTGTTCACCGCTGCTACAGCAAACTGCACATCGGTTGCTGCAAACGTGCTGGCCGCATTAAAACCAAACCATCCGAACAGCAAAATAAATGTTCCGAGCATTGCCATTGGCACGTGATGGCCAGCAATCGTGCGCGGCTTGCCGTCGGCACCAAACTTGCCAATTCGTGGACCAAGAACAATTGCTCCGGTAAACGCTGCCACTCCACCTACTGCGTGCACAACACCAGAGCCTGCAAAGTCGACGTAGCCAGCACCAAGAGACATTGAACTCCATGTTTTTGCCAACCAGCCGCCGCCCCACGTCCACGCAGCAATGATTGGATAATAAATAGCACCACAAAAGAAACCCCACACCACAAAACTGTTCCACTTCCAACGCTCGGCCATCGACCCGGTTGGAATAGTGGCCACAGTGTCCATGAACGCAACCATGTACAAAAAGAAGCCAACTACTGCTGGAGTAATTGCGCTACCAGACAGTGCCCAACCGCCCTTCCATAAAAAGACCCAGTCGCCACTACCGAGCAACGCAGACCCAACCGGTGCGTCCATTCCGAAAGCGGAATAGGAAAAACCACCAAACGAGAAAGCAAATCCAACCAAATAGAAACCGATAAAACCGAGTCCAAAAATTGCAAAATTGGTACTCACAACGTGCGCTGCGTTTTTTGCTTGAGTCATACCAGTTTCAACAAGCGCAAAACCGGCCTGCATGAAAATAACGAGTGCTGCTCCAATCACAATCCACATCAAGCTCACCTGCTGACCAAGCACAGTGACCGGGTCTGGTGTTTCGAGTAAAAACTTCATACTTTTCTCCATTCGGGTAAGGGCAACGGTTGAGTTGCCATAGAAATACAGACGCGTCCAGAGGCGCCATTGCTACCGAACGACAATGAGATTAGGAGAGCGATATTTCGACTGTGTCTACAAAATGTTTCAGGATTGTTATTGTTTGTGAACGCTCATGGCTACCCAACGCAAGCAAATGAAACATGCAGTTAACAAACTTGAGTTGCCACCGCTCGTTGCCGAGCGCATCACGTGCCCTCTCAGCAAATGGCAAGGGGAAATCGGGCGCTGCCATTGGTGCAACGAAATAATTACTGGAAAGCGACGCACTACTTGGTGCTCAGACAAATGTGGTCGCGCATGGCAACGGGAACACATCTGGAGATTTGCCCGCTCGTCTGCAAAACGCCGAGCCAAATACCACTGCATTCGTGTTGGCTGCACCGCAGCACGACGCGACTGTGAGGTCAATCACATCGAACCCCGCGAAGGCAAGGGATACGGACCAGGCTGCCATCACCACTTGCAGCCCGACGCCACTGGTCGAGGCGGACTCGAAGTTCTGTGTCATGCACACCATGCCGAGATCACTGCCGCCCAAGCAACTGCACGTGCCGCCATACGAGCAAACGCGCGCCGCGAGGCTCAAGCCGAAACCGAAACTACGATCTAACGCATGGCTTTTCGAGACGGCGACGGATGGGTGATGTGCTCATGCGGTCACAAACATTGGGGACTCCATGGCGCTGCAGGTCTATTACTCATTCGACTCGACCTGCCCGAGCCGCACGTGTTGTTGCAGCTGCGCGCTGCATGGACCCACGGTGGAGGCACTTGGGCCCTTCCGGGTGGCGCGCTCGATAGTCACGAGGATTCAGTGACGGCTGCTGGTCGCGAAGCATCCGAAGAAGCCGGCATTAATAGCAATGACTATTTAGTACGCGATGTGTTTAGTGACGACCATGGACCGTGGCGGTACGACACAGTGATTGCCCACACCAACGGCGACGCGGGAGCATTCGCCGCCAACGCCGAATCGGAAGATCTGCAATGGGTAACGCTCGACAGAGTTGAGACTTTTTCGTTACACGCCGGCTTGGCTGGAGCTTGGCCACAATTACACAAGCGGGTTACGGCGACTCTCAACTCGTAATTACTGCAGATTAGGCTGTTGTTATGACACTTGAAGCAACAAAGACACAGGCATATCTCGACGATCGCGCACACGTATTTCATTCGTGGTCTGCGCAAGGAACTCTCAATCCAGTTGAAATTACTGGTGGTCTTGGTAGTTACTTTTGGGATTCAACCGGCAAAAAGTACCTCGACTTTTCAAGTCAACTCGTCAACCTGAACATTGGTCATCAGCACCCAAAACTTGTTGCCGCAATTCAAGAACAAGCCGGCAAGTTGTGCACCGTTGCTCCACCGTTTGCAAATGATGCACGCTCCGAAGCTGCTCGACTGATTACCGAACTTGCACCTGGCGATCTCAACATGGTGTTCTTCACTAACGGTGGCGCAGAGGCAGCAGAAAATGCAGTGCGCATGAGCAAGCTTCACACGGGTCGTCACAAAATTTTGACAATGTATCGCTCGTACCACGGATCAACTTCTGGCGCCATCGCACTCACCGGTGACCCGCGCCGTTGGCCAAACGAGACCGGCGCATCGGGTGCAGTGAAGTTCTGGGGACCGTACCCGTACCGTTCTGCTTTTCACTCTTCTAGTGATGAGCAAGAGTGTCAACGTGCATTGCAACATTTAGAAGAAGTCTTGATGGTGGAAGGACCACACACCGTTGCGATGATTGGACTTGAATCAGTTATTGGAACGAATGGAATTTTGGTTCCACCTGCTGGTTACCTCAAAGGTGTTCGCGAACTATGCGATCGCTATGGCATCGTGATGATGTGTGACGAAGTGATGGCCGGTTTTGGTCGTTGCGGTGAATGGTTTGCAGTTAATCACTGGGGTGTCACACCAGACCTGATTTGTTTTGCCAAAGGTGTGAACTCTGGTTACATTCCGCTCGGTGGTGTGATCATCAGCCAAAAAATTGCTGATTCATTCAAAGATCGCGTTTATCCAGGCGGACTCACCTACAGCGGTCACCCTCTTGCGTGTGCTGCAGCTGTTGCATCGATCAACATCTTTAAAGAAGAAAAGATTGTTGAGAATGCTCGCATGCTTGGTACCGACGTCATCGGACCAGAACTTGAAAAACTCAAAGCCAAGCATCCATCCGTTGGCGATGTTCGTGGACTTGGCGTATTTTGGGCCATCGAACTGGTGCGCAATCGCGAGACTCGCAAGCCACTCGTTCCGTTCAATGCCACAGGCGCAGATGCCAAACCGATGGCCGACTTTGCCGCCGAGTGTAAAAAACTTGGACTTTGGCCATTCGTACATTTCAATCGCACCCATGTTGTGCCGCCGTGCAATGCAACACCAGACGAAGTACGCGAGGGAATTGCAATCATCGATCAAGCGCTCACAATCGCCGACTCGTATTACGAGGGCTAGTAATTAGTCGCTAGTAAGTAGTTCGCTACAGCGTTGCAGTAATACGCACGCTGCCAACTGGCTTGCCGTGCCCATAGATCGTTGAGTCAAAGGCTTTTGGGTCTACACCCGTTGTATCGATGCCAAGTGCCTCTAATGCTGCCTTCATCATTGGTGGGCGCGCACGATTGGCGCCATCAGCGATCTTGAGTGCGACTGCTCGCCCGTCGGGCAGAGCAACAGCAAACACTCCCTCTGCACCATCTTTGCCAAGCAGACCTGGGATACCTTGCATCCACAGAGTTACGTCGCGAGTTGGTCCACCCACCATTTGTGGATGACTGCGCATCGCATGGGCCACTTTGCCCGGTGCACTTGTTGGGTCAGACATCACCACAGTGCGAAAGACGCGTGCAAGTCCGGTGAGCGACATGGCGTGTGCTGGTGCACCGCAACCGTCGATACCAATGAAGGCAGCTTCTTCGCCGCTCAACTCTGGAACCATCTGCGTTATGCGTTGCTGCAATGGATGCGACTCGTGCAGATATGCCTCATCATGCGACCAGCCATTGTGCACACACGTGGCAAGCATCCCCGAGTGTTTGCCCGAGCAGTTCATTTGCAACTTTGTCTTTACTCCGCCACCACGCAGCACCTCTGCCGCTGCATCATCATCGAGCGGAAAGTCCTTGGCATTACTCAAGTCATCTTCGGTCAAACCGGCCGTGGCCAAAATTTCGCGTGCTGCAGCAAGATGCATCGGCGATCCGTCGTGGCTCGCGCAAACAAGCGCCAACAAACGCGGCGGTAGGTCAAGTCCACTTGCCACCATTGCTGTTGCCTGAATCGGCTTAGTAGACGACCGCGGATACACGATTGTCGCTGGGTCACCAAGGGCAAACTCAATCGACCCGTCTCGCGCTAAACCAACCACTGCTCCATAGTGCATCGACTCGTCATGTCCATTACGAGTAGTGACACCCAGTTGCACAAATGCTTTGTCGAGTGGCGACTGCTGGCTCATTCTTCGAGCGCATCCATCAGCATCGACATAAACACATCATGTCTCGCGCTTGTGACCACGAGCGCATTCGGTGTCTGATGCAATACACCAAGCGTGTCCATCACCACCATGCCTTCGGTCGCCAGTGATTGAGTTTCAACAACGAGGTGCATCTCGCGCACTTCATCAGCCACACTCGAGTTGATGGCGTATGCGATTGCGATTGGGTCCGGCAAGTCGAATCCAGCAAGGTGGGTTTCGTTTTCGCAAAACTTTTCTAGGACTCGTTGGATATCAATCGTAAATGTTGCAAACGGCGTGTCCATTGCTCGCAACATGGCCGACTCGGCTTGCGTGATCACAGCAAACTTACGCGAGATGTCCCAGCCAACGAACTCAAGATTCATCCCAGATTGCAACACCACATCTACCGCTTCTGGGTCGACCCACATGTTGAACTCTGCTACGGGTGTCACATTGCCAATATGGTCGGCTGCTGCACCCATCACCACACAACGCTTAAATTTCTTTGCAATGCTTGGATCCTTTTTTAGCGCGAGTGCAATATTTGTCAGCGGTCCTAGAGTCACGAGCTCTAGCACGCCATCAAACTCGTGCGCCGACTTGATCAACTCATCTATCGCGCTTCCCGCATTTGGCAGTCTCCCCTTAAGGTCAAGTCCGATATCCCCCATACCATCCATGCCGTGCACAAACTGAGCGGTACGCAGCTCTCGCGCAAGTGGTTTGGCCGCACCAACATAAATTGGCGTGTTTGATTGGCACAATTCGCGTGTATATAAAGCGTTTTGAACACCCATCTCAAGTGGCACATTGCCAGCGACAACACCAATCCCGACAACATCTATGTCTCCGTGACGTAGCGCGATGATCAGAGCAACGGCATCGTCACTTGCGGTATCCGTGTCGATAAAAAATTTTCTCTTCATGGATCAACCGTAACATTCGACGCCGCCACACTACGATCGCAAGTATGCGCTTAAAGCCACGCATCAATCAAATTTTTGGTGTTGTAGCAATGATTGCAATTGCCACGCTCCTAGCGCCGGTACAAAGTCTGGTCGCAGCTACTGAGTCTCCCCTCCTCTATGTTTTTCCGTTTTCCAAAGTTGGTGTCAATTACCCAGCCGATCATTTGAACTACCCAGCGGTTGATGTAGACGGTTGTTACGCCCATGTGCTCGCACCAACTGCCGGCACGATTACCCAAACGCGCACGATTGACAAATGGGTCAAGGCAATTGATGCTCCTGGTACACGCGGCGGCAAGACAATTACCCTTGTTGGAGACGACAACGTGCGCTATTTCTTTGCGCACCTCGGCAGAATAAAAGTTGCAACAGGTCAGCGTGTCAGTGCTGGCGATTGGATTGGCGTCATGGGCTCATCGGGTAATGCCCGCGTCACCAGGTGCCACACGCATTTAGGAATGTCACGTGTGTGTCCTGTGGTTGAAGCGTTTTTATTACAAGGCGAGATATGGCCACAAAAATATTTAAATGCGTGGCGCAAAGGTGAGCAGATCTCCCCCACTAAGGAGATGAAAAAACTCGTGAAACAAGATCCGCTTGGTTGTACTCGTTCCCGCGCAGAAACTCAAGCTGCAATTGCCCAGACCTCGGGCTAGTTCAAGTTTTAGATCAAGCCCAGTTCACGGACAGCATCACGCTCTTCGATGAGTTCGGCAACTGAGGCATCAATACGTGCGCGACTAAACGCGTCAATCTCAAGACCTTGCACAATTTTGTAGTCACCGTTTTCGCAAACGCAAGGGAAAGATGACATCACGCCTTGCGGTACGCCGTAGCTACCGTCGGACGGTACTGACATAGAAACCCAGTCGCCAGCCGGTGTGCCCAATACCCACGAACGTACATGGTCTACTGCGGCATTTGCAGCGCTTGCCGCCGACGAAGATCCGCGAGCCTTGATCACTGCAGCACCGCGCTTTGCGACGGTTGGAATATAAGTTTCTTCAACCCATGTCTGATCATTGACGAGTTGCGCGGCATTCTTGCCATCAACCTCGCAATGAAACAAGTCTGGATACTGGGTCGTTGAATGATTACCCCAGATCGTCATCTTTTTAACTGATGAAACAGGACGCCCAACGCGTTGCGCAAGCTGGCTAATCGCACGGTTGTGGTCGAGTCGGGTCATGGCGGTGAACTGACGTGGGTCAATGTTCTTCGCGTTATGCATAGCAATCGCGGCATTGGTGTTGGCTGGGTTGCCCACGACCAACACTTTGATGTTCTTTTTGGCATTGGCGCTAATCGCTGCGCCTTGCGGCTTGAAGATGCCACCATTTGCTGAAAGTAAATCGCTTCGCTCCATACCCTCTTTGCGTGGCATAGCCCCAACAAGCAATGCAATATCGGTGTCACCAAAAGCAATGTTTGGGTCATCGGTCATCACAACATCGACGAGGTTTGGAAACGCACAGTCATCCAATTCCATTTTCACTCCACCAAGTGCACCGAGCGCTGGTGTTACTTCAAGCAATTGCAAAATCACTGGTGTATCTGCGCCAAGCATCGCGCCTGAAGCGATACGAAACAACAGGCTGTACCCAATCTGTCCTGCTGCTCCCGTGACCGTTACTCGTACTGGTGATTTTGCTGATGATGTCATGACTGAAACACTACTTTCCTATTGCTTGCATGATCAGGTCGGCATACACAGCCTGACCTTCTGGGTTGAGGTGAATTTTGTCTCCATACAAGTATTCTGGATGCGCTACGGCGATTGTGTACCAGTCAAGGACCTTGACATTGCCGTATCGATCAGGCATCCCGCGTAACAACACGTTGTTTGGGTCCTGCCATTTTTTACTTGGCACATGATTTGTTAAAAACACAACAGTGTCTACATCGGCCAAGGGAACCATGATGTCGTCCAGCGTTTTTTGATCAACATAGTTATTTGTGCCGAGGTGAATAATCACAATCTCGCCAAGCCGGTTTACCGACTTGAGGTAGTTGCCAATCTCGAGTGCCTGACGAAACGGTCTGCTCTTGAGCGCATCTACGGTGATTCCACGCTCTGTCAGCACATTGGCCGCTCCCAGCATCACTGAATCACCGATTGCAATGATCTCGATAACTTGTCCATCGAGTGTTGTTGTCGATGGCGAAGGCACAACACTGTCTAAAACACCGAGCGTGCCCGACAAAACAGTTGTCGTCGAAACGGCAACCGTTGTGCTTGTCATGACGTTGACAACACCGCTCTCTCCGTCGGCAAGGCTCTGACCGATGTCGTCCAACTTGACTTGCGCAGTTGCAAGACTCACCAATGCAAAGATCGGCACAACTGCTGCAACGATGCCAATGGCAATAATGCTCTGTCGTTTTTCTCTATCCGAATCAAGCCGTGAATGGCGAAACTTGCTCCACGCTTCACGAAGGCCTCCAGCGCGCACTGGCATCTCAATGAACCGATACGAAACTTCGGTAATGGCAAGTGCGAGTGCAAACAACAGAACAAACTCGATGACGTTGAGTCCCCGACCAGCAAATTGTCGATAAAACTGAAAGATCGGCCAATGGAACAAGTACAAGCCATACGACCGCTGACCGAGATACACCAATACTGGGTTGCCTAGGACGCGTGTTGCCAAGAATGTGTGCGGGTGCACCGCCGCCGCAATGATTGCGATACTCGCAAGCCCGACGAGAAGAAAACCACCCTGAAATAACGGCGCGTAGCCACTCGTGCCGCCGTCGACACCACCTTCAACGACATCGTGGAAACTCCACAACATTGCGCCGAGCCCTAGTACGCCCAACCAACCAACAACCGACACAATATGTCGCTCCGATGTTGGGTGATCGCTATGGAACATTGAGGGCTTCCACCAAAAAGCAAGTGCCGAGCCAATCAACAAACCACCCGATCGTCCAAGCGTTCCCAAAAA